>CAYQZZ010000028.1:0-14488 GCA_964422155.1 uncultured Dehalococcoidaceae bacterium | reverse complement strand
AATGCCGCCATGATGGCTTCCAACCTGGCCACGAAGAACATGGAAGAAGAGATTGAAATCTACAATCAGTTCAAAGATTCGGTACTGGGGCCGGGCTTCATGGTTATCATCGCGGCTAATTCTCCGAGGGATTTCGAGTTCAAGAAGCGGGTATTACAGCAAATCATCGAGGAGACCGGAGGGAAGTCTCTGGAGGCGGCAGAGGACCCCAGAAACGAAGGCGGCTTCATATGGCGCTTCATCAGAGTCTGCGGCTCCATTAAAGAGACGGGTCGGGTTTTAGCACCGCAGGCAGGCATGGTCGGCGGCACTGATGTCTTCCCTCTCATGAGCTACTTTATTAAAAGTACAACCAAAATTAAAGAGAGGCTCATCAAAGAAGGTATGCTGTTCGACGACGGCACGTCTCCTTTTATTCAGTCGATTGAACACGGGCATACCGGGCATGGCGAAATACTCGCTCGAATTTCTTTGAGGTGCAAAGACCCAAGGGCAGTCCAGAGGCAAATCGGCATGGGTTCAAATGAAATTTCTATCAAGGAGCACTTTGGCGTGCCTCACCACGTCTGGAGCGATGCTGTCCATGATATGTACGGACCGAGTTCCAGCAATTATCACCTGTGGTTGAGGAAGATAAAGAAAACGTTTGACCCCAATGGAGCTTCGGAGTCCTCTACCTATATCACGGCGAAAGAATAGTTTGAACTTTAGAGCGTAACCATGCATGTGAGAGGGGGTTCTTCTCATGCGGAAGACCCCCTCTGGGGTATTATGACATCTATTATTTCACCACAGTCAGCAGCAATTCTGGCCGGACTGTTTCCTGTTCTTCTTTCCGCACGATATCCACCGATAGTAACGTCCCGCAATCGGTACATGAATACTCTATCATGGAAAAAATGGGGTCGGCGCAGAAATCATTGACCGGAGATAAAAAGCTTATCGGGATAGGTTGAGACCTTGACATATATTCACGCATGTTTTCACTGGTAAAGCATATCGGTGTGCCGCAGGAGCTACAAAATATAACCGGAGAGCCTTGTCTGGATTCAGGTACTCTTACCTCAAGGAAATCGGAGATTATCTGTGTTGTTTTCATCTCCTGACATTCGATTCCCTGAGCTTTGAGCTTTTCGATAATATCCTTCTCCCGCATGGCTTTCCTTTCCCTGCGTTTGGCCAGTATTTCTTCCCTCAAACGTGTCGTTTTGGCCTCGTCCACGCTCATCCGGGCGTTCCGGAAAACAACGCCGTGCACCCTTCCGGCTACGTCCCGACTGACCAGACCATTGACGACGTCACGGCGCACCAGCTCGGGGTTCCTCTTTAGCGGGTCGCCATAGCCGCCCCCTCCGGCTTCCATGGTTACGGCAACATCCCCGGATACCATCTGGATGTTGGCTTTAGCCTGTAATATCTCCGTGGTTACCGGCTGTATCTCATTCATGCTTGTGGGAATGATGCCCTTCTTGAAGAGTTTAAGGATGTTGGACTTACGCAATACTACATTGGCATTTATGCTGGAGGGGTAACCGCCGAAAAGCCCTCTACCGCTGGGTGCGGAAACACCTGCGGAAACATAAACACAGGTAAGGGGTTTAGATGTGCCTAAAGGCGTATAGGCAAACTCAAGTCCGACGCCCCCGCGGTACATGCCGTGCCCGCTCGTGTCGGGGCAGTAGCGCCGGTATATCTGAAGAATCGGCTGGACATATTCATTGGTTTCGACATTCGGGATGGCGGCACGCAGGGAGTGTATCATACCACCGCACTCGATACCGTCGCCAAAAGTGCGGGCGCCGCCCCCACCGGCGCCCCCATCCGGGAAACCGTCCACGTAGCTTTGACCACGCGGGTCCAACCCCGAGGTGAAAATCCCGGTCAGATATGGCTGCCAGCATGCCTGTGCCTCCTCTTTATAGGTACGACTGCAGCAGAGCATCTTGGCGATGGCATTGGCGGCGACATGCTGCGTGGCATGTGCCCCCTGCAGTGAGGCCATGCTGCAGCCGGCAGGAAATGTGGCGTTATTTACCGTGCCCTCCTCGGATATTATTTCCACGATGTCTTCCAGGGCTCCGGTGCTCCAGGGCAGGTCATAGCAGAGCATCGCCAGGAGCGGTCCCAGCACTCCCCCCCGCAGCCCGGAAGAAGTGCAGTTTATCGAACCTGTAGCTTGCTTGTCGGTGCCGGTGAAATCGAAAGTCAGTTTTGTACCTTTCTTGGTAAGCTTTACGACAAGCTTATAGATTTGGTTCGTGATTCCGTTGTGGTCGAGATAGCCGTACTCCCACCAGGAGCCATCCGGAATCTCGCGCAGCCTGGACTTTACCACGAAATTCGTATGGTTGATGACCTGCTCCAGTAAATTGACAAAGGTATCTCTGCCGTATTCCCGGATGATTTCATAAAGGCGGCGCCGGGTCATAATCTGTGAGCTTATCCGGGCCTTCATATTCAAATAATTCTTCTCCGGTATCCGGCAGTTGCGCCGGAGAATGGAATAGACATCATGCTGGAGGGTGTCCTGCCTGACAATCTTTATCGGGGGGTAAAGGGGGGCTTCCTCGAAAGTTTCTTTCGCCCCGACGACCCAGCTCCCGGCTACCGGTCCTCCCACGTCCATATCGTGCATCACGATAGCCGTCCAGCAGATGATTTCGTTCTCCCAGAAAACGGGCGCCGCCAGGACGCCGTCATTGGCATGAAGAGCGCCGCACCAGGGGTCGTTGGTGAAAAACATATCGCCGTCCTGTATATCTTCGCCGAACCTTTCCCTGACGGATTTGACCACTATCTCCAGGGGAATGGCATGAGGTCCGATGTACACTCCGGTGAACACGCCCTTACCGGCGGCGGTTAATATGCCGATGTTGAAATCGAATGTTTCGTATATCGCCGGTGAGCCTGATATCCTTGCGGCGATAGCGCCCTGCTCGTCGTTTATCGCCCAGAGTCGGTGGCGAAGGACTTCGAACGTTACCGGGTCGACTTTGCCAGGTTTGATATTTTCACGAGACACTTTTAGCCTCCCAGACTGTTGGTCATACTTATCAATTTATGCCCGTCAGACTGATAGTCCCCAGAGCGTCCACCTCTCCCTTGTACCCCGGCGGTATCACGATGGCATCGCCGTACCTTTCTACGATTGATGGCCCTATCAGCAAATCGTCGGCGCCCAGGCTATTGCCGTCGAAGATATCTGTGTCCATTTCCATCAGCCGCCCTCTTTGCTCAAAGAAAGCCCCGCGTTTCCCTTTCAATTTAATGTCGGACTTAGCCCTCGCGGAGCTTTCCGGGACCGTTTCTTCGACAACGAAATGATAGTACCTTCCGACGACTTTACAGTTGATAATTTCTGTGCCGGCTTCCCTGGCTTCGGTGCCGGTGCCGTAAATTTCACTGTATTTATTTTCAAATCTTGGAATGATGATGCTTTCCAGGATTTCGGGTGAGATATCGTCCTCTCTAATTTCCACCTCTATTTCATGTACCTGCATGTTATACCGCATGGTTATTGATTTTACCATCTCGACTTCTGAGCGAGGAATCCCTTCGCTGGAAAACTGGGATAATATATTCTCGGATAACGATTTTATGGTATCATTGAGCCCCCGGCAGTAGTCTCCGGGGTACGGACTCCCCCTCCGGCGGGAGACCATGGCGTAATGAGTAATCGGGCTGGTTAAGATGCCGAAGGCGGAGAAAACGGTCGCGTTCGGCAGGACATATATTCTTTTAGCCTTGACATCGGCGCTATAGAAAGCGACGTGTGTTGGTCCTGCCCCGCCGTAGGCAATCAGCGAAAAACTCCTGGGGTCGAAGCCCCTTTCCACCGTACATTTTCTTATCAGGTCGGCCATCTGGGCGTTCATTATTTTAAAAATGGCGTGTGCCGTCTCGACCACATCTTTTTTCATCCTTTTAGCCAGCCTGGATAATGCTTCTTCCGCCTTTTTCTTATCGAGCTTCAAAGCCCCGCCGAGGAAATAGTCCGGATTGAGATAGCCCAGAACGAGGTCGGCATCGGTTACGGTGGGTTCCCGTCCACCTGTGCCGTAACAGGCCGGGCCGGGTTTAGCACCGGCGCTTTGCGGTCCCACCCGTAAAACATTAGCCGCGTCCAGCCAGGCGATACTGCCGCCCCCGGCGCCGATTGATTTAATGGCAACCTTGGGTATCCTGAACCTGTATTTTTCAATTACCGGCTCGTCTTCAAGCTGGGGCTCGCCCCCGTATATCAGTCCCACATCGAAGGAGGTACCGCCGACATCGGTGCAGATAAGGTTCGGCTCTTTATATTTCTTCCCCAGCCACTTCCCGCCGGCCACTCCCCCCACCGGCCCCGAATCGACCGTCAGGACGGCCCGTCTGACGGCATCTTCGACATATGTGGTGCCGCCTTCGCACTGCATTGACAGCAAGGGTCTGGTATAGCCGGCGTCGGATAGCTTCGACTGAAGGTTGACCAGGTAATCCTTGACCTTCGGGCCTATATACGCATTGATTACGGTGGCGGTGGCGCGCTCGTACTCGCCGAAGGTCGGGCTTATCTCCGAGGAGATGGAACAGTATACGTCCGGCAGCTTTGCCTCCAGCACCTTTTTGATTTCCTGTTCGTGCCCAGGATTCATAAACGACCATAACAGGCACACCGCCACGCTCTCGACGCCTTTTACCTTGAGTTCTTCTACCAGTTTGTCCAGCTCTTCGACTTTCAGCGGGACGAGCACCTCGCCGTTCCAGGTAACCCTTTCGTTGACTCCGAAGACCAGGTCCCGGGGAACGAGCGGCGGCTCGGCCCTGTTAAGCCTGGAGGTATGGATTATTTCCAGCTCGGTCAGTCCGGCGACCTTCTGGCTGATTTTCCCGATGAGCAGCATATCTTCATGGCCTCTGGTGGTGATGAAAGCCGTCCTGGCTCCGGTACGCTCGATAATGGCGTTGGTGCCGATGGTGCAGCTGTGAAAGAAGGCGTCACAGGCGGAAAGAAGTCTCTCGACCGTAAGACCCATTGTTTTACACCCCGCCGCCAGGGCGTCCAGCACGCCGATGGAGGGGTCATGAGTGGTGGTGAGAGCTTTAGAGATGGTGCTCCGCCCATTATTATCGATAATAACGCAGTCGGTAAAAGTCCCCCCGATGTCAATGCCAACCTTATACATTATCGAACACTTCCCGAAAGATTCTTTATTTGTTTAATTTCTCCAGGCAAAACTGGGCGAATAGCCTGGCCTGGGAGGCTATATGTTCGTTGGCGGCATACTGGTAAAGTTCTTCTCCCCTCGCCACTCTGAGCTTTTTAAGCTCCGTTAAAATTATCGCGTACACTTCGGGGGCAATCTTCTCGGGCTTGCCTTCCCTCACGTACCTGGTGCCGATGTCCAGAAGCTGCTGCATTTTATCGATGGAACGTTGCATCACCTCTCCGGGTCTGGCACAGATTCCGTAATGGCCCAGGTAGAGGTACTTGATAGGCAGGTCAATGACCTTTTGAATCGATTTAATACCGTCCCGGTGGTCCGAATTTGGCGGATTGAGGGCATAGTGTGCATCGGCGTCCTGCAGGTAATTGCCGACCAGGTCATTGATGAATAGTCCCTTGTTTTTCTCTTCGAACAGGACGATACCGTCCGGCTGGTGCCCCGGCGCGAAAATAACCCTTAATCTCTCGCCATTACCCAGGTCGAACACATCGCCGTCATTCAGCCGCCGGATGCGGGCCGCTGGTACAGGCTCCATTTCACCTATTTTTGCCTGCATCCTGGGCGGAAGCGCCTTTTTCCGGGTGGCCAGCTCGATGGAAGGGTCGATTAGTTGTTCTACCCCCAGGGGATGAATATAGACCTTAGCCCTGGGATTCTCCTTTAGTATTGGCGCTACGTTGCCGCTATGGTCCGGGTGTGAGTGGGTAATGAAGATATAGGATATATCGCTGATGGAAAACCCATGTGCCCTGATACCGGCTCGCACAGCATCAATCTGGCTCGGCAGGCCGGTATCGATTAGAGCGATTTCTTTACCTGCCACTATATAGGCTGACATGTACTTGTCAAAATCGAACATTTTCGTATCAATTACATAGATGTTATTGAGACGCTCATCCAGGCTCATAGACGCTTCCTTTCGCTTAAAATTTAAATCGGGGAGTAATTCCTGCCATGAATACTAAATATTACCGTATCGGAGAATAACAAATAAAATGGCTGATAATATCTATCCTGTTTATGCTGTTGCCTCAATCTGCTTATTGATTACGAATCCCTTCACCAGAGCCGTGGGAGAAGTCCCCGGCTTTGCCCCCGATTATCGTGAAACAACCATGCTTAATCTTGCGGATTCGCCGTAAATTTATCGTATCAGGAGGTCTCAACGTGTATTTTTGAAGCTATGGTCGGGGCGGGCAGATTTGAACTGCCGACCTTCTGAACCCCATGTAGCCCAGATAAAAGGCGGAGGCCGCTTGCCTCCTTTCTTGGGTAAATTATAGAGAAAAGGTCACTCCAAGTCAACGTCTAAAGTAGGGGAACTGCACAAACCAAGCAAATGTGACTCGACAAGATATTAATTCTTACATCAGGGAGTATCTGGATTCATGGTTACTATATCTTTTAAGCTAATCTTTACCGGTTAGTTCCAGCATTCTACTCAACTGGGCGGGTGTAAACTTTCCTGGCGGTTCGTGATTCGCCGCCATCTCCTCGGAGATTTTCACGAGCTTCTCGTTGATGGGTGCCTGAAGTCCCAATTTTTTCGCCACCATCACGATCTCCCCGTTGAGAAACTCAGTCTCGACGCTCCCCTGGTGGCGTGCCAGGCTCTGCCATGTCGAGCTCTGCTCTTCAGTATTGATCTGGCCGCGCAGCGGTGCCGTGATTTCCGGCCAGTCCCTGGCAACCTGCTCCTGTGATATCCACTTTATACCCGCCTTTTCTACGATAGCCCGGGCTTCCTCGAACGTGGCGCGATAAATCGGCTGGGTGCTTTCCCAGTCACCATTGGTGATGGCGCCGACGGCATTTCCGAGATTAGCCATCAATTTACCCCATTTGTACGGCATGACATCAGCGGTTGTCCTGACAAAGTAATCGGCTATCCGCAATTCTTCGGCCACAGCGTCCGTGAACTTATCGGTTCCCACAGGATATCTCCCGATGATGTACCACCCGGGAGGGTCGCGGCGGGCAATAACCTCACCATCGTTTAGATACACCGCGCCAACTCTCACCATGACACCGTAGACCCTGGGAAAATACCCGGCTGCTATCTCCTCATTGCGCACCCCGTTCTGAAAGCAGAAGACGGGCACGTCCCCGGTCACCGTTTTCAGTTCTTTAAGAGCCCGTTCCGTATCCTGCCCCTTCATACAGAGGAAGATTACATCGCCCGTGGTAAAGTCAACCTGACTCGGATTGGTAACCGCCGATATCCGTAAAACGTACGTACCGGTCGGTGTGATAAGGCGGAGGCCATTTTTATTAATGACGCTTACATGCCCGGGCCGACCGATAAGGATGACCTCATGTCCGGTACGCGCCAGATGACCCCCCATGATACTGCCAATACCACCTGCTCCATAGATGATATATCGCATATTCCCTCCCGTCTTTGTCGTTCGTGTGCCCCATGGTTTAATAAGCAATAGAAGCTAAATCCATCTTGTATCATAATTCCTTAATTTCGACGCTATTACCTTACCGTTTCCTACATATTGATCAAGTTCAGACCAGAATCTCTTGCTATGGTCGTGTATCCGGGTGTGAACAAGCTCATGTAATATCACATAGTCAATTAATTTTTCAGGCAGGACAACCAGCTTCACGTTGAGGCTGATGTTGTTCTTATGGGAGCAACTCCCCCATCGGGTTTGTTGATTCCGTATGAATACTCGATTATGGGTAAATCCGTGCTTCTCGGCGAGTTGTTTGAGCCTGGTTGTTAATTTCTTCTTCGCTTCTACCCTGTCAATGGCCGCGAACGAGTTCGTCAGCGCCTTGTTTTGATTTTCATATTCTGCGATCTTGGCTAACTGCTTTCGAATCCACTGCTTTTTCGTATGGACAAAACCCAGGGCTGAATTGACGGATGTCCGGCCAGGAACGGCGACTCTCACTCCTTTTTGAGGTCGGATAGAAATGATAATTCTCTTGGCCCGAAAACTGTGTTCAAATAGTATTAGGCCGATGCCGTTCACGTTGATATTACGGGATTCTTTCATTTACGAATGATATTTTAAGGCGCCCGGTTAGGTAAGAATTAAGTATATGATATACTTGGAACATACCAAAATTGCAAATACATGAAACAAAATGGACGTATGTGAAGCGTGAGGTAGAGATAGGGTTAGCTACGTGAATTCACCTGAGACGCATCGTTTTCAGGTGCCGATTCACTTTCTCTACGCTAAACATAGCAGGGGAAAATTGACCACCTAGCCATGCCATTGTGTCCAGGTACTCTTCATGTTCTGGATTACTGATAATCCCCAACAAATCGGCATATCCATGAGGGCCTCCGCAATCCTCAGGTGGACAAGCACGCTCTCCAGCTAGACAGACTGGATATTGCTGGCCGGAACCTGGTTCCAGAATGTCCTCGACAACTAGCTCGTGAATCCAGCTATCTCCGAAGTCGTACTCATAGAGAAAAGTACTGCCTTTGTTGGTAACTAATCGTTCGAACTTTGTGCGTCTTGAGTTCTTGAAATAGAGCTCATTGAATTCGTTCCCGGGATCAGGTTCAGCGTAATCTTTTGTACCGATCTTGAACCTGTAAAGGTGCGAGTTGGTCCATCCCATTACTCCTTGTAGAATCAGATGTAGACGGTGCAAAGTGATACCTGAGGGGACAACAAAACGCCGCCAAATGGGAGGGTCTGTCTCCTGTAATACTACTCTGAATTGGTAAGCCACGTTACCAAGATAGCTTGTTTCATCAACCAGGTCAAGAAAAAGATATTGGTGAGATTTTAAGGCGACTGCACAATTCGCCCTAATGTGCAACATCCTACGTGTAAAACGTTAAGAGCAAGTGGTAGCCAAGTCACTCTTTTTCTTGAAACTAAGAGGTTCCAGTTTTCGTGATATTGGATGGTTTCTTTTTTCTTCCCAACCACAAAGCCGGGAGGACTGCAACCAGACATATGCCAACTGAAGCCAGGAAAAAGTTGTTGAACAAAGCTAGAAGAGAATTAGTAAGCTTTTGAGGAGCAGCTATAATCTCGGTCAAGGATATGTCGGCGGTCATGAGGTGGAAGCGATCCATTCCCCATGCGGTTATGGCAGAAAGCCCTATTATCATGCCTATCATGCGCATCATCACTACTAGGGATGATGCAATTCCTTTTTGGTCTTCGCTAACTGAGTCTATAACCGCCGTCCCAATGGGGGCGATCACTAAACCGAATCCAAACCCGCAAATAGCCAAGTGGAGCGTCATTTGAGGGTCGGCGATGGCAAGTGTCCATCGACTCGTGAAAAGGAAGCCGATGCTGCTCAAGAGCAACCCCAGTATGGTAGGCAAGCGATAGCCGAACCGCTTGCATAAAAAACCACCGGCAATGGCTCCAACGGAGAGCATAATAGTAAGTCTTAATAATCTAAGTCCCCCTTCCAACGGTGAACTACCCAAAATAGTATCGCTCATGAGAGGAATATTGACCATCGCAATAATGAGAGCACCCCCAACGAACAAGTTGGTCAAATTAGCCGCGGAAAAGATGACGTTCCTGAACATCGAAAGCTTGAACAACGGGTCAGAGACTCTAACAACTCGTAATATGAAGAAGGTGAAAAAGAGAAAAGAGGCGGCCAGGAAGCCAAGGATATAAAGCCAGAATTGAGGCCGTCCGGACTGTTGAGATATAGCTAAACTGAAAAGCGCCAGTCCTGCCGCCAATAAAAACCCATCAAGATAGTCAATTTTACCCTGTGCCTTGGGACTCGGGCCAAGATAGAGGAAAACTACTAACATTATTATTAAGCCAATCGGCAGATTAATCCAGAATATCCATTTCCAACTCCAGAACTGAGCCAGCGCTGCGCCGTAGAACGGCCCGAGGGCACCTCCCGCTTCTACAGCGGCACCGATAATTCCCAGCGCGACAGCCCTGCTTTTCCCAACGAAGATATCCCCGGCAATCGCCATGGCTATGGGCACTACCGCACCTCCACCGATTGCCTGTATAATCCGTGCACTGACCACCCACTGAAGATTATTAGCCAGGGCTACCAGCATTGAGCCCACGATGAAGATTACTAAAGAGAGGAGGTAAATTCGGCCATGGCCGTAAACGTCTGAAACCCGCCCCATGATGGGCATCGCGAAGGTGTAACCCAGGAGATAACCGATAACGATCCATGATGCTTGGTCCAGCTTTGTTACCGGTAGATTGATGTCTTTCATCATGCCAGGCAGGGCACCGTATATTACTGTTTGGTCGAGGGCGGCGATGAAGATACCAAGGCAAATAACTACCATAATGAGGTTAGGGGAAGAAGTCCTCGCGAAGCGCTTTCTTATCTGAGGCAGCATTTAGCTCGCTCTTTACAGTTTAACTGCAACGATAGTCTATTCAGGTAATTTAATACTCACCTCTTGATTGAAATTGGAGAGGTCCAGCGTCCTGACAATGCCCTCTTTCTCGGATTCAGTGATCTTGCCTTCGAGCTTTATATGACGCACCAGGAAGTCCTCTTGCCCGATCCAAACCTCGGCACTGATGACCACCCCCGCAGCGGCGCTACCAATTATCGGGCGTAAGGAATCTGAAACGACGTTTCCCTTTAAATGGTAACAGAGCGTACCTCCAATTTCCTCATCAGTGAGCTTGGTAGGAACTGCTATGTCTTTCATAATAGCAGCAATACCAGCACCAGGATCGAACAGACTGAGAATTTTGAACTGGTCTGGAAGCAACTCCCATTTACCGCTGAGAGGATTCGTCATATACGTTTTTTCGCTCGAGGTTACCAACTTAACCTCGAGTGACATACCCGTAGCGGTTCCAGAGATTGTTGTTTGCAGTTTATCCGGTCTAACTACATCTCCTTCTGCCTTAATCATCTCTATGCCCATGGCAATGGGGGTACCCCCGCCAACTTGATCCAGCATGAAGTGAAAAGAATTGATTGCTTGTAACCTCTCGCCAGACTTGTTAAAAATCTCTGCTGCAGTCAACGCAGTGGGAGACGGTGTTGCTTTAGCGCAGCCGGTAATAACTATAATAATCACCGTTAACAATGCCGCCGATATAAAAAACGCTCTCTTCATTTTAGTCTCCTACTCTCATAGCGAGTTCGGTTGTGCCTGCGGCCACAAGGTGTTTTAGTCCATTGGCGATATAGTCTATTGCATTAGCCTGTGATTGTCAACACGTTTTCATTGCGTGTTTAATTTATTGGAACAACACAAATCGCTACTTTGTTAGGTAACCTTTTACTTAAAAGTGATATCACATTTTGCAAGATTGTGAC
Source organism: uncultured Dehalococcoidaceae bacterium (assembly GCA_964422155.1). Taxonomy (GTDB): domain Bacteria; phylum Chloroflexota; class Dehalococcoidia; order Dehalococcoidales; family RBG-16-60-22; genus JBGPRB01. The sequence goes on along the minus strand of CAYQZZ010000028.1, from coordinate 3,014 downwards.
TTCACTTTATACTACTTTGTTATGTTCAGGAATGAATATCGGCAGTTTGCTTAGAGCTTAAAGATGGAGTAAGAAGCTCCGTCCAAATGAATTTGGATATTATCTCCTTCAACGCAAGCCTGTGTTCCGTGACATATTTGAGGAGCGAGGTTATAAATTTTTATTCCAGTTATTCGAACTTGAGAAGGTTGGGCAGACGGATTGAGCACGATAAGGAATCGCTCGCTACCAGATTGGCGTAAATAGGCAAAATGGCGGTCGTTATTTTCGCCTTGTAAGGGAATGAGAGTACCTACGGCCTGGAGCGCAGGAGAACGTTTCCTCAAGGCAATGAGTGCGCGCACGTGGTTGAGCAGTGACCTTGGGTCGCTTGCCTGTTTCTTGGTCGTCGGACGGTTCTGGCGCGGATCTAACGGAAGATAAAGCTGGTCTTTACCAGCCATAGAAAAGCCAGCGTTCGGTCCGTCGTCCCATTGCATGGGGGTACGGCTGCCTGTGCGCCCGTAACCTCCTTCCTTCGACGCCAGCCCAGGGATATAGCGCATGCCGATCTCATCGCCGTAGTAGATAAAAGGCACTCCAGGCCAAGTCAGTAAAAACGTAAAAATTACTTTTAAATCCTTGACAGTCCTTCCATCCGCACAAGGCCTTTTAACATCATGATTGGCGCTGGGGACGGAGATCAAACCTTTGCTTTGCACTTTAGCAGCTTGTTCTAAATAAAGTTTGACAAAATTCCCAATATTTCCGTCACTATGTCGGCGAAAGAAGCTTTTCTCGCTGAGCATGAGGTCTGTGTAACCCCCCAATCCGAAGTGCAACATAAAATCGATATCGAAGCCAGCGGCAATCGATTCTTCAGGATTACCCCATTCGGAGATTAAAACAACCTTAGGATAAAGTACGCGTATTCTTTGCACAATGTCCTGCCATAATTTGATCGTCTCTTTATGGCCCGGATCTAATTTCACAAGCGAAAAGGCCATATCGACACGAAATCCATCCACCCCGTGGCTAAGCCAAAAATCCATGATTTTCATTAATTCTTTACGGGTTTCAAGGGGCCCGGGCGCATCAATTGGCTGTTGCCATGATTGGCCCGCGGCCGGTTTGGCAAATCCATAGTTCAAAGCTGGTTGGAAATAAAAACAATTGGCGACATAACTAATGTCTCTCTCTGAATAACCCCGTATGAACGAAAGCGGCACATCCGCCTCAGATATGGCGGAGGATGTCCAGATATAACGGTCAGAGTATTTATTTCGCCTAGGTTGGCAGGAAGCCTTAAACCAGGGGTGATCGATGGAGGTATGGCCGGCCACCAAGTCAAGGCAGACTTTGATCTGGCGCCGGTGGGCTTCTCGGCAGAGTTGATATAGGTCCCGGTTGGTTCCATAGCGCGGTGCGATACGGTAGTAATCCATCACATCGTACCCACCATCTTGGAAAGGAGACACAAAACAAGGATTAATCCATATTGCGTTAATACCCAGCCATTGCAGGTAATCCAATTTATGAATTATCCCGAGTATGTCGCCGATACCGTCACCGTTAGTATCATAGAAGCTCTGAGGGTAAATCTGGTAAAAGACGGCCTGTTTAAGCCAGGTGGGTGAATCAGGTCCGGTGTCTATTTGCGTGAAAGCTGGTAGATGATCTTTATCTTTACAATTACCCACGGAAAATATATTACTTGTGAATTCAGCGTATTGTCAACGGCTTCTTGTTAAGCTACAATTCAATGGTGGTTTGCATAGTAAAAGCGTTACAAAGACTCGCGTTTAGATATAAAGGATGCTGACCGATTGAAGTCTAAACGGAGCTTTTAATATGGATAATACTTCAACCAACATATACGGCGGAATCGAAGCCGGTGGCACCAAGTTTATTTGTGCAGTAGGTACGGACCCAACAGATTTGCTTATCAAACGGTTCGAAACTACAACGCCCCAAAAGACCATTGACGAAGTCATAAAGTTTTTCAAACCATTTACTGTCAAAAAAGCCGTTAAACGCTTGGCGGCAATTGGTATTGCATCATTCGGACCTCTTGATCTTAATAAAGAATCCCCTCGATATGGTTACATTACTAACACGCCCAAACCTGGCTGGACGAATATCAATTTGGCCGGTATCATAAGTGATTCACTCGGTACTCCAGTTGCCATAGACACCGATGTAAATGGTGCTGCATTAGGCGAACGGGAGTGGGGTGCGGCTCAAGGTCTCAAAACGTTCATCTATGTAACCTTAGGGACAGGAATAGGTGGTGGGGGTATCATAAATGGAGATTTAATGCATGGACTTGTCCACCCTGAGATGGGGCACATCCGGATTCCGCATGATAATGGGGATAAACCAGGTTTCAAAGGCTCATGTAAATTCCATAAATGCGATCTCCGTAATAACCCAGGTTATGGTTGCTGGGAAGGGTTAGCTTCCGGAGCATCCATGCAACAACGATGGGGAAAGCCTCCCGAAGAGATTCTGGAAGGTGATAAAGATTATGATCGTGCTTGGAATCTTGAAGCAAACTATATTGCTCTTGGAACGTATAATTTGATCTGTACTCTATCACCTCAACGGATTATATTGGGCGGTGGCATCATGAATCACCCCAATTTGCTGGAAGCAGTACGGAAGAAAGTTGAGAAATTACTGAATAAATACGTTCCTGCTTTGGACTCATTGGGAAAGATTAACAGCTATTTGGTTCGCCCGGTTCTCATGGATGCAAAGTCCAATATCTCCTTATCTGGGGTTCTTGGCGCAATTGTTTTAGCCAAACGAATCTGCTTAGAAAACGATCAACGGCTGTCATGAAACACCGTGATATGCATGCTCAATTATATATTCCGAGACAGATAGGAATTAGCTGAATTTAGGCTTAAAATTTATATGATCTGGGGGTTACGAAAAATGAATGTAAGAGAAGTAGTCGAAATTATACTGGCGCTAAATGGCGGAAGAAAATTTGAAAAAACATGCGACCAGTTAATCGAAGGCAACTGGGA
>CAYQZZ010000027.1:0-25682 GCA_964422155.1 uncultured Dehalococcoidaceae bacterium | reverse complement strand
CGTTGATATCGAGGCAGCCGGCCAGGTAGCTGGGCTGGTTGGCGATGATGCCGATAACCTGCCCGTTCATCCGCGTGAAGGCGGTAATCATGTTCTGGGCGTACTGTCGGGACGGCTCCAGGAACTCTCCGTTGTCCACGATGGCTTTAATGACATCCTTCATGTTGTAGGTCTTGTTAGAATTTTCCGGCAGAATATCGTTTAAAGCGGCATCGGCTCGGTCGCTTGTATCCCTGGGTTTTATATATGGCGGTTTCTCATCGTTGCTTGAAGGGAGGTAGCTCAGGAGCTTCTTGATTTCTTCGATAGCCTGTTTATCGTTGTCGCAGGCGAACTGGTTTACGCCGCTCTTGGTGCTGTGCGTCATGGCGCCGCCGAGCTCTTCGTTGCTTATCTCCTCACTGGTGACGGACTTTACCACGGCCGGGCCGGTGATAAACATGTAGCTCGTTTTCTTGACCATGAAAACGAAGTCGGTCATGGCTGGAGAGTAGACGGCGCCCCCCGCCGCCGGCCCCATGATGGCTGAAATCTGCGGGATGACCCCCGAGGCGCCGGAGTTGCGGAAAAAGATGTTGGCGTAGCCGTCCAGGGCGTTGATGCCCTCCTGGATGCGCGCCCCACCGCTATCGATAAAGCCGACCATCGGGACTTTCATCTTCATGGCGAGGTCCATGATGCGGCATATCTTCCTGGCGTGCATCTCGCCGAGCGTGCCGCCCCGCGCGGTAAAGTCCTGGGCATAGGCGCAGACGGTGCGCCCGTTGACTTTCCCGAACCCGGTGATAACGCCATCGGCGGGGATGGACACCTTGTCCATGCCGAAGTTGCTGGAGCGGTGCTGGACGAACAGGTCTGTCTCCTGGAAAGTGCCCTTGTCAAAGAACAAGTCCAGCCTTTCCCGCGCCGTCAGCTTGCCGGACTCGTGCTGTTTCTGGATGTTCTTTTCGCCGCCGCCGGCTTTAAGCTCAGCTTCGAGTTTGGCCAGTTTTTCAGATTCTTCTCTCAAATTAGTTTCACCTCACAGGAAGGGATTATGACAGGTTAATGATATCATACGGACTGTTTACGGGCAAATGAAATACCCGGGCTTTTACCCGGGGTCGTTTAGAAACCGCTCATGGTGAGACCTCGGCGTGAGCTCAGCCGAACGCCTGTCGAACCATAGCGTTTTATTTGCTTTACCCTTCGACAAGCTCACTTCGTGGTGACTCAGTGGAACCAGGGTGAGAGGAGGATTGAATAATTTTTCATTGCTAAACGACCTCTTTTACCAGGGCTTGACAAATGCTTCAAGAAAAAGTATCATCAATGTAGATACATCGATGGAGGTTAGACATGAGAACCCGCGTTCAGAAATGGGGCAACAGCTTGGCTTTGCGTATCCCTAAATCTTTCGCCAATGAAGTAGGTCTCCGGAAGGAAGCGTCTGTTGAAATATCGCTGGTGGAGGGGAAACTCGTTATCACACCGATAACTGAACCGAAGCTAAGTCTTAATCAACTTTTAGCCAATGTAACCGAAGAGAATTTGCATCACGAGGTTGATACCGGTCCGGGTGTGGGTAACGAAGTATGGTAAATTCCCGGGCTTATGTCCCCCGGTGTGGTGATGTGGTCTGGATTAACTTAAATCCGCAAGCCGGTCACGAACAGGCAGGACGTCGTCCGGCGGTGGTGTTATCACCTGAAAACTATAACGGAAAGACAGGACTGGCTTTACTTTGTCCCATCACCAGCCAGATAAAGGGCTATCCATTCGAGGTACTGATAACTGCGGGGTTGCCGGTAGATGGGGCGATTTTATCTGACCAGGTCAAGAGCCTGGATTGGCGCGTTCGGAATGCAGAATTGTTATGTGCATTACCGGGTGAGACTATCGAGGAAGTATTCCAGAAATTGGGCACATTGCTCTCCTGATTAGGAAACGCCATCTGGCAGATGGCACCTGCTTTTCCAGTCAATTAGCCTCGCCGTTAACGAAAGCAGAAAAGTAATCACTTACCCCCCATATCTCTCCTCTTTCCATGGGTCGCCGCGTTTATGGTACCCCGCCCTTTCCCAGAACCCCGGCTCGTCTCTGCTCACCAGCTTTATGCCGGTAACCCACTTGGCGCTCTTCCAGAAATACAGCCTCGGCACCACCAGCCTCACGGGAGCGCCGTGTTCCGGCGTCAGCTTTATTCCGTCATGCTTCAGGGCAAACAAAACGTCCGGCTGGAAAAAATCCTCGAGGGACAGGTTGGTGGTAAACCCTGCCTCACCGCTAACAATCACGTATTTTGCCTCCGGCTTTATTTTAATAATATCTCTGATGGTGCCGGTGCTTACTCCCTCCCACACGTTATCGAACCTCGACCATCCGGTGACGCAATGGATATCGGAAAAAACCTCCACCTGTGGCAGCGATAAGAACTCATCGTAAGTGAGGGAACGCTCTTCCTCCACCAGCCCCGATATCGTGAACGTCCAGTCCGTGCTCGTGATGGACGGCACTCTGCCGTAGTGCAGTACCGGCCATTTTTCGGTAAGTCTCTGGCCCGGCGGCAGCCTGTCCTTTCTCCGCGTGTCCGGGCTGATAATCTTCTTTATCTCGCTCATCTACGTTCAATATACCACAACATCTTGCCGTAAAAAACCCCTCTTAACGTTTAGATATTAGTATTTAGATATTAGAGTTTCCTAAGACCCCCGAAGGTGCTAAAATATGGGGAAAAATGATGAAAAATACTTTGTCGCCGACGCGCTGCGGCAATACCGAGTTCCGCTGGGGCGAAAAGACCTATGTCATGGGTGTCTGCAACCTCAGCCCGGACTCTTTTTCGGGCGACGGGCTGGGTGACGATATCGAGGCGACGGTCGCCCAGGCAAAGCGCATGGTGGCTGAAGGTGCTGATATCATCGATGTCGGCGGGGAGTCTACCCGACCCGGCACCGAGCCGCAGTCCGTTAATGACATCGATAATGAGCTCCGGCTGGTAATTCCTGCCATCGAGCGGCTGGTTGCGGAAATATCCGTGCCCGTCAGCATCGATACCTATAAGGCGGGCGTGGCCAGTCGTGCTTTGAAGGCCGGCGCCAGCATGATTAATGATATCTGGGGGCTTAAGAAAGACCCCGGTATAGCGCGGGTTGCCGCCGGGGCGGGCGTGCCTGTCATACTCATGGCGAACCAGCGCGACGCCCCGCCGAAGGTCGGCATCGTGGCGAGGGTCATTTCCGACCTTGAGACGGGTATCAGAATCGCTGTGGAGGCCGGCGTGGCTGCGGAGAATATTATCGTCGACCCCGGTATCGGTTTCGGTAAGACTTTAGAGCAGAACCTTGAGCTTGTGAATCGACTTGCCGAGCTTAAAGTGCTGGGCAAACCCATCATGCTGGGCACGTCCCGCAAGAGCATGATTGGCATGGTGCTGGACCAGCCGCCGGAGAAACGCCTCGAGGGCAATCTGGCGGTGATGGCCATCGGCATTGCCAACGGCGCTGACATGGTGAGGGTCCACGACGTGCAGCAGACGGTGCTTGTCTGCCGGATGAGTGACGCTATAATAAGAAGGGGGGCAATCAGTGAGTGATGCAGTTACGGTATATCTCGGTCTCGGCTCGAATCTGGGCAATCGCCAGGAAAACCTCGACCAGGCTTTAAAGCTGCTGGCGCAGCGGATGAGGTTAGGCAAGGTGTCGTCGATATATGATACCGAGCCGATAGGAAATGTCAATCAGCCCCGTTTTTTGAATATGGCCTGCGAGGCGTTCACGCGGCTGTCGCCGGAAGGCCTGCTGGCTCTGGTCAAGGGAATCGAGCAAAAGATGGGCCGCTATAGCCGCTCCGGTGAGCCCCGCATTATCGATATCGATGTCCTTCTCTTCGGCGATAAGGTCGTCAACACCCGCGATCTCATCATCCCTCATCCCCAGATAGCGGAGAGGTCTTTCGTCCTGGTGCCGCTCTCCGAAATTGCCCCGGATGTCGTCCACCCGGTGACGAAGAAAACGATTAAGGAAATGAACCAGGTGATTAAAGAGGTGCAGGGCGTTCTCAAGCTGGACGCCAAGTGAGGAACAATAATGTACGAAATAACTGTCGAAAAGCATTTTGAAGCCGCCCACTATCTGCGGGGCTATCAGGGCAAGTGCGAGGCCATGCACGGCCACCGCTATCGCATTGTCGTGAAGGTAAGGGCTGATAAGCTGAATGACATCGGCCTGGCCTATGACTTTACCGACTTGAAGCGCCACCTGAACGCTATTTTAGAGCGCTTCGACCATACTTGTCTTAATGATATTGTACCCTTCGACAAGATAAACCCCTCGGCGGAGAACATCGCTGTAACTATCTATAATGAGCTCAAGGAGAAGCTTTCCGCCGACCCCATATCTCTGACCAGCGTTGAAGCCTGGGAGTCCCCGGAGCAGGGCGTTGCTTATAGTCCGGACTAGCCCTTTCTGCTAACTGTCATTCCAGCGAAAGCTGGAATCCAGAGGGGGAGAGGTAGAGAGGTGTGATGTACAAAATCCCCCTTTTGTCCCCCTTTACGAAAGGGGGAAACCCGCGCATCTCCCTTTGATAAAGGGAGATTGAGAGGGATTTTAAGTCCCGGCCTTTTCCGGCGGCAGCAGGTTCGGGATGCTTTCCGTAATAGGGTAATTGACATTACACTTCGGGCACCGCAGCGACCCTGTAATGACCTCCCCTTCTCCCTCCGCCTCCACCTTAAGCTCCAGTGCCCCCTTGCACACCGGGCAGGCTAAGATATCTACCAGCGACCGTTTCATAGTTTGATTATAACATGAATTAGTTATATTTTAGCTATCAATAGTCAAAAATCATTATTTGTATTCAGTCCTTATTGTATGCTAACTATAGTATGTCGAATTAAAGTCATCAACTTTGTATACTAAGATTATCATTTGTGCCATGAAAAACGATATTCTAGTAAGATTTGGAACAAGGGTCCGAGAACAAAGGCTGAAGCAGCGTCTTTCTCAGGAAGAACTTGCGGAAAAAGCCGGATTTCATCGTACCTATATTGGCATGATAGAAAGGGCAGAAAAGAATATTACGTTATTGAATATATACAAAATTGCTGAGGCATTAAATATAGATATTCCTACATTATTGGCTTACGAAGATGAAACCGAACGATAAATTAGTCACTATTCACGATAATGTTGCACTAATTAAAGGTCTTTTAAATGACTTGGTTCTATCTCCACGCATTAATGCTATAAAATGGTCTAAAATAACGAAGCAAACTCCGAATATAAAAATTGGTTATCCTGGTCAACATTTAGCATCTTTAATCACTGGAATGGAAGGACAGAGGACAGGCGCAAGAGGCAATGATTTAGTAGACGGGACCGAAGTGAAGTCTTGTTCGAGAATTGATCCACTAGATAAATGTTCAAACTGCAACTCTCCGGTATCTCGGCTAGAAGATTTATGTCCTCAGTGTAACTCTTCTAATATTTTAAGAAGTAATGACTCAAAATGGTTATTTGCTATCCGAGATAAAGACGAATTGGATATATTGCTTCATAAAGTAAAAAGAGTTCTTCTAATAATAGGCGATTACCCTAATTTTAACGATTCTGATTGGGAAACACTCAGATTCCAATCATTTGAACTCTGGCCGGAGAGTAAACGCAATTCTCGATTCTCTGAAATAATGACCAATTATTACAATAAAATCTACCTAGAGCACAAGAAAAAAGACCCTAATAAATCTCCAGCGCCAAAGAACTTCTGGCCTTATCAATACCAATTTTATATATGTAATCCAATACCTACGTTTTCTTGTATAATTCAAAACTCAGCTACAAATCCTCAAATACAAATACAGTCCTACCTAGAACCAAATATGGACCGCTCGAAATCACCTTCAGTATTGATGCCTCCTAATATATTGAATGAGCCAGAATTTAATTTAATTATTAACCATGCTACCGATGCTGAATTTCACAATTTTATTAAGCCACAATATAGAAAAATAATATCCAAGAATAAATTAAAATTACTTAATTTTTCTCAAAAGCTTGATAAACTCGTTGGTATTGATGAGAACTTACGCAAATACCTTCCATTACGTGATACTGACCGTATCGCTACAGCTAGAACTCCTTATTCTAGGAGACGCGTCGGCTAAATTCCTAATGCCGGTTTTGCTCTCATTTCCTCTATTCTCTTTTCTGCTTTGCTAGTATACTCGGAATCCGTTTCTATACCAATGAAGTGTCTTCTTAATTTTATACATGACACAGCCGTTGAGCCAGATCCTATAAACGGGTCTAACACAACCATTCCTTCATTTGTACTTGCTCTAATTATTCTGTCTATCAACTGAATAGGTTTTTGTGTAGGATGATAACGCTCTTCTTTATAATAATTTATATCTGTCCAAACATCGGTAATTCCCATTTGAATATTAAATACTTGCGCAATATCCTCATAGGGATATTCAAATTCTAGTACTTTCTGTAGCTTATCCCACATCTCTTTAGTTGGCACTTGAGCCAGTATATTATCGCCAGTATATATAGACCACATACCCCCTCCATTGGCTTTCACTCCAAGCCTACTATTTATCTCGTAGGCCGTTAATCCTGTTTTTTTCTGTCTTTCCAATAATATCTTTTTAATGAATGGTTTAGAATCAAAAATGAAATAAAAGATGCTTTCAGTTACATTCGGGAACATCTTGTATCCTTTTGTGGCACGCCCACTTACTGCTTTTATGCCTTTATCTATAATTAGCTGTTGCCTGAATATGAAACCTAATTGCTCAATTTCTTTATATGTGTATATCAGATTTCTTAAATAGCCAAATAGATACATACTACCGGATAACTTAATTATTCTAGATAATTCTGGCAACCATTGGTTGCACCATTCCACATAATCATCGATTGTCCGCCATTTATAATCCCATTCTTCGCCTATTACTTTCCAGTACGGCGGGTCGAGAATTATCAAATCAATACATCTGTCAGGAATCTCTTTCAATTCCTTAATACAATCTCTAATAATAACCTTATCCAATAATTCATTTATACTCTTCATGCTAACTCTAGTATACATATAGTCCGTAAATAATTCAATACCTTTTGTTCTATACTTCATTACTTTTTTTATCTTTTTCCTCCCCTCCCTCCCACTTACCATAACTCTAAATCCAAATCAAAGCTACCCACTTTAATACTTGTTTCTTGGTTATTGTTACTTGGTTATTGGTATTTGTTTAGTATTTAGATATTAGTGCTTAGAGCTTCCCCTTTTCCCCTCCTCCTTGCAACGCCCAAAAGCTTTGCAGTAGAATAGGCGTAGTCACGTTTGAAAGAAAGTTCATGATTAACCATCCGGTGCTGGTCTTGAACCAGAGCTACGAGCCGCTCACGGTCTGCCGCGCCCGCCGCGCCGTCGTCCTCATCTTTCGGGGCAAGGCGGAGATGATTGAGAACGGCGTCGGCGCCATCCACACCATCAGCGCCACTATCGAGCTGCCCTCGGTCATACGCCTGGCGCAGATGATTAAACGTCCCCATCGGGAAAGAAAGATGACCCGCTACGAGATTTTCAACCGCGACCGCTACACCTGCCAGTACTGCGGAGAGCAGAGCCGGCATTTAACGCTGGACCACGTGGTACCGCGCTATCGCGGCGGCCAGCATACCTGGGAAAACGTCGTCAGCGCCTGTGTCGCCTGCAACCGGCGCAAAGCCGGCCGGACACCCAAGGAAGCCAGTATGAAGCTGATTCGCACCCCGCGCCCCCCGACCGGCAACCCCTTATTTAACGTCCCCTATCAATATCTGAGTAAGCGGGACGAGTGGCGGAAGTACTTATACCAGTAAGATACAATAACAGCTTCTCGCTGTCATTCTGAACGAAGTGAAGAATCCGTATCTCCACGTGGGTAAAGACGGATTCTTCGGTTATCCCGACTTTGTCGGGACTCCTCAGAATGACATGCAATTTGTCATTCTGGCCCCGTATCAAGTACGGGGTAAACTCCGGCCAGAATCCAGTCGGTGGGATAAGGAAGGGTCTGAACCCCGGTAATCAGTAAGAGACCTCGGCCAGAGGTAGCTCCACCGTAGCTTCGCTGTCCAGCTCCACCAGCACTGTTTCCTTGAGCGGATTGTTGCCGACTACCGTGGCTTCGCCCATGCGCGTGGATACTCGCTGCCCCACCTTGGGCATTTTCTCCTTCATGGCGCGGTATTGCTCCCCCTCGTAAGCCAGGCAGCACATTAACCGACCGCAGGCGCCGGAAATCTTCATCGGGTTGAGCGGCAGGTCCTGATCCTTGGCCATCTTGATGGAGACCGGGGTGAACTCGGTGAGGAAGCTCGCGCAGCACAGGGAACGTCCGCACCGCCCGAAGCTCCCCAGTAATTTGGCCTCGTCGCGACTCCCCACCTGGCGCAGTTCTACTCTCACTTTAAACTTACCGGTCAGTTGCCGCACCAGTTCGCGGAAATCAACCCTCTCCTCGGCGCTGAACAGGAATGTCAGGCGGCTGCTGTCCAGACTGTACTCGGCGGACAAAAGCTTCATCGGCAGTTGTAGTTCGCCAATCATCTTGCCGCATTCAATCAGGGCTTCCTCCGCCTTGGTATCGAGCTCCTCTGCCTTGGCGATGTCCTCGGGCTCGGCCTTGCGTACCACCGGGCTCAGTGCCTCCTCCGACTCGCCAGCCAGCACCTGACCGGGTGCTATGACCACGTGTCCCAGTTCCATTCCCCGGCTGGTCTTCACGACCGCGTAGTCGCCGGGCTTCAGCGCAATATCACCCGCCTCGAAGTAGTAGACCTTCCCTGCCCTTTTAAAACGTATGCCAACGATATTAGCCATATATCACGCCACCTGCTTCCTTTATCGGTATATCGAGCATTAAAACTTCCAGAGCCAGTCGCGTATTGACATTCTGCCTTAGCTGTACCGCCGCCGACTTTATACTCTCGATAAAAGCCTTTATCTGAGCGAGTCGATAGCTCCCCGCCATCTCGATAAGCTCTTCTTTCCGGTCGATATTAGTAATCATATCGTAAAAGCCCAGCTTGACCAGCATCAGGTCGCGCCAGTAATCGAGCCACCGTTCCAGCACGTCATAGACCGCGCCACGATTTTGACTGAAGCGGGCGGCAAGCTGGGCGACGTAAGCGAAACGCTCTTCGTAATCGGCCTTGATAATACCGTTCAGCCGGTTCAACTCTTCGTTACGCTGCTGGATAAGACCATCATCTCTATTCGCCGAAAGCGCCCATCCCAAACAGCCGTGGGAAAGTCCGGCGAGGAGTCTGGCACGTTCCGGCTCGATACTCCATTTTTCTCTCAGCGCCGTCGCTTCCTCGGCCATCGATAGCGGCAGCAGTTCCAGACGCTGGCAGCGCGAAACCACCGTGGCCGGCAGCAATCTGTCATTGGTAGTTAGTAAAATAAAAGTAACATTGCTTTCAGGTTCTTCCAGCGTTTTCAGGAGACGGTTGGCTGCCTCAATAGAGAGCAGCTCAGCACCATCGATAACAAATATTTTTTGCTTTCCTTCGAAAGGTGGCAAGCTTGCTGCATGTAACATGTCCTTTATCTGTTCGGTGTGAATTAACTTAGCTTCAATATTCTCCTCTTCGTTCTGCTTGAGGCCGATAATCTGGACATCGGCATGACTGCCGGCGGCTATTTTCTTGCACGGAGTGCATTCCAGGCAGGGTCGCTCAGTCGCTTCACAATTGAGTGCCTGGGCCAGGTTCAAAGCCAGGGTCATCTTGCCGATATGCTGTGGACCGACGAAGAGGTAAGCATGGGCCAGAGTGCCCGCCTTCAGGCTATACTGTAATAAGGAGACCGCCCGCGTTTGTCCGATAACCTGCCACATTAAGAGTCTCCTCGTTAAACGACGTCACGCCGAGTCAGGTCTTCCAGCGTTTCCCGTTGCCGGATAAGTCGGCCTTTGCCGTCCCTGACGAAGACAATAGCCGGGCGGAATGAGGCATTATAGTTGCTCTGCATCGGTACGCAGTAGGCGCCGCTGCCGGCTATCGCCAGGATATCGCCCGCTTTAAGCGCGGGCATGCTGATTTCTTTAATCAGGATATCGCCCTGCTCGCAGTACTTGCCGGCGATGGTTACCTTGCCGGTTTCTCTGGCTGAGACCGTGTTGGCCACTAGCGCTTCCTGAAGTGCACCGTACATCGGCTGGCGGATATTATCGCCCATGCCCCCGTCCACGCAGATATATGTCCTGATGCCCGGAATCTCCTTAATTACTCCCACCCGGTACAGCGCCACCCCGGCGCGGGCTACTATCGCCCTGCCCGGCTCTATGATGAGCTTCGGTAGTTGGAGCTTCAGTTCGCGGCACTTGCTCGTAATCTTATTGGCTATCACTTCGGCCCAGGTGGAGATAAGAGGTGGTACCGCCTCCAGCGTGTATTGAACTCCGAAACCCCCGCCGATGCTCAGCATCTTTATTTCAAATTGGTGCTTCTGCTTTATCACGGCTGCGTAATCAAGCAGCACATCAATCGATTTTAAATACGGCTCGGTCTCGAAGATTCCCGAGCCGATATGAAAGTGAAGTCCATCGACGTTCAAATTGGGCGACGCCAGGGCTGTTTTGACCGCCTCGTCCCAGGTGGACTTGGTAAATCCGAACTTGGAGTCTGCCGTGCCGGTGGTATTGTACTGGTGAGTATGCGGGTCTACGCCGGGAGACAGGCGTAGCAGGATATCAGCCTTCCTCTTGCCGGCGATTTTACGCAGCATGTCGAGTTCATATGGGTTGTCCACCACGATGTGGCCGATGCCGTATTGAATGGCCATCTCCAGCTCTTCGGCCGACTTGTTATTGCCGGGGAAATGTACTCTCTTCATTGGGAAATCCGCCGCACGGGCAAAACCCAGTTCACCGCCTGAGACCACATCCAGGTCGAGCCCTTCCTCTTTGACAATCTGCAACATGGCTTTGCTGATAAAGGCCTTGGCGGAATAACAGACAATGGTATCGGGGTAACGTTTTCTGAATTCTGTTTTAAACTCGTTGCAGCGGCTGCGCAGGTCATTTTCATCGTAAACATATAGAGGCGTGCCGAACTCCTCGGTGAGCGCCACGGTATCGCAACCACCGATTACCAGGTGGTCTTTCTTATTGATGTCAGCGGTCTGCGGAAACAGAACCATTCTCGCTACATTAATTTTAATAGCCATCTTTAATTCACCTCTCGCTTTTATAGTATCAGCGACCAACATTGAAGTCAATGCATTTCCTTGTCCATTGGGAGTCATCAGTGTAAAATAGAAAGGTGTGCTGGTTAATCAAGGCTTTAGTCGTCTTTTTCAGATTTTCCGATGAATGATAAATTAGGCCAATTCCGTAGCGAAGGTACGGACACAGGAAAGCCCGGACGTAACCCGGGTGGCTTGTCGGCATGGCCGCAGAAAACCTTTGCCTCTTTCAAGAACCCTGTGTACCGCCTTTACTATCTTTCTATGGTGGGCCACTGGTCTTCCATGAATATGCAGATGCTGGCACGTAATCTGCTTATCTACCGCATTTCCAATTCCGGTGCAATTCTCGGAATATTGGCACTGACCAATGCCATCCCGATGATTTTGGTGACCTTGCCCGGCGGCGTCCTTGCCGACCGGATACAAAAGAAGAATGTGATACAGTACGGCCAGTTGGCTTCTATTATTGTTTCTCTGGGTACGACACTCGCCCTTGTTTTCGATTACCTGAGTCCCGAACACCCGGAATCATGGTGGGTACTGATGGTAAGTGGAGCCCTGCAAGGAGCAGTCATGGGGGTGATAATGCCGTCTCGCTCAGCCATCATTTCAGAGATAGTCGGCCCGGACCACCTGATGAATGCTATATCGCTGAATAACCTAGGGATGAATGTGTTCCGGATATTATCCCCGGCGCTGGCGGGCTTTCTGGTTGATGTTATTGATTTCTGGGCGGTATATGCTATTATGACGGCTATGATTGTCATGTCTATGGTTTGTATTATGTTTGTACCTCCAACCCGCGTTAAAACCGTTGAAGGAGGCAACTCTCTGACCGATGTCCTGGAAGGATGGCGATATCTCCGTGGTGAGAAAACCATACTGTATGTTCTTCTCTTTACCGTTGTCGCCACCATCCTGGGCGCGCCTTATTCCCAGCTTCTACCCATGTTCACTGAAGATATCCTTAAAGTGAGTGCCACCAATATGGGAGTGATGATAACCGTCTCCGGTATCGGCGCAATGATAGGTTCGCTTATCCTTGCCTCTCTCTCGAATCGCAAGCGGGGGCTGATTATGCTCTTCGCCGGAATAATAATGAGTGTTGCGCTGGTAGGCTTTGCCTTTTCTCAGTGGTGGTACCTTTCCCTGTTATTGATAGTTTTTATCGGGCTGGGGAGTTCCGGCCAAATGGCTCTCGGCAACTCTCTTATACAGTACTATTCAGACGCCACCTACCGCGGACGGGTAATGAGCTTTTTCATGCTGGGCTTCGGTTTTAGTAGCTTGGGCGCATTCTTCGCGGGTATGCTCGCTGAAGGTGTCGGTGTTCAATGGTCTGTCGGCTCAATGGCGATAGTCCTGGTTATCGTTACCGTCATGGCGCTGGCCATGGTCCCGAGGATACGCAAGCTGGATTAGTCTATACTTGATTGACACGGCAACATGAACGCCCTTAGAATATTCTATTCACGGTCTTTGAGGGAGGGATAAGTTATTGTATCAAAAGGTTACCCTGGATAACGGACTGCGCCTGGTTACCGCCGCCATGCCCCATACCCGCTCGGTATCCATCAGCTTTTTTATCGGCGCCGGCTCCAGGTATGAGACTGACGAAAGGGCCGGCATATCGCATTTTATTGAGCATCTCTGTTTCAAGGGTACTACCAAACGTCCCACATCTACAGAAGTCTGTACACCTATCGAAGGCGTGGGGGGTATGCTCAATGCCGGGACCGATAAAGAGTTGACCATCTACTGGTGCAAGGTGGCGCAGCCGCACTTTGGCAGCGCCCTCGATGTGATGGCGGATATCCTCCTCAATTCCAGGTTTGACCCCGTGGAAATCGAAAAAGAGAGACAGGTCATCATCGAAGAGATTAATATGTCTCTGGACTCTCCGGCGCAGCGCGTGTCCATGCTTCTTGACGAGCTCATGTGGCCCGGGCATCCCCTGGGACGCGATATCGCCGGCAGCAAGGAATCGGTGGCGGCTATCAGCCGGGATATGATGCTCGACTACCTGGCCGGACAGTATCAACCCGATAATACCGTGCTGGCTATTGCCGGTGATGTCCAGCACCAGGAAGTAGCTGACGCCGTTAGAGAGGTATTAGCCGGATGGTTAAAACAGCGACCTCGCTCCGGTTTTATGCCTTACCGGGTTAATGACGGGCGCCGTGTGCTGATTGAGAAACGCGATACGGAGCAGACACAGCTGTGCCTGGCCCTGCCGGGTCTATCAATTGTCCACCCGGACCGCTTCAAGCTGGACCTGCTCAATGTCATCCTCGGTGAGGGCATGACCAGCCGACTTTTTATCGAGATTCGTGATAAACTCGGACTGGCTTACAGTATCCAGAGTTATGCCGAGCATTTCCTCGATACCGGCGCCATGACGATAGCCGCCGGAGTGGATAACAAAAATCTCTCGGTGGCTGTCCGGGCTATCATCGAAGAGCTTGCCCGCCTGAAAGAAATGATACCTGAATCGGAGCTAAACAAGGCCAAGGAGTTGTTCAAAGGCCGCATCTGGCTGCGCATGGAGGACAGCCGCAGCGTGGCTGGCTGGCTGGGCGGGCAGGAGATTCTCACCGGGGAAATTCTTACCGTCGATGACGTCATCGCCATTGTCGATGCTATTACCGCCGGGGAACTGAAGCAGCTGGCGGGGGAATTACTGTTGGGTGAGAAACTCCGCCTGGCGGCGGTTGGCCCTATTGACCCGGACGGGCCCTGGGAAGATTTGCTGAAACTTTAGAACAGCATCAATCTCATAATTATCTTTATTAACCTTGCCCCCTATGTTCCCCTCTTTACCCAGCCAGAATTGGGGAAGAGATTTTAAGAGAGGGGCTTCGCCCCTCTCTTTTTTTAAACTCCCCCTTCCCTTCATCAATAACAAGGGAAGGGGGTCAGGGGGATAGGTTCATTCAATAGCTTGGTAGTAGTAAGCGCAGGCCTCCCGGATGCATTCGCGGTTGCGTCCCACGTACTGACATTTGACCGGCGACGCTTCGCTCAATTTGATGTCCATCCTTGTCCCCAAAAATTCGATGGCCGCCTCCAGTGCCTTGCGGCTGGCCCTTTTGCAGCAACGCGGCCCTCCGTCCACCATTTTCCCCAGGGCGAAAGCTGTTGCCTCGTTAGCTAGCGCCCGCGTTTTCCCGGTAAGAGGTGTAGCCCCGGTAAGTACACTCACGGCAGTACCGACACCTATACCGGCACCACAGGCACCGTAAAAACCACACCAGCCGCCCGGCACTTTTGAACCTCTCTCCAGCGCTTTCTCCACGGCTCCTTCGGGGACAGGGTAACCTGAATTCTTTACCGCTGCCACGATAATAGCCGGTACCATGGCGTGATGCTCCGGCCCGTGCATCGGCACCGATGGATGGGCCATTACCTTTTCCAGTATGGCGGAAGGGTCGGTAAGGGTGGTCGTACTGAGCACGTCCCGCAGGACATCGAGGGCGGCGCGTCGATGGCAGGAATCGCAGACATAGTGGCCTTCCGGGCAGTATATCAGGGTGCTGAACTCTTTATCGCAGAAGGCACAGAGTCTGGTGACCTCTTCGGTCCCGTAAATGAGGGGCTTACCACAGACGCCGCAATTATCCTTTGATTCCATGTTGACTTCGTCTCTGTAATTGTATCCCTAATTAGATTATAGATGGGTTTTGTGATTAAGGTCAACGAAAGCTAATTTTACCTGCCTTACCCCCCTTTTGTCCACCTCTCGGAACAGTTATATTGGAAATACTCTGAGGAAAATATGTTCAAGGGGGAAGAGTTTTTAAAGGTTGTCTGAAAAAATCTATTTACCCCTCTCCCTCAATGGGAGAGGGAAGTGATAATCGGAGCAGTCTTGTTTCCTTCTTTGTGTGTATTATCCGGTATTTGTGTCGGTATCGTCCCTGTAATTTCGACACGCTCCGGATAAACGATCGCTTTGATATTAAACAGCTGAAGAATGTCCCTTTGATTTCTCATGGCAAGATCCTTTCTTCTCCTCATTATAGAGTATTCTGATCCTGCTAAACCTCCCTAACCCTATGTGTCCAGTTTCAGGGGTTCACTCCAAAGCATCTCCCGGATAACAGCTTAATTGAGAGTTGTTCAGAGGTCAATAAAAATTGAATAAATTTCTCTTGACAACTATTAGGAAATCTTAAATGTTGCCATGACCTTACACCAGAGGGGTAAAGCTATTTATCTTCAATTAATGTCTCTTTATTCTATTTGTTGTTTTCCAATGCTATGCTTTTTGTCGCCAGCAAAAATGGTGTATAATAGCGTGTGATGACCTATAATAATATTCCTCTCTTTGGAATAGAATTTAGGTCCATATTTTTTTGTAATCTCCAATTTGCTCTAAGGTTTAACCTCTTTTTCGCTTCCTTTTCATCAGGTTTAACTCATTAGCTCAGCGTGGACTATATCGTTTTGAAGTATGATAATTAGAATTTAATGGGCTAAGGTGAGTATTTGAAATATAAGAAAGTAGAGAATTAAATAATATGCAGAATAACGGATATCAGCGTTACCATATTGAGACAAAAACAGCGGGTGACATTGTCCGCCGACCAAGTCGCTTCCGTGTTAGAGTCTCAAAACATCGATTGATACTTTTTCTCATTGAGGAGACTTTCCGTCATCCTACTAGGAAAAAGTTGATTTTCAGCCGCCCCTGTATCTATGAGGTTTTTGGACGTCCGGTGGGAGGTCTAGCGCCTCGTGAGAACCTTTGTGTCGGGTGTCTGCGCTGTACTACTGAGCATCCTAATTGGGTGCAGATCCATAATAACATGGAGTTTGATAGGCAGGGCGACTCATACTTTAGGACGGAATATGTTGACGCAGTCAACTATGAGGCACAGACGGGGAGGATTCCGGTAAAGGGTGCTGGTTACCGTGGTAAATTCGGTGGCGAGGGATGGGATGGCCTGTGGACGGATATGTCGGAAATCGTGCGCCCTACCCGTGATGGTATTCACGGTCGTGAGTTCATTTCGACCGTGGTAGATATTGGTGAGAAACCCGCCTTCCTTACCTTCGATGAAAGAGGCTTGCCTGTTGGTAAAACACCAAAGATTATTTCTATCCCATTACCTATTTTATTTGACATCCCGCCTACTTCAGTAATGTCTAACATGCTACTCAAAATTTTAACCAGGGTAGCTAAAGAGAGTGAGACACTAGCAGTTGTACCTATTACTGAGATCAGGAAATTTGGTCTTGGCGGGAGCCATATTGTTCCGCTGGTCACTCCGGAAGACTTTGAGATGCTGCTTAACCTTCCTTTTGAACCAAAAATGATAGAGATGAGCGGTGGGGATGATATGCTTCTCGCCCATATCCGTTCGTGGTTTCCGGCGAGTCTCGTTTGTCTGCGCACTGCCTTTGAAAAGCAATTCCAGAAGAAACTACTTCATTACTATACTGAATCTGCTATTCGCATTTTCCATATTGTTGCCAATTATCATGGTAAAGGGTCAAATGGAGAGTTTGTGCTCGAACTTATCCGTCAGGCTCACTTGGCTTTTGTTGAGGCAGGATGCCGGGATGAAGTAACATTGCTGGGAAGCGGCGGTATTATTGCCGCGGAGCATGTGCCGAAGGCTATCATCTGCGGGCTGGATGCACCAGCCTTGGATACAGCACCGCTCATCGCTCTGCAGGCTAAGTTCCTTGGTGAATGCGCCGAGCGTGAAACAAGCCGAATATATCTGCCCAAGAAATTGAACATTGAGTGGGGCAATCAACGATTAATGAATATGCTGGCTTCATGGCGTGACCAGATCCTGGAGATGCTGGGGGCAATGGGTCTGCGAGAAGTGCGTCGTCTCAGGGGAGAAATGGGGCGAGCCATGCTCGAAAAAGATTTAGAACATGAGGCATTTTGCGAGGTTTCCGGCTATGGGAGTTAGGAAAACAGACCAAGAACTTATTGTTGAGAAGCACACCAAGTACTTGCGGCAGGGTTTTCATCTTGCGGCTACGATGAAATATGGCAAGATGCCAGCTCTGGGGGATTATCGGTGGACGGCTGACCTTATTCTCTCCACTCGGATACAGGCGGAAACCGGCAAGACTCCTACCAATGGGCTGGAGTATCGGGTGGGGAATTCGGAGGGTGGCTTCGATGTCCTCGACTTCAAGTTTCTTCCTGAAAGCCAGTGGCTTGCCGAGGATGTGCTAATTGACACCAGCATACCCCTTAATAGAAGAACTTATGACCAGAAGATCGATATTCCTATCCCTTTCTATGGAGCGGGGATGTCCTTTGGCTCAATTAGTGAACAGGTGATGCTGGCAAGAGCCAAAGCTGCTCAGCAGTGGAACACGTTCACCTGCACCGGCGAAGGTGGCTACCCCGAGTCGCTGATACCGTACAAAGACCATGTTATCACTCAAATTGCTACTGGCATGTTTGGTGTGCGTGAAGAGACGATTCAGCACGCAAGAATTGTCGAGTTTAAGTATGCCCAGGGAGCGAAGCCTGGCTTAGGTGGGCATCTTTTGGGTGACAAGACAACGATGGCTGTTGCCCGGATGCGCGAATCTGTTCCCTGGGTGAGCCTTTTCTCACCATTTCCTTTCCATTCTGTTTACTCCGTTGAAGACCACAAGAAACATGTGGACTGGGTTAAGACGATGAATCCAGAAGCCCTTATCAGCGTGAAGGTCTCCACACCTACGGATATTGATATGGTAGCCGTAGGCAGTTACTACGCTGGAGCCCACATACTCCAGATTGATGGAGGGTATGGCGGGACGGGCGCTGCGCCCGAGATTGCCAAGAAAAACATTGCCATGCCCATTGAGTTCGCCATTCCCAAAGTCCATCGCTTCCTCCTAAATGAGGGTATCCGTGATGAACTTGTGGTCATGGCAAGTGGTGGCATCCGCACTGCAGATGATATTGCTAAATCTATCGCCCTCGGGGCAGATGGCTGCATACTGGGCACAGTGGAATTGGTGGCTCTGGGTTGCACCCGTTGTGCCAACTGCGAGCGTGGTAGGGGCTGTACCTATGGTATCACCACTACGGATGATTTGCTCTCACTGTTTATTGACCCTGACTGGGGTGCTAAGCACATTAGTAATCTTTACCAGGCGATTCAAATGCAATTATGGGACATATTGCGTCGGCTTGGCTTGAGGAGCATTCGTGAACTACGGGGCAGGACTGATTTACTGGTCTATCATAGCAAAGAGGGGCGGTAATCTATGATGCAACAATACTTGGCTGAAAAGCTCATCGCATCCAGAAGAGCTAGTTTTGAGAGAGGAGTACCGCTCCCGTTGCGGAAGTCCGAGGCTGAAGGTGGCTGTGGTGTCATTGGCATTGCTTGCAGCGAGAAGATTGCGGCGCGCCATCTGCTACAGGCCTTAATCCAGATGCGTAACCGTGGCAATAGTAAAGGTGGCGGCATTGCTGCGGTTGGGCTGATTCCTGAAGAACTGGGCGTGAGCAAAGACTTGCTGGAAAATGACTATCTCCTCAACCTCGCCTATCTGGAACCAGATTGTCGGAGGGAGGTAGAGCAAAAGCATATTAAGCCCATATTTGAAATTGAACATATTCGCCATGCTCCCCAAATGGATGATTTCAGAGCTATTAAAGGTCTTGAAATTCAGCCGCCTGAAGTCTATATGTACTTCGTGCGAGTTAAACATGAGGTTTTACATGAATTTAGGAAGAGGGCCGGTCTCCATGCCACTCAGAAAGTGGGCTTGGGAACCCAGGGTCTTGAGGATGAAATTGTCTATCAAAATACTTATCGCCTGAACCGCGAGTTTTATTCTTCTACGGGCAGGAACCACGCTTTTGTGCTCTCGCACGGCAAGAATATGCTGGTCTTCAAGATGGTGGGCTATGGCGATGATGTCATTCGCTACTATCAACTCGAAAATCTGCACGCTCACGTCTGGATTGGTCATCATCGGTATCCCACCAAAGGGAGGGTTTGGCATCCCGGTGGTGCCCATCCCTTTGTAGGTCTACATGAAGCCCTGGTGCACAACGGCGATTTCGCCAACTATGCCTCAATCTGCGAATATCTGGCGCAACGTAATATCCATCCCCTCTTCTTGACTGATACCGAGGTCTCGGTGTTGGTCTTTGACCTGTTGCACCGAAACTATGGTTATCCGCTGGAGTATGTCATCGAATCTCTGGCACCGACAACGGAGCGAGACTTTGCGCTGCTCCCCAAAGATAAGCAGCACATCTACCGGATGCTACAAACGGTACATATACATGGCTCGCCTGACGGTCCCTGGTTCTTCCTGATTGCCCAATCAGCCCAGCCGGAACAGGTTTATCGACTCATTGCCATTACAGATACCAGTATGTTGCGTCCTCAGGTCTTCGCCCTCCAGCAGGGCTCGGCCGCTGTCGGTTTTGCTGCTTCGGAGAAGCAAGCAATTGATGCGGCACTGGGGAGCCTGGCGGAGGAGGATTCTCGGCTCTGGACACGGGCTGACCGTTACTGGAATGCACGCGGCGGCAGCCATACCGATGGTGGAGCTTTCATCTTCACGGTTAAACCCGATGGAGACCGGGCAACACTGGTCTGCACCGACAAGTTTGGCAGAGAGATTAACGTAGGCGGGCAGAGGCTGCCATATGTAGGCGGAAACCCTGTGAATGTCAGCCACTCCCAGAACAATTCTGTGTCAGTTGCTGATTTACCCACCACGGAGCTGTTCGACCATATAGTAAAACAGCTTCAAACATGGGATTATGAAGATGTCCTTGCCCTCCTTTCGCAGCTGGAGCGTTCTGCAAACCTAGATTCTGAGCGCAAGCGTGTTTTTATAACTCTAACCCTATTACTCGACCACAGATACCCGACGGGCAAACTACGCCACAGCAGCCTTCTCTCACTTTTCGAGAGGAGCCTAACGACTGTTTTCGAGTCTGTGCGGCAATCTTCTTCAGCTGAGTATATCTTTCTTAATTCTGAAGAAAAACTAAGTCCAGCGAATGAAAATCAGACAATCATTATTGATGCTCGCCCGTTTGCACCGGAAGGAGAACACTCGCTGGCTCTAGAGATTGTGCGGCTGTACAAACAGGGTTTCCGTAGGTTTATTATCATCTATGCGCAGGGTCATCGGTTTATCGCTAATGGTCTTGGTCCAAAGTCGCACAATGTCCGCATTGATGTTTACGGTTCTTCAGGGGACTATCTAGCTTCGGGTATTGATGGTGCCGAAGTGGTTGTCCACGGTAATGCTCAAGACCAACTGGCACAAATTATGAAGGATGGGAAGCTTGTCGTTCATGGTGATGTTGGTCAAACTTTCATGTATGCTGCTAAGGGGGGTAAGGCATTTGTGCTGGGAAATGCTGCTGGTAGACCTATGATAAACGCTGTTGGGAAGCCACGTGTTGTCATCAATGGTACCTGTCTTGATTATCTGGCTGAGTCCTTTATGGCTGGCGACCCGCTGAACGGTGGTGGTTTTGTGATACTGAATGGTATCACCTTCGATGAAAATGGCAGGGTTCTTGAGCTGGAAACTCCATATCCCGGTGGCAACCTCTTCTCACTGGCATCGGGTGGTGCCCTCTATATCCGTGACCCGTATAAGAAGGTATCCGTAGAACAACTGAACGGTGGTGAGTTCACCGAGCTGACTGAACGCGACTGGACAATCATTAAGCCTTATCTTGAGGAGAACGAGCAATTGTTCAATATCCCTTTAGCCCGACTTCTTGAAGTTGAAGGTAAGGTTCTATCTCCGAAAGAGGTGTATCGGAAGATTCGACCGCGTGCCGTTCAGGCATTGCAGGCAGAAGAGGCATGGGTGAATAAGATCGACTGATTGTCACGTCGCACTGAGGCCTGTAATACATGTAAACTTGCATAGTCAGCGTAACATCCTACCTTTTAGCCTCAGAATTAGCGCCGTATAACATGCTGTTCGAAATGTCACGTTCTAGGCCGAATGTCGGGTTGGTCCGCTTTTATGGTGGAGACCGAGTAGAGTCGAACTACACCTGAAACAATACTTGAGTGGCTTTCTGAGCAGTTCCGACAGATTGCAGTGTGAAATCATATAATAGTTTAACTAGCTTGTCTACAGTCTACCCCGATTAAAATCTATCTCGGCAATCAATTTCCCCTCTTTTTTGCGATATTATAACCGGTATCGTTTTCGGGGGGCAGGTCACAGGTCATTCCCATTATGATAGAATGTTCATATGGCTGAAACATCTTCGAAGGAGCCGTTATCGCTATTAATGAATTACCGTCTTCAAAGTTAATACCTACTTCTAATCGAAACTCTATATTCTTCTTTTGTATTGTCAATTTCCTTTGGTGGATAGGACTCTATCTGTATGTTCCTATATTGCCAATATACATACAAGCAACTGGAGCCAGCCTTAATATGGTGGGCGGGGTACTTTCGGCATATGCCATTCCTCAGGTTCTATTACGCATTCCCATAGGTATCTGGTCGGATAGACTGGGCAGGCGAAAACATCTGGTGGCAGGAGGTATTATCTTCACATCATTTGGAGCGCTTGGTCTTGGTTTATCTGCAACCCCCTGGCTTTTGTTCGTATCAAGGATGGTCACCGGTATCGGTGCGGCCACATGGGTAGTCTTTCCCCTTTACTTCAGCGCTTATTATCCGGCAAATGACAGTGGAAAAGCAATTGCACTGATTAACTTTGTCCGAAGTATTGCACTCATAGCTGCTACTGCCGGCGGTGGATTCATGGCCGAAGGGTTTGGCTTAAACAAGCCTTTTTTCTTGGCAGCTCTGCTTGGAGTATTCGCTTTGCTTGCTTTGATGTCAACGAAGGAATCTCCGATACGTCGAATGCTGACTCCATCATGGCGAAGCTATCTGTCTGTAGCTACCCGACCCTTGCTTCTGATGGTATCCCTGATGGCAATATTGTTGCATTTTGCGGTCTTTACGGGAGTGTTTGGTTTCGTTCCCATATATGCAGCGGGAATTGGCGCATCCAATAGCGAACTTGGCCTAATCACAATGATAAACCTGGGATTCTCAGCCCTTGGGGCATTAGTGGCGGTGTGGGTTTGGGGGAGGTTGGGCTATCGCTCAACTATAACCTGGAGTGCATTGCTTATTGGCGGTAGCCTGTTAGCCATCCCTTTCATAACAGCAATTCCTTTATTAATGGCTGTCCAGATTAGTTGTGGGTTGGGAAGCGGGGTACTTATGACGTTATTTATGGTTCTTAGTATTCGTGGTTTACCGCAACAGCAACAAGCAACTGCAATGGGGGTCTATCAAGCGATTTATGCCATCGGTATGTTGACAGGCCCCCTTACCTCTGGATTTCTGGGTAGTGGCTTAGGCTTGTCTACCGTATTCTACCTGGCAGCCTTTTTTGTTCTGTTGATTGCGATATTGGCATTTCTACCTATGTTTTCCAGACGTGCAATCGATTGATTCTTTTTCATTGGATTGCACTCCTTTTTTATTATCCATGCTTTCATACATTCCACTATAAGGAGAGTCGAACTATACCTGAAACATTAATTACCACTTCTTACGTTTCCAGTGTCCCATTTTAAAATACACAGCATAGATGCCCGCTCTCATTACTATTCCAATCACTACCGCCCAGCGTACTCCATATACCCCCAGGCTGGTATACCGCGGCAGGACATAAGCCAGTGTCAACTGCACAAAAATCATAGTTGTCAGATTAGTTAGCATTGGTATAACAGTGTCACCGACCCCGTTTAAGACCAGGCTCAGGGCTACCACCAAACCCCAGAAAAGGTAACTGACTATCATTATCCGAAGGAAGGTAGCCCCCGTACTCACGACATCAGGATCATGACTGAAGATACGTAGTATGGGTACGATCCACAACCATATTACCAGGGCACAAATGAGTGAAACGCTGGTGGCCAGGACCACGGATAACCAGCCAGTCCTTGATGCTCTCTCTGGCCTGCCCGCACCCAGATTTTGCGCTGCCAGTATACCCGCCGCACTACCCAGGCCACCTGAAAGGTTCATCAAAAACTGGTCAACCCTTTGTGATACGGACTGGGCCGCCACCGCCAGAGTGCCGAAGGGAGTAATAAACCAGATCAATACCAGCTCGGCGATGTTTCTTTGCATGAATGAAAAGGCAGCCGGGATACCAATCCTTATCGTCCCCCAGATGATTTTGCTGTCAAACCGGAAATTTTTAAATGTTACGGTTATTCGCGTCCGCCCGGTGAAAAGGATAAACAGGGCAAAGATTCCTCCCAAACCCTGGGTAATGACGTTGCTTAGAGCGGCTCCGCTGATTTCAAGCCTGGGTAAAAATCCCCAGCCGAAAATTAGCGCCGGACAGAGCACCACCTGAAGAAGGCGGTAGCCGACGCTTATTATCAGGGGTTGCACGGCATCTCCCGAGGCTTGCATAATGCTTTGAGCCGCCTGCAGCATGGTCATGGTCACTATTCCAATCAATTGAATCTGCAGATAGATCGCTCCTTCATCCACGACGCTGGCATCTACGCCCAGCACTCTTAAAAATGGGGCGGCGAGAAAGATACCAACAAGTGCCATGAGCAAGGAAAAAGCCAGACCGATTACAAAAGCTTGCTGGGCGGCACAGTTGGCGCCTTGTTCATCTTTAGCACCAATATAACTGGCTACCAACGCGATTGTGCCGGTGAAAAGACCTGATATTAGAGAAATTATTACCATCACCGCCAGACCGGAAACGCCGACCCCGGCAATGGCGGAAGTCCCCAGTTTGCCGATCCATATCATATCGACGGTAGGACCCAGGGCATTAAGGGTGTTATTAATCAACATGGGCCAGGATAGCGACCAGAGGTTGCGGACAATGCTACCCTCGGTCCAGTCCCGGGAGAGTACATCTCTTTTAGCAAGAAAGTTTGCTTCTCTCTTCATCTTAAGGATTTACTCCCTGACACCAATACATCTTCAACCCAGCACATTAATCCGTCCATTCGGAGCATTGAAAAACAATATTACTCGCATAAAAAAGCCTGAAATGTTCTTCTTTGAGAGCGTGTTCAAATGGAAATATCTCCTGGCATACATGAGTTCGCTTTTCGGTCAAATATCCAGCTAAAAGCTTAAAAATGCAAAAGGGGACGTTCCAATCGATTTACAGTTAGAAGAGAATTATTTCATCACCTAGTCTCTGGATCTAGTCTGGTTAATACCGGTGTTTTGTTTCATCAGGCATGCTAAGTATAAGTTATCGTCAAAATGAAAACAAGTTAGCCATAGACTCACCATGTTCGTATTTTTATTTAAGGTATTTAATCAAAGAGGTCTGTATCGGTAGGGTCAGTGAAGGTATCGTCCCTTTGGGTAGGTTAAAGGTACAGTTTCCGAAGTTCTATTTGAGAAGAAGCAAGTTGTTCCTGCTTTATAGCAACTCCTTTTGTTCCAGCCGGAACTGATTTACCCTCCTAAAACAGGAGCACTTATATTTGGATCCCGCCAAAATAAGAAAACGGGGGGAGAGTCGAACTATACCTGAAACAATGTTCTACTTCCTTATCAACAATATTTAAAAGGATTTCTTTTCAGGTGAGCGTATTGGAAATCTAGTACCGCCTTGAGTCCTGGAGCAAAGTCTGCTATTCTAACAAAACAAACTTCATTTCGATAGTGTTATTCAATATTTAAGGAGGTAAGATGGACCTGGGTTTTCAAGGTAAAGTAGCACTTGTAACTGGAGCTGGCAGCCAGATAGGTTTCGGGAAAGAGATAGCTATTCTCCTGGCTAGAGAAGGGTGTGACACCATTGCCGTCACCGATATTAATCTAAACGACGTCCAAAAAACGGCCGAAGCGATTAAAAAACTCGGCCGCAAGTCCATCGCTGTCAAGGCCGATATCACCAACAAGGACGAGGTCGGTGCCATGGTCAAAAAAGTCGTTGACGAATGTGGCAAAATAGATATTCTGTGCAACGTTGCCGGCGGTATTTTACACCGGGACAACACGCCCCTGGAAGTGCAAAAGGAGGAAGTCTGGAGTAAACAGATAAGCCTTAACCTCTTCGGCACGATGTTAGTCAGCCAGGCTGTTCTTCCCCATATGAAAGAGCGGAAGTATGGCGTTATTGTCAACGTCGGCTCGGGCAGCACTCACCAATACACCATGGGTGTCGGGATGTACGCCATATCCAAGGCCGCTATCGACCTGTTCACCAAGCAACTGGCGATGACAGAGGCGAAAGCGGGTATACGGGTGAATTGCGTTGCCCCCGGACCGGCGCCGACCAATTTCGGCCGGGCACTCCGGGAAGGGATGCCGCCTCCCACCGAGGAGCAGATGAAGATGATGAGGGAGATGATGTCCAAGACGATGCCCCTGGGCAGAGTCGGCACGGCGGCCGATATTGCCAATGCCGTCGTCTTCCTGGCATCGGACGTTACCGGTTATGTCACCGGGCAGGTCTTTCACGTTTC
>CAYQZZ010000026.1:0-25746 GCA_964422155.1 uncultured Dehalococcoidaceae bacterium | reverse complement strand
CAAATTCCAGCCTGGGGCTCTGGTACATCTTAACCCAGCGGTTGGTGTTGTTCATGGTGCCGATGTAAGAGCCGCCGTACCGCCAGAACATTTTGACCTCGGAGAATCCATCTTCAGGATACTTGTACTTCTTGAACTGGGTTTCAATGCGGTCGCCGCAGAAGCCTTTTCCACGCCATTCTTGAGGTGGATTCAGGATACATTCAGGAACCAAAATTCTGGGTATATGGGCACCCCCGGCATCGTTTATGGTGGACCTCACCGGATGTGGTACCATTCCTCTTGCGAGTAACTGACCAGGGGTGCCCGACATGCCTCCCTCAGTATATCCTGGAAAATAGAAGTCTGAATTGTAAGGGACGCCCTGGGTTGTTGACCACATGTTGATGCCCGGTTTGCCCAGGCCCTGCATTGCCTGAAGCAGAACCATCATCCTTGCCCATTCCGTTCCGTAGGCGGCTCTGCAAGCGCCTCCCCAGCCACCAAGTCCCCCGGCAGCCAGCATGGTTTTCTTCTGTCCCCACTCCCTTGCCAGGGCTTTAATCTCGCGGGCTGGTATTCCTGATTCTTGCTCTGCCCACTGTGGCGTCTTGAGGAAACCGTCCTCCTTGCCTAGAAGGTAGTCTCGCCACTTTTCAAAGCCGTAGGTGCGTTTTTCAACATAGTCTTTGTCGTATAGTTCTTCGGTAATCCAGACGTAAGCTATAGCGGCGGCTAGAGCTGTATCAGTTCCGGGTCTGGGCGCAAGCCATTTGTCAGAGAAGTTCACGGCGGTAAAGTTGTAGAAGGGGTCTATGAAGACCATCTTCACCCCCAGCTCTCTCAGCCAGAGACGCCTTATGACTGACTCGTGTCCGGCGTATATTCCAGATGTAGCGGAAGGGTCACTGGACCAGAAGACTATCATCTCGGTGTTTTTCAAGGCATCTTCCAGGAGGTCGTACTGTTCGGGAATCCCCAGCCGCCAGGCAAATCCCCAGGTATGCATGGCTCCCCAATGCCAGCCTTCCCAGCTATCCGGGTTGTGTTCGGCATGTATGGCTCCAAGGATGGCCATAAACCTAGAGTAAGCACTGAATCTATACCCTATATTTCCCCAATTGTGATGCGAAGAAGGCGTGGTTAAAACAGCTCCCGGCCCGTAGCTGGCATGGATACGCTTTATCTCACTGGTGAGAATGTCCAGAGCTTCATCCCAGCTGATTTCCTCATAGCCTGACTTGCCCCTTTTTTCGGGGTTCCTATCTCCCTCGGGGTTAAAGTCTACTCTCTTAAGAGGATGAAGAATGCGGCTGGCTCCGTATATCCTTGACCTCTCGGCCAGCGTAAATGGGGGAACCCTTACTATTCGCGGAGGAGTGAACTGCCTTCCATGTGCCTCAATGACCCATGACGCTGCATCATCGTCACTGAGTTCCAGAGGTTCCATGCGTATTAATCTTCCATCTTTGACATAAACATAAACCGGTCCGCCGGTAGTACAATTGGTGAAAATTTGCTCGTCTGTTTTAGAATTACTCACATTTCCCCTTTGGCTCTTCTATCTAAGCTTTAGCACACAGTTAATACCGGGGAGAGTCAAAAATCTGCTTTTCTACTCCCATTTTTCTATTTCAATCAGGCAGGAGTTTGGAGCCATACCGCAGGCATTCCTGGAGATGAAGCGGTGAGGTGTTAGCAGGTTAATGCATCCGGCTCTGTCCGGTGATTCCCCGGGCTCGCCGATTGGCTCGTAGATAGCGCAGGACTCGTAGGAGTGGGTAACTCCGGGCGGCACACGCTCCGTGACCTGAGCGGCGAGTAAAACAGTGCCTCTATCATTATAGGCTTTAACTATGTCGCCCTCCTTAATACCTCTCTTCTCAGCATCCTCCGGGTTCATGCGGATTACCCAGTAGTAATATCCGTCCTTCGCCTTAACCCTGTGTTCCGGTATTTCATTTATCCAGCACCCCTTCGCGTCATACATGGTATGGAAGCTATACTTCGGATGAGGTGAAATTAGTTGAAGAGGGTATTTGGAGTAAAGCTCCTTGGTGCGATGTCCTTCCCAGGAAGGAATATACCTGGGGACAGGTGGCCGCTCGGAGTCATTCGGGTCGAAACGCTTGAGGCTCTGCGCTTCGAACTCTATCTTGCCGCTCTGGGTGGCCAAGTTGCCTTCGGCGTCAGGCAGTCCTGATATGCCGCCTCCAACGGGACCACAGTCCGGTGTATCCTTCTTCCTGCCTTCAGCGAACCATCTCAGGGCTGGGGTTGGCTTGTAATCTTCCGGTATGGGGACAATGAAGTAGCCTTTCTTCTCGAACTCTTCCCACGAAATGTGTTTCGGCAGGTCGCTGACTTCAAACATTCTTTTAGCCCAGTCTAGCTCGGTCCGACTGCCCTCCGTGAACTTTTCATAGAATCCGAGTCTCCTGGCGACCATGGCAAATATTTCATAGTCGGACTTGGATTCTCCCAGCGGGTCAATGCACTTCTTTTGCAGGACTATTATCCGGCGATTAGCGTTGTAAGATGAGCTGGGTATGTAGCCGGAACAATTGGCCCATTCACCGATGTCCCATCTTTCAAAATTAGAGCAGGCAGGAAGTACCAGGTCGGCGAATTGAGCCTCTCCCTCCATGTATATAGATTGATTAACCACAAATTCCAGCCTGGGGCTCTGGTACATCTTAACCCAGCGGTTGGTGTTGTTCATAGTCCCGATGTAAGCGCCACCATACCGCCAGAACATTTTAATTTCGGAGAATCCATCTTCAGGATACTTGTACTTCTTGAACTGGGTTTCGGTGGAAGCGCCGCAGAAGCCTTTTCCACGCCACTCCTGAGGCGGATTCAGGATGCATTCGGGAATTAGAATCCTCGGTATATGCTGTCCTCCAGGATTGTTTACTGCGGAGCCTACCGGATGCATTGTTATTCCACGCGGGACCAAGTTGGCTCCAGAGGCAGCGTTTAGCGGGTCACCACCTATGCCTCCTTCGGCATAGCCTGGGAAGAAGAAGTCTGCATTGAACGGGGCACCCCCAGTTGTTGACCATATGTTGATGCCCGGTTTGCCCAGACCCTGCATTGCCTGAAGCAGAACCATCATCCTTGCCCATTCCGTTCCGTAGGCGGTTCTGCAGGCGCCTCCCCAGCCACCAAGCCCCCCAGCCGCCAGCATGGTTTTCTTTTGTGCCCACTCCCTTGCCAAGGCTTTAATCTCGCGGGCTGGTATTCCTGATTCTTGCTCTGCCCATTCGGCAGTCTTGGGGACGCCGTCTTCCTTGCCCAGGATGTAGTCTCGCCACTTTTCAAAGCCGTAGGTGCGCTTTTCAATATATTCCTTATCATATAGGTCCTCGGTAAGCCAGACGTGAGCTATAGCGGCGGCTAGAGCCGTATCAGTTCCCGGTCTGGGTGCCAACCATTTATCAGAGAAGTTCACGGCAGTGAAGTTGTAGAAGGGGTCTATGAAGACCATTTTCACGCCCAGCTCTTTCAGCCAGAGGTGTCTTATAGATGACTCCTGTCCGGCATATATGCCGGTGGTGGTGGCTGGGTCACTGGACCAGAAGACTATCATCTCGGTGTGTTTTAAGGCATCTTCCAGGAGGTCGTACTGTTCGGAAATCCCCAGCCTCCAGGCAAATCCCCAGGTATGCATGGCTCCCCAGTGCCAGCCTTCCCAACTGTCCGGGTTATGGTCGGCGTATGTGGCGTTCAAGATACCCATAAACCTGAGGAGGGCACTGTGCCGATAGCCTATATTTCCCCAGTTGTGGTGCGAGGAAGGCGTGGTTAAAACAGCTCCCGGCCCGTAGCTGGCATGGATACGCATTATTTCGTTGGTGAGAATGTCCAGAGCTTCATCCCAGCTGATTTCCTTATAGCCTGACTTACCCCTGTTTCCGGTTTTCCTGTCTCCTTTGGGGTCGAAGCCCACTCTCTTAAGCGGATGAAGAATACGGCTGGTTCCGTATATTCTTGACCTCTCGGCCAGCGAAAACGGAGAAACCCTCGCTATTCTTGGGGGAGAAAACCTTTTCCCACGCGCCTCAATGACCCATGATACGGCATCGTCATCACTCAGTTCCAGGGGTTCAATGCGTGTTATTTTCCCGTCTTTGACATAAACGTAAACGGGTCCGCCGGTAGTACAATTGGTGAAAACTTGTTCGCTTTTTACAGAACTAATCATGTCACACCTCCGTTCTTGGCTACTTACCTATCCTAGTTTTTCGTGCTCGCTAAGATAGCGGAATGTCTCCCAAGTTTACATCCTTCTCTGTGCTGATAGAATCTATCGTCTTGGCGGCGAATCCTTTGGCTTCAATCTTTACTGAATATTTGCCTGCCTTTAAATCTTCAAACCAGAAGTCGCCGAAGGTATCTGTAGTGGCGGTAAGCTTTTCGCCCGTCTTTGAGTCCGTCAGTGTCGCTGTTGCGCCCTCGATGCATTCGTCTTTTTTCGGGTCATAAACGGCTCCGGCTATGAAACTCTTGGGCAAGCCTATGTAGTATACCCTTGGCTTGGTTTTGAACTCGGGGTGCAATACCTCAGCTTTGCTTATCAGGTCCTTGAGCTCGGACTCTTCACCGAACTTCAGCGCTTCGGTGGGACATACCTCAACGCATCGGGGTTCTTTCCAGTCTTTATCCAGCAGGTGAGCACAGAAGGTGCATTTCTGAGCTATGTTGAGAACCTCGTTAAAGTAAAGTACTCCTTCGTACGGACAGGCATCAAGGCAATCCATCCTGCCAGCACACTTTTCAGGGTCAATGATGACTATCCCGTCATCTCTCTTGTATATCGCATTTTGCTTGCATGCCGGGATGCACGGCGCCTCGTCACAGTGCTGGCAGATGTCATGGAGATAGGTAACCCTCACCTTTGGCACCGTCCCCCTGACCATATCAGTAATCTTCATCCAGAACTGCCCGGTGTCCGGCTGAGGCTTGGCATAGGGTGTCCAGTCGTTGCCGACGTGCTCGTCCTTACAGGCAATCTGGCAGTTGTAACATCCATTGCATTTTGAGATATCGATAACTAAAGCCTTCATTTATTCTATACCTCCAACGAAAGACTCAATGATTGTGCCAACGGTTGGGTGGAATGGTCTCTTGAATGCTTCGGGATATTGTCTCCGCAGTTCGTCCAGATTGACCCGTTCAACCTCAACCAGGAATCCGCTCATAGCCATCCCTACCGCATTTCTAGAGGTTGGTTTTCGTGGAGCTATGGTATCAATCGCTCCGCCTCTATCGAATTCTCCCGGAATTATCGGGTCGTACTTTGCGCCGTGGTCCTGGCTTACTGCCCCGGGCATCATCCTCTCGGTTACGTAGGCGCCACCAAGGACAGCACCCCTGTCGTTGGATATCTTAACTATGTCACCGTTTTCAATGCCCCTGGCGGCGGCATCCACCGGATTTATCCAGACGGGCTGATACTGGTATCCATCTGTACCTCTGACTTTACACGTTACGATTTCCCTTAGCCAGGATATATCCTCGTGATTGGCGTGTACTCCCCATCTCGGGTGGTTGGAACAGATGAGTAAAGGATACTTCTTCGAGTTGGGATGTTGCCGGGTTTCCTGGTGCGACTCACCGTATGGTATCCAGTGGGGCACCGGTGGTCTCTCATCATCATCAGGGAAGTGCTCTTTTAAGCCAGTTGATTCAAACTCTATCTTACCCGTCGGCGTACTTAAGGGATTGGCCTCAGGGTCTTCGTAAAACTTTCTCAGGCCAGGCGGGTATTTCTTCCAGTTCGGGTCGGTTGGGATGACATAATACCCCTTTTCATTAATTTCTTCCCAGCTAATCCTGTCTTGCACGCCTGACGTTTCGAAACCATATCTTATCCATTCCTCAACAGATTTGCCTTCTGTGTACTCCTCATAAACTCCCAGCTTCTTGGCGATTTCACAGACTATCTCGTAGTCGCTCATGGACTCCCCAATTGATTCGATGCATTTCTGTTGGGGGAAAACGAGGTTGAATTGTCCGCTGAAGATATCCGATCCTAAATCATCTTCCTCAAATATGGTATTGACCGGCAGGATGATATCGGCAAACAGGCAATCGTTCTCCAGCCAGGGGTGCTGGGCTAAGATGAATTCTATCTTCGGGTCTCTGAAGGCTTTAATCAGCCTGTTCCCGTCGTTCCAGCATGTTATCCAGCAGGGCGAATCGGTCCATATCATGTGTAGTTCGGAGCAACCCTCCATAGGATACTCGTGTTTCACGAATTGATTTTGCCTCGGCGGCAGCTCGGACTCATTGCCGTACCAGGTGAGGGGTGGATTGAGGATAGCTTCATGAATAAGGGTCTTGGGAATAAACGGCGTATTTTCATCCGCCGGGTGACCTCCACGGTATGCCTTCCTGAAGCTTGGCAGCACCGAGCCTCTGGGCATAGCACACTGCTCCTCATTATCAAAAAGACCCCATTCAATCATCTTGGTCTGGCTAACTCCCGGTTTTCCCAATCCCTGCATTGCCAGCAGCAGAGCCTGCAGCCTGGCTGGTTCCGTTGAGTATGGGCCCCTGATGCCGGGGCCGCCATTACCAATTACTACTGTTGTCCTCTTTCTTGACCACTCCTTCGCCAGTGCTTTAATTACCCTCGCCGGGACGCTCGTTATCTTCTCTGCCCATAGAGGCGTCTTGGGAATACCATCTTCCTTGCCGAGAACGTATTCCTCGAACTTTTCGAACCCGACCGTGTGTGTCGCCACGTACTCTTTATCATAAGTCCCTTGGGTAATCCAGACATAAGCTACGCCCAGGTACAACGCTGCATCCGTATTGGGTAGTACCGGTATCCATCTATTGGCGTGAACAGCAGCGGCGTAGTTCAGATCAGGGCAGATATATATCTGTTTTATTCCGAGCTCGGTGAACCAGTAGCTTAGTCGGCTCGGCATCTGTCCCTCCCATCCCCAGGGGGTGGTTTCCTGGTCGCATCCCCAGAACAGAAGAAGCTCGGTATTATCGGCAATGTCAGGAATATTATTGGTTTGGGGCACTTGCTGCCCTACAGGCTCGCATCCCCAGACATGTTTGGCACCCCATGCCCATCCTTCCCAGCTGTCCGGATTTCTTACTTGTAGTGTATAACCCCCCAGGAGCGGGAGGAGCCTCCGAGCACACCCATGGGGACCATGAACAACTTTATTCTCTCCATGCTGGTCCGACTGGTAGAGTATCGCCGTTGTCCCGTATTTTCCCTTTATCCTTAATATCTCGCTGGCTATTGTCTCCAGTGCTTCATCCCATGAGATTCTTACGTAACGGCTCGTTCCCCTGTTCTTTATATTTCTGTCACCCTTGGGGTCCCAATCAACTCTCTTTAACGGATATCTAATCCTGTTGGGAGAGTAACAGCGCTTCTTGTAGGATAAAGTGAGGGGAGGTATCAGTGTTTTCATGCTTGGTTCAAAAACCTGTCCGCGCGCCTCCATCTTCCACGGGTTAAATTCCTCGGGCTTATACTTCCAATCATAGTGTAGTGGTCTAATCCTGACTATTCTACCGTTCTTCACATCGACCACCGAGGTATTTGAGCCATTGGCAACACCGCAGAAGCTAATGTCTTTTATGAATGATTTCTCTTCTGGAGCTTGCCTATTAAGTTTCTCCTTTTCTACCATTTTCCCCTCCTCATTTATTTTCAAATTCTGGACAGTATAGTAGTATATCATAAAAAATATCTTGAATTCTTCAATTAATAGTGTAGACCACCTATTATTTTATTACATTAGATAAAAACGTGCACAATTAGGGAACAGCTAGTAACAGGATTGGAGATTTCACCTTGTGGAAGGTCACACGACTGAATGTGAGTTTTTGTTTAATTTGGGACTCTTATAGCTGGGGAAGCTTGACAATCGAGGAATATTAGAAATACAATCTGCTAGAATATCTGTAAAAATATTTGTAGTTCTCTTTGCTAGGGGTGGCTCAGGAAAGTCTGAGAGATTGACAGGAGTAAGTAGGGAAACCTGAAGCCAAGGGGGGAGGTGATAAATGACGTAATTTATTAAAGCTGAATAGGCGATAACCTCATTATGAGGAATTCTACTTCAAGGAGAGGAGGGCTAAAAAGTGAAAAGGATGATTTTATTTCCGCTGTTGATTGTACTGGTGGGTGCTTTAATTTTCGGCGGCTGTGCCAAACCAGCTCCGGCCCCGGCTCCGAAAGAAATCCTCATCGGCACCGTTGCACCAATGACGGGCATGTTTGGTGGTTTCGGTGAAGGTGGTGTATTCGGGATGAAAGCGGCTGTCGAGGATATCAACAAGCTAGGTGGAGTAAGCTTGGGTGGCACTAAAGTACCCGTCAAGCTTATCGTCGCCGATTGTGAGAGCGACCCGGTAAAGGCAGGGACTCTTGCCGAAGACCTGATTGTCCGCGATAAGGTACACCTCTTGGTATCACCCGATGAACCGGTAACGATTCACGGCCCGGTAGCTACCGTAGCTGACCGGCACAAGGTCCCGCATATTATTGGAGGTGGTCCTTTTGAACCCTGGAATGGTATGAGGACGGAGGTTACGCCACCCTGGGAATACAGCTGGCTTTGCGGTTTTCGCATAGTCATGCCATATCCAGAGGGTGATTTCCGGGCCAAGCCTGGGTATACGATAAGGGATACATGGTTTGAATTCTTGGATATGTACGCTGACCAGACCAACAAGGTAGCCGGGGTCTTAGCCTCAGCTGACCCGGACGGCATAGGTTGGTACGGATTGTTTCCTGGGGCACTAAAGGAATACGGTTTGACGGTTATAGGTGCCGAGGAAAAATTGGGCCTGTTCCCTATGGGCACCACGGACTTCACGCCTATAATAAAGAAATGGATGAATAACCATGTTGAGATACTCTGGGGCAATTGCCCTGCCCCTGATTGGGGGACACTGTGGAGACAATGTGCCACCATGGGCTTTAAACCTAAGATAGTTACTATTGGAAGAGCGCCCCTTTTCTATGTGGATGCGTCATCCTGGGGTGGTGACCTGCCGTGGGGTGTTGGTGTCGAGGTATGGTGGGATTCATCGTTTCCACCGGATGCCTGCCCCGGTATCGGCGACACAACGGCAAAATCGCTCGCTGAAAGATGGGCTAAAGCGACAGGCCAACCATTAAACCCGGCGATAGGTCATGGCTATTACCCGATGCAAGTCCTATTTGATGCCATTAAAAGAGCGGGCAAACTTGACGGAGCTGCGCTTAACAAGGCTATCGGGGAAACCGATATGCCAACAATTAATTATCGTGTCAAGTTTATTAAAGAGGAACACTTTAGCGGAATACCGCTCTTTGTTGGCCAGTGGACGAAGGTTGATAAACCATGGAAATGGGAACTCCCTATAATCTTTTCCCAGCACAAGGACATACCTACGTCAGGTAAGCCGATATTCCCTCTTCCTTAATCAGGTATAAGATAGGGTTATTATTCAGTCAGTCCTGGTATGCCGTCGAAAGAGCAGGCATACTTGACGGAGCCGAGGTGAACAAAGGTGTGGGGAAAACCGATATGATGACTAATTGTCGCCATATCGGTTTCCTCCGAAAGGGGTGAAAACTGTAATTTCTTCCACCTGATGCTAACCTCAGGAAAGGTGGTAACATTGGAAACACCAATTCTTTCACTCGCTGGAGTAACCAAGTGTTTTGGGGGATTAGTCGCTGTTAGCGACTTAAGTTTTGATGTGCAGGCAGGTGAAATCGTAGGTGTGATGGGCCCAAACGGTGCTGGCAAGACAACGCTATTAAATATCATCGCTGGTGCATATAAGCCTGACTCCGGAGTAATAAAGTTCAAGGGAAATGACATCACGGGTCTCCCCCCACACAAACTCTGCCGGCTTGGTATTTCCAGAACCTATCAGATTCCCCGGCCGTTTACTAATCTATCGGCGGGGGAAAACATCCTGGTAGCGGCAATATACGGCCGCGAACTCAAAAAGTCCGCTGCTGAAGCTGAAGACGCCAAGATATTTGACTTGGTAAATCTTTCCGAGCAGAAAGATACGCTAGCTAGTGATTTAACAACACTAAACCTGAAAAGACTTGAACTAGCCAGGGCCTTGGCAAGCAATCCAACGTTAATATTGCTCGATGAAA
Organism: uncultured Dehalococcoidaceae bacterium; assembly: GCA_964422155.1. Classification (GTDB taxonomy): domain Bacteria; phylum Chloroflexota; class Dehalococcoidia; order Dehalococcoidales; family RBG-16-60-22; genus JBGPRB01. The sequence continues at coordinate 15,623 of CAYQZZ010000026.1, read as the reverse complement.
TAGCCGCCGGTTCAACCGATGTGGAAATCCCACGGATATTAGCCATTATAAAAGAAATACGTAAGATGGGTAAAACAGTTTTATTAATTGAGCATATTATGAGAGTGATGGTGGAGGCGGTTGACCGGATTATAGTCATAGACAAAGGTGTGAAAATCGCCGAAGGCACACCAGATAAGGTAATGGAAGATAAAAAGGTAATTGAAGCCTACTTTGGTTAGCGGGCGGCGATCAGGATTCTTTTAAACTAAGATGGAAAAGCATACTCAAGAAACGTCTCAAGATGCGTTGCTAAAAGTTAGCAATATAGACGTATTTCACGGCAGTTTTCAAGCCCTGTGGGATGTGTCGCTAGAAGTTAAACCCGGCGAAATGCTGGCTCTTATTGGCGCCAATACATCAGGCAAATCTACCCTGCTGGACACAATATCGGGCCTGCTGCATCCCACTAAAGGCAGCATTGAATTTGAGGGGAAGGATATCTCGGCATTGGACCCCTTTCAGATAGTTGAACTTGGCATCTCCCAGGTTCCCGAAGGAAGAAGACTTTTCCCCGAGATGAGCGTGCTGGATAATCTCATAATAGGTTCCTACAATCGCAAGGCGAGGCCCAAGAGAGAACAGAATCTCCAACAAGTTTACGGGCACTTCCCCATACTAGAAGAGAGGAAGAACCAGCTGGCCAAGACACTAAGCGGGGGAGAGCAGCAGATGTTAGCGATAGGGCGGGGCTTAATGGCAGACCCGAAGCTCATGCTCCTTGATGAAATCTCGCTGGGCCTGGCCCCCATCGTTCTTGATAAACTGTATAGAGCACTGAGGGAAATTAGAGAAAGGGGCATTACTATCCTCTTTGTCGAACAGAACGTAAGGCGAACCCTACAAGAAGCTGACAGAGCTTATATTCTGGAATCGGGGCGCGTTGTTTTAAGCGGCACCCCCGCGGAACTTCAGGAGGAGGAGGATGTGAGAAAAGCATACTTTGGTGTATGAAAGCTGATTTGGATGTACTATAGATGACAGAGTTGCTTGACTTATCGACTCCGCTATTAATGGGTATTCTTCTGGGCGGTTTATACGTTTTAATTGCCCTGGGCCTCTCGCTTGTTTTCGGGGTTATGAAACTGATAAACGTAGCCCACGGCGACCTGGTCATATTAGGTACCTACTTTACTTTTTCCCTGATGAGCGGCGAACTTCTTGGCCATAAATACTTAGTAATATCTAATTTGGGGATAGACCCTATTCTAAGCTTGGTCATTGTTATGCCTCTGTTGTTTGCCATCGGCTACGCTATCCAAAAATTCCTGATGAGCCGGGCTTTTGGAATATCAATGGAAGCTCCATTGATAATCGCCTTTGGTATTTCCCTAATAATCCAAAATACTTGTCAGAGACTCTGGACGCCGCTGTCAAGGGGTTTAACACCACCTTATGCCTTGGAAAGCTTTAGCGTGGGCGCACTCCGTGTCCCGTTAATCTACCTGCTAGATTTTATTGCGGCTTTAATCGTGATGCTTGCCCTCCGTGAATTCTTGAGGAGGACCTACCTGGGTAAGGCGATTAATGCCGCCTCTCAGGACAAGAGAGCGGCTAGTTTGATGGGAATAAATAACAACCGCGTATATGCCTTCGCCTTTGGTATCGCCATGGCAATAGCGGCTATAGCCGGCGTGTTCCTTGGCTTGACTTTCCCCTTTAACCCGACATCAGGCGTGTCCTTTCTCATCATTGCCTTTGGCGTCATCATAGTAGGTGGTTTAGGCAGCATGCTGGGGACATTTATCGGGGGTATGTTCCTGGGGTTAGCTCAGACCTTTGGTGGCTATTTCCTGGGTGCCACCGCACAGATGCTCGTCCTTTACGCCACAGTGCTGGTCGTATTGGCGGTGAGGCCACAAGGCATATTCGGCCGTTAGGAGAAACATGAGATTTACCATTCCTCAATTGAAATTGAGTGTACGCTTAATACTGCTAATAGTGATTATAATCGTGCTGGCGGTGCTGCCGGTAATCGGACTGCCCCAACAGTGGCTCATTTATATCCGCCTCTTTTGCATCTACCTAGCCATAGCGAATATGTGGAACTTGCTTTGTGGCTACTCCGGTTTGATATCCCTGTGCCAGCCTGCGTTCATTGGGCTGGCTGGGTACACCATGATAATGCTCGCCTGGGTCGGTATCCCAATTTATGTGGGAATAATAGCGGGGGCTATAGTCGCGGCAATATTTGCCCTTCTCATATCTGTTCCTGTCTTCAGGCTAAGAGGCATCTATTTCGCTATCGGGACACTGGTGGTACCTGAAGCACTGAAGTATGTGTTTTTGCTCTGGAAACCTGTCGGAGGGAAGCTACAAGGTGGGGGTGCTGGCTACGTGCTCAAAGGTGCCGGTGAATTTTCCACGGCGGAAGTTTACTGGCTCGCCCTCGTTATCGGGCTGGCATCAATTTTCCTTATGTGGTTCATCTTGCGTTCCAAACTGGGGCTGGGTCTGGCGGCAATTCGCGATAATGATACCACTGCCGCAAGTTCCGGGATAAACGTCTTCCGATTAAAGTTGTTCTCCTTCATCATCGGCGCTATTGTAACGGGAATAGCCGGGGCTATATTCTACATCTCCCAAGCGGCCATAGAGCCGACCAGCGCCTTCAATATAAAGTGGACAATGATATGCATACTTGCTGCCGTCATTGGAGGCCTGCGCTCTCAAGCGGGGCCGATTATTGGTACGCTTATCGTTGTCTTTTTGCACTTCGCACTAGCTAGATACGTCGGATACAGCCTGATCATACAAGGCATAATCCTGGTTGGGGTAATGTTAGTGGCACCGCACGGTATTATGGGCGCCGTACGCAAGTCCCGACCTTACCGCTCCTTGGTACAATTAGCTAGCAGGCACTGAGCTAGACATTATTAGTATAACTCCAGCTATCGCCAATGCTGCTTAGGTAGTCACTAGACTTGTCACACAGTCAGCCACATTGTGTAATAAATAAAAAAAGGCTGGATATTTGTTTAAGTGAGGTATCCAGCCCTGTGTTAACCTTGATACTATTTGTATCAGGAATTAGTTCTTTCCGATTCTCAACATCTTGGTGCTATATATGGGGCTTATTCCTTGTGTGGCAGGCTCCCATTCTTCAAGGGTATACTCTTTGGACCTTTCATTTCTTTCTTAGCCTAGTATTGGAAACAGTCCGCTCGTATGAGTTAACCCTCCTTTTCTTGCCAGGTGCCGTGAAAGATAAATCATTTTCTATATATACTGCCTTCAACCCAGGCGTTAAAGCGCAGTCCGGAGGCTGGGTCATATTCTCTTTCAAAGGCTTCAGGATACTGTTTCCTCCACTCTTCCATCTGAACCATATTGACTCTTTCGACCTCAACCAGGTAACCGCTGCTGGCCATGCCGGGGCAATTCTTAGAAACTGTCTTATCTGGGGATATGAGGTTAATGGCGCCTCCCCGGTCAAGCTCTCCCGGTATAATCCAATCAACTCTAGAACCATGGTCCACATAAGCTACTCCAGGCATTATCCTTTCCCATACTCGTGCGCCACAGAGGACGGAACCTCTCTCGTTGTATGCCCTGACGATGTCGCCGTCTCTGATACCTCTTACTTCAGCGGTTGAAGGGTGTAGCCAGAGAGGCTCGTACATGTAGCCATCCGGCCCCCTTACCTTACAGGTCAAGATTTCCCTTGTCCAGGTTATGTCATCACACTGGGCGTGCATCCGCCACCGGCCGTGGTTGGACATCATAAGCAGAGGGTACTTCTTGGCCCTTTCACCTGAGAGCCTTTCATCATGCCATGGGCCTTTTTCAATCCATTTCGGTATTGGCGGCCTTTCCGTATCATCGGGGAAGTGCTTGGCCAATCTCTCCGAGTAGAACTCCAGCTTGCCTGAGGGCGTAGGCAGGGGGTTCTTTTCGGGGTCCTCGTAGAAAGCTCTAAGGCCGGGCGGGTCTTTTTCCCAGTCCTTAGCGGTAGGGAAAACGTAGTACTCCTTTTCTTTGAAGTCTTCCCAGCTGATAAGGTCTGGCAATCCCAGACTCTCAAAGGTCCATTTAAACCATTCCTCTAAGCTTTTGCCTTCCGTAACCGCCTCTTCCATTCCGAGCTTCTTAGCAATTTCACATGTTATTTCGTAGTCACTCTTGGACTCACCGATTGGCTTGATGGCTTGCCTCTGGAACATCACGTTGCTAAACTGTAGTCCTGGCCAGTAGTTTGGCATGATATCGTCTACTTCATATGTGGTACATGCCGGCAGGATAATATCAGAAAATAGACAATCATTCTCAAGCCACGGGTGCTGGTGAAGAACGAACTCTATCTTGGGGCTTCTGAAGGCTTCCAATGTCTTCGTTCCCTGATTCCAGCAGGTGGTCATACAGGGGCTATCGGTCCAGACCATGTGTATCTCAGGGCAACCATCAGCCGGGTACTTGTATTGGATAAACTGGTCTTCAGGCGGTGCCGAGCATTGGCTCTTGCCATACCAACTACAAGGTGGATTAAGAATGGCCTCGTGGAACATAGTCTTGGGGAAAAACTGTTTCTGGTTGACACGGCTGTTACCCCTCATAGGATACGTTACCCGGTCATCAAACGGATATTCGGTGCCGGTGCTGGATGCTCCGAAGGTGTAAAGTCTATTTTTGGGCGCCTTCTCGCTTCTGGGCGTTCCTTGCCAGGTTATCTGGCACTGGTGAACGCCAGGACCACCCAGCCCCTGCATCCCTAGCATAATCACTTCCAGCCTGGCAGGTTCACTGGACCAGGGCCCGCGTATAAAACCGCCACCAAAAAAGTGCACTGTTGATGTTATCTTGGAGGCAAACTCCCTGGCCAGCGCCTTGATGGTCCATTCCGGGACGCCACACTTGGGGGAAGCCCACTCAGGAGTTTTAGGCACGCCGTCTTCCTCGCCCATAACATAGGATTCTACCTTATCGAAGCCGACAGTATGGGTGGCCACATAGTTCTTGTTATAGGTGCCTTCTTTTATCCAGGTATATATTATCGCCAGTTGCAGAGCGGCATCGGTGTTGGGCAGCACGGGAATCCATTTATCAGCATGAACAGCGGCACCGTAATTCAGATCTGGGCAGATATATACCTGTTTAATGCCAACCTCCGTCCAGAAATAGGATACCCGGCTGGCAAGCTGACCGCAAAATCCCCAGGTTGTTGTTTCCGGGTCACCTCCCCAGACCAGAAGTATATCACAGTTATCTATAACATCCTTCAATACATTATTTGCCGGGAAATAATGACCAAACAATCCCTGTCCCCACACGTGTTCGGCGCCGTAGTACCACCCTTCCCAACTATCCGCATTCCTAATCTGCTGCGTGTAACCACCCATCTTCTTAAGAAGCAGCGTAGGCATGCCGTGGGGGCCTTGCAGCCACTTGTTCTCCCCGTGCCCTTCTTGCTGTGTCAGTATCGCCAGCGGGCCGTATTCCTTATGTATCCTCTTTATTTCACTGGCTATGATATTGGTAGCCTCGTCCCACGAAATCCTCTTGTATTTGCTCTTTCCCCTGTTTTGTGGGTTTCTCTCGCCGTTTGGGTCCCAATCAATCCTCTTCAAGGGGTACCTAATCCGGTTGGGAGAATATACCCGCTTTTTATACGCCAATGAAAAAGTGCCAGGCAGCGATTTCATAAGAGGTTCCAGGGTTTTGCCATTCTTCGCCAGCTTCCAGGGATTTAAATGCTTCTTATCATATTTCCAATCATAGTGTAACGGCCTAATTCTTACTATTTTCCCGTTCTTAACATCAACCACCCCTTCAGCTCCGCCGCCGGGTAAACCTAAAAAACCGACACTCCTGACTCGCGTTTCCACCGCACCACCTGTAACCAACTTACTTATTCCGTCCGACATGATAATTACCTCTCATAAATAATAATCAGACATGTAATTCCTGAGGAGCTTGTGTGGTCATACGCGATTATATTACTTATGTAATTTTAAAATCAATATATTTGCTTCGGTTTATGTCGTGAATATCTCTTATAGAGCAGCTTAGCTATCAGCTTTCCATGACACATCTCGTCAGTTCGTTACCTCGAGGAATAAGAGGAGGCTGATTTCTCAGCCTCGCAGTTCGCACCGTGTTGCCGCAAATTAATGCTTGGGAGTAGTTATTTGTTCAGCTTCCATTTATCAGTTTAATTATGTCTGTCCAGTTCATGTATTCAAATTTCCTTGAGAACCTACTTCGACAATATTGGCATCTACTGAGTGTCAGAAACTAGGCTTTATATACCTTGCACAGAAATGCCCTGAGTGACTCGGAACCGGTGTGAGGGTCACAGGGCATATCTGCTGCTAAAACATTCACGTTTGATTCCGTGAAACCATATTCAGGCGGCTCTTTCTCCGGAAACCACCAGCCATGCTGGGCGTGAATTACCCCAGGGTGAATCCCGTCTGTTAATTTTGCTCTCTGCTTAATTCTGCCTCGGAGACTTTCAATCCAGACCCAGTCTCCAGACTCTATACCCAGACTGCCTGCGGTATCAGGGTGGATTTCCATTACAGGGTCAGGATTGAGATGACGCAGTGACGGTATCTGCCTGCCCTCAGAACAAAAGTAACCCTGGATTCTACTACCGGTAGTGATAATCAGGGGGAAATCCTTGAATAAATCAGGTGTTGAGTACGGACTCTCCGGCGGCTCGACATAATAGGGCAGCGGGTCATAGCCCATTGATTCAAGGGTAGAGCACCGCAGTTCAACCTTTCCAGAGGGCGTGGCAAACCCTTCCTGCTCGTATTTTCGGTATCGCATCTTACCCTTCAGTATCCCCAGATTCTTGAATTCCTCAAAAGTCAGGCCGGCACCTTCCAGTGTCCAGTCACAAAACTCCCTGACATCTTTCCACGGGAAATCATCACTCATGCCCAATCTACGGGCTAGGTCAAACAGGATTTGTTTATCATCGCGGCACTCCCCTATCTCGGCCACCTTTTGCCTGATGAGAACGCACCAGCCCATATGTACATCAGCTACTTCGTCATTTTCCAGCCAGCTTGACGCCGGGAGTAATATATCCGCCATTTGAGCGGTAGGAGTCATGAAAAGTTCTGTCACCACGGTAAAATCGACCTTCCTGAATGCCTGAGCTGTCCTTACCGGGTCAGTTTGATTGAGCAGCGTATTGCTACCCATAACGAACAGGGCTTTGATAGGATACGGCTGCCCGGACATAATAGCATCAAGTAAATGGCGCGGGTGAATGACAGAGTTATCAAGGACTTTGTATTTTCCACGGCCAATCATCTTCGACTTTATCTCAGGTGTAATCCTTTCATGCAACGGAAGACTTTGATTACCATGGACAGTATGTGTTTTGATATCGGCGGGCGGCACCAGGAAAATATCACCACCAGGAACATCCAGATTGCCCGTAATGGCCGATAGACAATGAACTGCGCGAGCCGTCTGGAGGGTGTTTATATTCTGGTCAATGGCATTGCCCCATTGTATGCAGGCCGGTTTGGTCGTGGCATATAGCTGGGCAGCCGCCCTGATAGCTTTTGCAGGAATCCAGGTAATCTCCGAGACCTTTTCCGGAGGATATTCCTCGACTCTTTCTGCAAACTCATCAAAACCGATAGTCCACCTGTTTACGAAATCTTTATCGTATAACTTCTCTCTAATTATCACGTGCAGCATACCCAGCGCCAGGGCATCGTCAGTGCCTGGGCGAATTTGTAACCAGTGGTCGGCCTGGGCGGCTAAACCGGTTTTCCTTGGGTCAACCACTATCAGTTTGGCGCCGTTTTTCACCGTTTGGGTAACCTGATAACCGCACATACCATCGGCGGCGCCCGACCCCGCAATATTACAGCCCCAGTTCAACACACATTTAGGGTATACCCCTCCGAACCCGTAATAATCACACACGGGGAATCTGCCACTGGTCATACGTGCCGCTACTATCCTCGGGTAATAACAATTGTTAATAATACTGAGGTGATTAGGAGTGCCCCAGCAATTGGAAAACCTCTGATATAAAGGAAGGAGAGGTCGCCCCGTGCCTATGATTGTAACTACTGATTCAGCACCGAACTCATGCTTTATTTTAAGTAATCTTCCGGCGATAGTATCCAGTGCCTCGTCCCAGCTGATTCTCTGCCATAGGTTCTCTCCCTTTACCCCCATCCTCTTGAGAGGGAACTTGAGACGGTCAGGATGATATAACAACTCCACCGATGCCCTGCCCTTGGGGCAAATATAACCGCATGAAGTAGGACAGTCCGGGTCCCCGGTGATTTCAACCACGCTTCCATTTTGAATGTGCACCAAGACACCACATACGCCGTGGCACATTCTGCACGTGGATTTGACTACCTTTTCACTGTGTCTTTCCTTCGTTTCGGAATTTGTTTTAGTCTCCATTCTTGTCACCAGCTAAGCAGTTTACGCCTCTATATCTATGGCGTAAACCGCTCATGGCACCAGTTTAGCCAGTTACATCACCCTTGTCAAAATATCCGTAGAAGTTCATCCAACAATTCATCGGAAGGTGAAAACCTGCTCGCCTTTTCTCGGATTAACTATCTTATCCTCCTGCTTCGTTCATCGGTCTAAATTAGAGTTTAAAGCCCGGTGGCAATGGCGCGAAACGCATACCATCCAAGGCATATTCAGACGTCAGGGCGATAACCACCATGAGGAAGGGCCTATCAACCCTCCTGAAATAGTGTGGATTATGTACTACGTTTGCCGGGACCCACTCAGCTGTGGCTTTGGTAGTGACGAACTTTTCTGCCTCGTCTCCTTCGCCCAGCCAGAACTCAACTTCACCACCCAGATTCAGTGTGTCATGCGGGTCAAGCCCGATGAAAAGAAAGAGCTCGTCGAAGTTATGCGCGTGGCCGCCTCCTTCTCCGCCGCCTACCGCACCACCCTTGATGATGGTTGGCTCCAGGGAGGGGAGTCCAATTCCGGACCCTGCCGCGTACACGTGGAAAATCTCGACCCAGATTTTAGCGTCCGGATAAGTAGTCTTATCGAACATCAGAGTCGGCACGGCTACCTTGCCGCGATGATACGGAAACAACCGGTCCGTGGCGAACTTTACTTCATTAACATATTTCGTGTAAAGCCCTTTACCTTTTTGCTCCTGCCCGACCTTTTCAAAGGAAAAGGCCGGCGGTAGCGGAATAGAACGAGACGAGCCGGGAGCCAAGCTATACGTAGGCGTCATGGCGATGGCCATTTCTATGATAGGCCTATCGCGGCTGGCAATCTTGGTGAAGTAGTGAGGATTATGCGCCACGTTCCGGGGCACCCACTCGGCTGTCGGTGTTTTGGCGATAAATTTCTGCGCGTCTTTTCCCTCGCCCAGCCAGAACTCCACTTCGCCCCCCAGAGACAACACATCGTGCGGGTTACTCCCGAAAAAAAGAAATAGTTCGTCGAAGTCGGGGTGCGCGTGTTGTCCGCCGTTTCCCGGAACCTTTGTACCATTGACCAGCATCGGTAATTCACCGGGGACCATGACTCCGGAGCCTGGCGCGTATATATGGAAAGTCTCGACCCAGATTTTGGTCTCCGGGAAAACCTTCTGGTCAAATATCAGAGAAAAATCGGCTATCTTGCCGCGATACGACGGGCGTATAAGCTCCGTCCACAGCCTTAAATCGTTAACATATTTCGCATATTTCCCCATTTATTCATAGCCTCCTTTTTCAATTTGATAGGAATCTTTATGAGTCAAATAAACTCTACCATAGTTACCTCCTATCTATGCCCTTTTCCAGCTATTAATCAGTCGATAAAACCGAATAGAGATATTCTATCGTCAAAGGAGAGATGGCTCGGTTCGGCTTATATCCATCCCCTTGGGAATGACCACTATGCCGTTATCTGATATTGTGCAACCTCTTCTCTCATCCGCCTTACGGTCGTAGCCGATTGAGGCACCAACCCGGATTCTGCTTTCTTTATCAACGATGGCTCGTCTTATGCTAGCACCAGGCTCAATGATAACATCGTCAAAAATGACCGATTGTTCCACCCGAGCGTCTCTTTCTACAACCACGCCTGGGGAGACTATGGAGTCCCGGACAGTGCCACCGCTAATTATACAGCCATCGCACACGATAGACTCTGATATTTTTCCACCAAGGATACACTTGCTTGGAGGCAGGGGCCGCTGATACGTCCTGAAGGGCCACTTCTCCCCGTAAAGATTGAAGAGAGGGTCTACGCCCACGAGTTCCATGCTTGCTTCGTAGTACGAATCGATGCTGCCGACATCCCTCCAGTAGGATGAATCGCGGGTCTTGTCGACCAATATCTTTTCTCTTATACCATCTTTCACTTTGACCTCAAAATCCTCTATCTTGTTCTCTTGCTCGTAGTCGTAAACGAAAATATCGTGATGCTTGCCTATCATTTCTGGAATGATGTGCCTGCCGAAGTCTTCCTCCTGCCCCTGCAAAGCCTGCAGCAACGTATCCACCTTGAAGATATAGACGCCCGTTGAAGCTAGAGCATAATTTGGAGCATCAGTGAGCATCTTCGGCTGCGCGGGCTTTTCTTCGAAGCCAATCAATCTTTGCTCTTGGTCTACTTCGAGTATGCCAAGTCTTCCGGTAGCCTGCTCCTTACTTGCCCTGACAGCAGATACCGTCAGGCCCGCCTTCTTCATCCTGTGATAGGCTACAAACTGACGGTAGTTCATCTTGTAGATATGGTCACCTGAGAGAATTAGAACTTCCTTAACATCCTTTTCCCTGACCAGGTTAAGGTTTTGTCTTACTGCGTCCGCCGTGCCACGGTACCAGTCCGCGCCAAGCTTCTGTTGAGCTGGCATGGAGTAAATGTAGTCCCCTAACCCGGAGCTTGAGATACTCCAGCCCTCCTGGATGTGGCGATTTAGAGACTCTGATAGGTATTGTGTGAGAACAAAAATCTGGCGAAGGCCTGAGTTGATGCAGTTACTCAGCGTAAAATCAATAAGCCGAAATTTACCTCCAAATGGGACCGCCCCCTTGGAGCGTCTCCTGGTCAAAGGCTGCAACCTCTCCCCTGCCCCTCCTGCCATTATTATTACTAAGACTTTGTCCACTGCCATCACCCACAGGCTTTGAATTATCTGATGCTGCCCTCTTTCTGTAATTATAGCAACCCAGACTTCCGTATGGCAACCCGAGGGCGGTCCATCTTCTTTGCCGATGCCATGACAGGTAAGGGAAAAACCCCCTTATTAGTCTCGTTGGATTCCCATAAAGGTGCCAGGCTGGTCAGGCCTTAGGCAGCATTGTCTATGTCCCTGCTACTGAGCCAGCTTTATCCCCGGCTTCTGTATGGCGATATGTGAAAACGAGGAGTCCGCAGTAGCTCCATGCCAGTGAGCCTCACCCGGCGGAATGAAAATTACCGCGCCCGGAGTTACGATTTGCTTGTTCTCCTTAGTAGCCACGATACCCTTTCCCTCGGTGACATAGAGAATCTGTTCGAAGGTATGTGTGTGGAAGTTCAATCTGGCTCCCGGACTGAAAGTAACCGAAAGGATGCCAAATCCTCCCGTTTCTTTCGCATCAATCAATGCCTTCCTGTAGACCGGCCCCTGGCCAACGATTTCATCACGGGTCTCGACAGCTTTAACATCATTACAATTGATAACTATCATCCTTCCTCCTTGTCATTTACGATAATTTACCATTCTATTCAGGCAAGGGCAATTAAATTATTGACAACCTTGGCCATACATTTTCCCATTTGCCCAATGCCTATGAAACCTATCTTCATCGCTACCTCCAGTGGAAATTGCACATAATTTTACGTGTATAGTCAGCTCTAATTTAGAGACATTCTTCCAGTCCTAATTCAATGAGTTTTTCCCTGGTTGGTATACCCTCCTCACTCCATCCCCTGACGGAGTAGTATTCGTTTAACATTGCCCCAAGGTGAAATAGATTTCCCCTCGTTCCACCAGATGTCAGTCTATGGGTAAGAATCCGCGCTGGCAATATGTCATCTTTTCGGCTTATGCCACGCTTCACGCTGAACATGCGTTTCAAATTGGTGATACGCTCTCCCGTCAGCATAAACTCATCCAGGTCCATGTCCCACCCGGTGGCGCTATTGAGCACCGGCAGATAATACGAAGGAGGTACCCCACCACCCACAGATAGGAATAAGCAGGCAGTAATAGAGTCCAGCATACTGCTGAAATCCTGCGTCCTTGCCACCAGCCTGCCCTTTCCCTCCACATCAAAGCGTTTTAAAGCAACCGGGAATCCCAATTCCGGAGAAGTCTTGGGTTCAGCCAGTTCCATCCAGTTTTCTATAGCATCGGCGCCAACAGACTCCATATGGGCAGCCCCGATGCTGCCGGTGGCATACCCCAGCGCATGGCTGGCCAGAGCCCTCGGGTCATGGGCGGGAAACTCCAGACCCTTTACATGCATGGCATATTCGGAGGCAGTTCCGCCGATGCGTTCCGCCGCTCTTTTAACACCCTCCCCTAGTAGTTCTCCAAATCCTTCCCGCTCGCCTATCTTCCTCAACATCTCCATCATAGCCTGATGATTACCCCAGGTCAGCTCGATTCCGTCAGTATCATCCCTGGTAATTAATCCCTTCTCAAAGCATTCCATGGCGAAGGAAATGATGGCTCCAGCCGAAATTGTATCCAGACCATACTTATTGCAAAGGGTATACGCCTGTTGCAGGACTTCAGCATTAGCTATACAGCAGTTGGTCCCCAGGGGGCCCCAGGCTTCCCATACCATATGTCTCTCACCATTTTTAAGCTGGTATGACTCCAGACAGCTAGTGGGGCAATGTGCGCAGTGCAGAGGCTCGGCTTCTCGCATGGTTTCCGTGTAGACATAACCATCATCAAAAGACCCTTCCGACCAGTTTTTCACCGGCACACGGCCATATACAAAGAAACTCTTAAATACATGCATGTCGCCGGCAAGCCGCTCCTCCGGCTTCCTTGGCTGGCAAAAGGGAAGAATTTTCTGCACACCCTCCTTAAGTTTATCTTCATCATAAAAACTGAGGGGTAGCGTTCCCCTGACGGCAATAGCCTTCAGCCTCTTCGACCCCATTAAAGCCCCCAGACCACATCTGGCCGCTGCCCTCCCCTGCTTGCCATCATTCATAACCCCGGCAATTTTCACCAACCTCTCTCCAGCTAAACCGATACAGGCAACGCTGGACTTTCCATCTGTTTCCTGCTGGAGGAGTTCAGCTACCTCATAAGTATCCTTACCCCATATGTGTGCCGCATCACGGATTTCTACTTTCCCATTATTTACCCAGAGGTATACGGGCTGACTCGACTGCCCCTTGACCACAATGCCATCAAATCCGGCATGCCTTAGCTCATCGGCAAATCTGCCGCCGGCATGAGCCTGACCCCAGATACCGGTTAGCGGTGAAATTCCGGCAACAATATAGCGACTACTTTTAGGCAGGATACTGCCCGTAAGCGGACCCATCATGAATACCAACTCATTTTCGGGTGATAATGGTGCAGTATCGGGAGTTGTCTCATCCCAGAGTATTTTAACCGCTAAACCAACGCCCCCAATGTATTTCCTGGCGGTCTGTTCCTCCAGGTGTTCATAGTCTATGTCTCCAGTAGTCAAATCAAGGCGCAGGATTTTTCCGTTATAACCTTTTAGCATTGTGCTTCCCCTCTTCCATTTGACCTTGTCAGACTTATTTTTTTGGCGCCTGACACAACTCTATTAGCATACCGCCGGGCTTTTCGCTTTCGAAGTAAGCGAATTTTGCGGTACCAAAGCCTCCGGTCTGTATAACCTTGAATCCCCTTTTCTCCATATCTGCAATTTCCGCATCGAGGTCATCAACCCCAAATGCAATATGATGAATACCTTCGCCCTTTTTCTCCAGAAACTCGCCATAGACCGACCTGCCCTTGAGAGGCTGTATCAACTCGAGCCCTATCCCTCCCATATCTCCCCGGGCGAGTCTAAGGTCCATATCATAGTCGGATGGTTTCCCCCGTACTGTCTTACCGGTAACCGGTATCCCCGGTCCCCCAAGGAAAGGCGGGAATGGTCCTACACCCAGGGCTTCAAAAAACTTGATAGCCTTGTCCATGTCCTTAACCACTAGAGCTGCGTGAAGGAATTTCCAGTTCTTATGCATTTACTACCTCCTCCGTTAAACATAGCTTAATTATTGGATTATACCCCACTGGTGCCAGCGCCTCAAGGCATTGGTACTTACGTTCATGGCACGGTTTGCCTTCCTCGTGAGCCATGGCTGACTCGAAACCAACATTCTGACGTCGTGTTCAGGTATAAGTGCTTATTGTCTGTTGACGTGTCCCATCAACTCATCATATGATGACATATCAGAGTAAATCCGCTTAAATAAAGATTAGATAGAGAGGAGGCATCAACAAATGACTGCAACAAAATATGGTAAATATGTAATAAAACGTCCTGTGGCAAAGGGTGGATATGGGCCTGAACTGATATACACGGGTGAAACCGATTATAAATCTGATTTCACAATTATGTTCTTGCGTATTACGGAACCTACACTGATGGAGGAATCCGCACATTCACATGATTTCGATATGTACCTGTATTTTCTTTCATTTGACCCTAATAATATGGGAGATTTGGGAGCCGAAATTGAAATTGGTTTAGGCAAGGAACAAGAAAGACATATAATCACCACTCCCGCCACCGTCTATATTCCTAAAGGGATGACCCATTGTCCGCTTGAATTCAAGAGGGTCGATAAACCTGTTCTATTTGTGCATTGCACGCTCGCATCAAAATACTACAAATCGCCTGTATCTTAATGATTTGCCGCAAAGACCTAAATATAATATAGCTCTGGATTTTATGGTTTTGGATGTATCTTAAACATTCACTCAAAATGTTTAGTAATGACTGCTATTCTGCAGTTGCCTCTTCAGTGATTTGAGGTAAAAAACAAGCTATTGTGTAGCTTCTTAAATTCTTATACAAGACATTCCTGCAAAGCCAACTCAGGAAAGTAGCTAACCAGATTTCCTGGCACTAACCAGGTAGTCGTCTTTACCGTCATTACTGCCTGCGGTATCATTCTGGCGGGTACTTTCGGAGTACTGGTAATAACCCCTATCAGGACGTTGATGCAGATAGGCGCTGCTGTAGCCATCGGTGTCATTATTGATACCTTTTTAGTTCGCGCTCTTCTTGTGCCGGCTATCACCAGCTTGCTGGGACGTTGGAACTGGTGACCTAGCAAACATGGTTAATAAATGAGTGATAAATTGGCGGTTGAATAATATATATAGTGTCCGGGCTCTTTATACAGATTCATTAAAGGAGCTCGGATTTTTCTCTTTTGTCCTGTCCGGTTTTCCAATACAAGAGAAGCTTAATGTGTTATAATCTCGTCAACGGTTTACGTAAAAAGGGGAGTAAAATAGAAGATGGCCAAGTTAAAGTACTCAAACTATATTGTTACCGAACCCAAGCCTCCACCTCCGGAACTTAAAGCAAAATTTGAGGTCGAGCGTAAAAAGAGAAAGTCTACGGTTGAGTCGACCCGCCTGATGACGGTAGATGACGAGATAGTAAAAGACTTTTTTTACGTAGACTGTA
>CAYQZZ010000025.1:0-26338 GCA_964422155.1 uncultured Dehalococcoidaceae bacterium | reverse complement strand
ATGGGCGGTTATAACTGTAAGATTCTGCGGGTAAACCTCTCCCACAATAGTGTGGCATCAGAGCCTCTGACTTATGAATTCGCCAGAAAATATATCGGTGGTGCCGGATTCGTGGCCTATTTTCTGTGGAAAGAGATGAAGCAGGGAGCGGATGCCCTGGGGCCGGACAACAAGCTGATATTTGCCCTGGGGCCGGTAACCGGGCTGAGTCTGCCGGGTGCTTCACGTTACTGTGTTGGCGCCAAGTCTCCACTTACGGGAGGCATCGCTAAATCAGAATCCGGCGGGTTCTGGATGGCTGAACTCAAGCGTGCCGGATTCGATGCTATCATTATCGAAGGAAAAGCTGCCAGACCGGTATATCTCTGGATAAACGATGGACAGACTATCATCAAAGACGCCGGTCATCTCTGGGGAAAAGATGTTAAAGAGACACAGGAGGCTTTAAGAAACGAACTGGATGACCAGCGTATTCAGATAGCCTCAATCGGACCGGCCGGCGAAAACATGGTTCGCTACTCCTGTATCATGACGGGTTTAAACGATGCCGCCGGTAGAGGAGGTCTGGGCGCTGTTATGGGCTCGAAGAACCTCAAGGCTGTCGCGGTGAGAGGACACAAGATGCCGGCGATAGTCAATGAAGAATATATAAAGACGTTAAGACAGGAACTCCTCTCACGTCCGCATCATCTATCGGAGTATGGAACAGGCGGCCCGGAAATGCTCATGCATGAGCAGACGGGGGATTTGCCGGTGCGCAATCAACGCGATGGGCTTTTCCCCAATGTTAAACTGATAACCGGAGTAACAATTAAAGAAACCGTAAGAATAAAAATGGAAGGCTGCTTTGCCTGCAACGTAAGGTGCAAGAAAGTAGTGAAATTCGAAGAACCCTATACCTGTGACCCTGACTACGGCGGACCTGAATATGAGACTCTTGCTGCCCTGGGTTCAAACTGCGGGATAGATGACCTCAAAGCTATCTGTAAAGGCAATGAACGCTGCAATGCCCTGTCGCTGGATACCATATCTACCGGGAGTTCTATCGCCTTTGCTATGGAATGTTACGAAAGAGGCCTGATAACCGATAAAGATACGGGTGGCATCAAACTTAAATTCGGTAATGCGGATGTCATGTTGCAGGCTATTGAATTAATAGCCAGACGCGAGGGAATCGGTAACTTTATCGCCGAAGGCACCGCCCGGATGGCGAAGAAGCTGGGTAAAGACTCAGAAGAGTTCGCCATGAACGTTAAAGGGCTGGAATCTGCAATGCACGACCCCAGAGATAATATGGGGTTAAAAATCGGGTACATGCTCAATCCCCATGGCGCCGACCATTGTTCCAGCTTTGGCGGCGGGACTTCTCTGATGGGTCTCAGCGATCTTAATAAGTTCGGCATAATGTCGCCCGTCAATAACGAAATCAGCGCTAAAAGAATGAGCCTTTTCAAGCTGACACAGTGCCTGTCAGTGGTGAATGACTACCTGGTGATTTGCCTTATGCCTTTCATCAATAATGACCACAAGCTTGAACTCATGAAGGCGGTTACCGGCTGGAATACCAGCTGGGTAGAGCTCCTCCAGGTTTCTGAAAGAATCCTGACATTGATGAGGCTTTTTAACCTTCGTGAGGGGCTTACGGCGGCTGATGATGAGCATCCTCAGCGTTATTATCAGCCGAAGACTGATGGCGTCCTGGCTACGAAGCCTGTTGTTGACCGCACTACCATGGACAAAGCCAAAAAGTGGTACTATTACTACATGGGCTGGGATGTCAACGGGGTGCCCACACCTGAAAAACTGGCAGAGCTGGAAATAGCGTACCCATCCAAGTAGGTTAAAACCCTGGCAACTCTCTGCACTACATGAAATGATTGTTGGTAACAAGAACTCAGTTTGTGTCATGGTGGTGGAGTAAAAGTCATTAGCTAGAACTCCTATTTTCCCTTTCAATTCCTGAAGGCCTATAGTTTCAAACCTGCCAGTTACAGAAATTGCAGATAGGGCGATGATGGAGTAAAATTTCCTCAGTAACGGGAACACTCGGCCAGGATAATGATGACATGATGGTCAAGAGGCTAATTCTTGGCATCTTTGTAGTGGTGCTCCTACTCGCTGGCTGTACTCAACAGCCATCCGAGATACCCACGCCTAATACTACGCCTGCACCAACTTTGTTGCCCACACCCGTACCTGCTCCTGAACCACCTGCCGTCACTCCCGCACCAAGCACGTTGGGCACCTTCAGGATTTAACACACAACCTTGGGAATTCATTGTGATTAAGGACAGGGAATTGAAAGAGGAATTGGCACAGCATGTACACCACAGGCTGACTACCTCACTAACTCGGATTCTAAGCCCAAAAGCGTAATAGGTCAGTTAGCCTGCCTGCGCTCGGTAACTCTTCCAAGCCGCCCGGCGACAATTGAAAGCAGCATCAACTCTTGGCTCAAGAATGGTCCTTTGTCCCTTTCTGGTTTCTCCTCTAAATAGCAGACCTCTATTATACCCCTTTTTGTGCCATAAACTTTTATATCCGAAGATAGCCTCCACTTTGTATCTCTATATCCTAATGTCCTAAATTCCTTGTCGCCAATGACTATTTTAGCTTGTGTAATCTCCGGATATTGCCAACCAATAGGAAGTACATTGACAACCTGTTGATAGATTTCGTGCAAAGTAATATTTGGGTCGTCAATAACCCTAACAACATCATAGATACAGGTGATTTCTTTGGCACGTTCGTGCAATTGTGCCTTCAATTGTAGGTATTTCAAGTCTATTGCCTCTAGTTCAGTAACGTGCTGACGCAGCGCAGTCAATTCAGCCATAAGTTGCTCTTTCGTTTTGTATTCGTCATTCATCGCACAACGCCTCCTATCAATTTACTCAGTCCATGCGTTCTGAATGCCCTGCCCCCATAAAGGATACCGCCTCTTAAGTTAGAGTTACCGGTAATGTAGCCGTGGGAGCATGTGGCCGGTAACCCAACGAGCTATGAGGACGTACCTGATTGTACTCCTCCCGCCATTAATCAATCAAGACCCTGTTCTCGTTCATATGATTAGTGACACCTGACCTCCTTCTTTTTTCGTTGTTCCAGGAATTTTAGTGGAGTCAGATATCCCAATGCCTGATGAGGCCGGATTTTATTATATATGTGTTCCCATTCTAATAGCTTTCCCCTCAATTCAGCAAGGTCAAAGGTACTATCAGTTACTTCGTAAAATTCTTCGATATGAGTCCGGTGAGCTCGCTCCACGCCGCCGTTGAGCTTGGGTGAGCGAGGTGGTAAAACAAACAGCCGAATACCTCGTATCTGACATTCTTTCTCAAATACCGCCTCAAATTCTGGGCCGCCATCTACCTGGATAGCTTTTATTGGGAAGGGCATCCGCTCCTGGAGGGTATCGAGAAAATGAGCGGCGGTGCTGGCGTTAGCCATATTATATTTTCCCATGAGTTGAACATCATTTAATGTAATCACGGAGCATGTCACGCCTATGATATAAAATTACCGCTAAGATTAGTCCAACCAGAACGAGCGTGCTAACGATCAGTATACCTAAAGTTTTCCAGCTGACTACTGTTGTTATTGATTCAGGGGTTCACTCCACATTCAACCCATGCCCTATCGCCTAACCAACCTGAACCGAAAATATTGATTAAGGGATGGAGCAGGGAATATAATCAAGTTCTACCGATTAGTTCTTGGAATATAGGCCTCCGGCGTATTAGGCTATGCAGCTATTAATTGAATATTTTGATAAACTTTAACTAAAGATTAGGTTTGGAGGGAGAAATGTCTTACGAAAAAGATGATGTAAAAGCTCACATTAATACAAAAACAGCAGCGTCACCAGTACCAGAGCAACCAGAGAGAACCTTTACGAAAAATCTCAGTTTCTGCTCTCACTGCAATGGCTCAAATGTCGCCCGTGTTGATGTAAAGAATGGCAGACTAATCAGGATCAGGCCCTTACATTATGATGAGAAATACAAGCCGAAGGAATTCAAACCATGGCAGATGAAGGCGCGGGGAAAGGTCTTCCACCCAACTATGAAGGAACCGGTTTCTCCCTTCTGTTTGAGCTACAAAAAACGCGTTTATTCACCAAACAGGATAAAGTACCCATTACAAAGGGTCGATTGGGACCCCAATGGCGAGAGAAACCCACAGAATAGGGGTATCAGCAAATTCAAAAGAATCTCATGGGACGAGGCTACCGACAAAATAGCCAGCGAAATCAAAAGGATACAGGAAAAATATGGGACATCGGCAATATATTTAAAGATGGGTAATCATGGTGAAACAAAGTGTGTGCATGGTACCCATGGGGTTCCGGCCCGGCTTCTAAAGGAAGGCTACACCGCGCAGCGTCAGAACCCGGATAGTTGGGAAGGATGGTACTGGGGTGCCCAACACGTATGGGGAATGGACTGTTCATGGACGGGAACTCTTTCAGTGGGTATGATGGCGCCTCAAACCAACGTTATTAAAGACATTTCAGAAAATACCGAAATGATTCTATTCATCGGCTGTGACCCAGAAACCACACCATGGGGATTTAATGGACAGGCATACAGCCGATTGTGCTATTGGTGGAAGGAGCTCGGGATAAAACAGGTCTATATCTGCCCCGACCTGAACTATGGTGCCGCTGTCCACGGGGATAAATGGATTCCAGTACTACCCAACACGGATGCTGCCTTGCTCCTGGCAATAGCCTATACCTGGATAACTGAAGGAACCTATGATAAGGCTTATGTAGCCACACACACCTTTGGATTTGATAAGTTTGTGGATTATATTCTGGGGAAAGAGGACGGTGTGCCCAAGGTGCCTGGGTGGGCGTCGCCTCTATGTGGTGTCCCGGCAAAGACAATCAAAGCCCTGGCCAGGGAATGGGCATCCAAGACAACATCAACAATACATAATGCCGGAGGTTCCTACCAGAGGGGACCCTACGCTACCGAACCTGCCAGGCTGGAAGTTCTCTTACTGGCAATGCAGGGGCTAGGTAAACCGGGAGTTCACCAGGCATCCATGGTGAACGAGGGTAGCGCACCCAGAGGCATAGTAATACCGAGCGTCAGGTCGGCATTTCGCGGTGATGCTGAGGGTAAACCGAAACAGTATATTTATAAGCCTCTCCTTCACGAAGCAATCCTCAATCCGCCTATTAGCTGGTATTCATCGGCTTTTACCGGCCCGGTTGAAGACCAGTTCAACAAATACCATTATCCTGTGGAGGGTGGCTCTGAAATACATATGATATGGAGTGATGATGGCTGTTTTACGGTTTGTTGGAACGCCGGGAACAAGATGATAGAGGCATTTCGGAGCCCAAAGATAGAATTTATTCTAACCCAGCACCTATGGTTAGAGGATGATTGTTTGTACGCGGATATTATTCTGCCTGTCAATACCAAGATGGAGGAAGAGGATATTAGCACCGGTTACAGCCAAAATTTTGACCTCATTTTCCCTGAAGGCGAATGCATTGACTCTATTGGTGAGTCCAAGAGCGATTACGAGATAGTCGGCGAAATAGCTAAGAAACTAGGCAGGTATGAGGAGTTTACTGAAGGTAAGACTGTTGAAGAATGGATAAAATTTGGTTTTGAAAATTCGGGTGTGGCGGCCATGGTTAGCTGGGAAGAATTTAATAAAAAAGGTTATTATGTTGTCCCAACTGCCCCCGATTGGGAGAAAGCCCCGGCTGGTATGATAGGGTTCTATATGGACCCTGGGGCACATCCCCTGCATACTAAGTCTGGCAAGATAGAGTTCTACGGACAGTGGTTAGCCGAGCATTTCCCTGACGACGAGGAGAGACCCCCGGTGCCGCACTGGATTCCAGGGGGGGTGACGCATCAAGAGAGACGACAATCAGAAAGGTCTAAGAAGTATCCCTTACTTCTCGTCTCCAACCACCCAAGGTGGCGAGTACACGCCGAGCACGATGATGTCACCTGGTTAAGGGAAATACCGACATGTAAAGTCAAAGGTGCCGATGGTTACATGTACGAGCCTGTCTGGATAAATCCTGAAGATGCCGCTTTAAGAAGTATAAAAAGTGGCGACATAGTTAAGCTGTATAACGAGAGGGGCACTGTACTCGGTGGGGCGTACGTGACGGAAAGAATAATCCCTGGAGCGGTATATCAAGACCACGGGTCGAGACATGACCCAATAACCACCGGGCTGGATAGAGGTGGGTCCAATAACCTTATTTGTCCCGCGAACACAACCTCTAAAAATGCTTGCGGAATGGCAACAAGCGGCTATTTGGTTGAAGTTGAGAAAGTCAGTACCGCCCAGATGGCAGAATGGAGAAGGAAATACCCTGAAGCATTCGAAAGAGAGTATGACCCAGCTTCCGGACTACACTTTATCGCATGGGTTGAATCGAGGTAGAATAAATGGGTTTTTGTTGGATGATGAAGTTGGGGAAAATGCGAACACCTGAGCAACCGAATACTTATAAGCCGAAACCGGCAGGACAACGGCTCGCCCGGCTTTCGAGGTTAGGGTGACTGGTAATGAAGCGGTTCTAAGCTATTCAATGCCAATACTACCGGAGAAAGTGGCTATTGGAAAAGAGGAAGTTCTACCTACTGTACAGTATGGTGGGCGGTAGCCCCGATGGAATCGGGGTGAACCACTGACCTTCCCGATGTAATCGGGACGCTCTAATGTACCAGCTAATATTTCTTTAAACCGGTGGTGGGCGGTACTGTACGGTAGACAGAACCAGGACGTTTGAATTAGTCTTTAGTGTTTGATTGCTGAATATATACTAATAATTGTAAATTGTCAGCATTAATTGTAAAATCTTAAGAGCTTTAAACTTCGTAGGGAGAAGAAAGTGAAGAAGAAAATCTTAGTCTCTTTACTGGTAATAGCAGTATTATTGTTCCTGATGGGCTGCACTTCCCAGAGTCCGGACGGAGTCTCTCAAGCCGAGACTGCTCCCCTCTCGTGGCTGCTCAAGTTCGTCCCCTCAACCCCAGGCAACCAACTGGCGTATAACGATATTGTGACTCTTTCTGCTAACCAAAATACTAAAGTCCCCTCGCCCCTAGCATCCAGCGATGAGATAGTGTATTGGTGGGTGTCTATTGAAAACCATTTTTTTGTGAAGAGCTATGTTGCACCATTGCGCATGGATATCTGGGGATTTAATGCTATGGAACTGGAGGGTTTCCTGACGGTGATAGGGGAAAAACCAATAAACATATTGGTAGGCCATCTGGATACGGTTGCATTTAGGGAAATGTTAAAAAGTTTTCAGTACACCGAGGAAAGTTATCTTGGATTCCCAATCTTCTCCGGAATCCCGCAGGCACGCTCGATAGAAAGCCAAACACTCGACCCTCGCGTTTTTGGGGTATTGCCCAGGGCTTTCGGCATCATTGATGGGTTGCAAGTCAATGGAGATAAAGTGAACGTAGTACTCATGGTCAACGTATCCACCGATAAGCCGCCAGTGCCTGATGAGGTTGCCCAGGCTAAAAACGTTATCCAGGGTGTGCTTAAAGCCTATCAGGAAAAACCGACCCTTGCTTATCAAACCGGCGGAATTACCGCTTTTGCCTACTCCCTGGGAAAGGTAGGTAGTGCTTTCATCGCCAATGCATCTGACCTGAGGTTTGACGAGCTGATAGAGCTTCTGGACAGGCACCCAATGAAGAATATCGTTGAATTATCCATCGGTCCAGGAAAACTCAGTCCATATAACCAGGTGGCAATTACTTTCACGCAAAAAGGTAACGATTCTCTTCTTGAGTTTATTCTTGCCTATCCAGACTCCAATACTGCTATGGCGAATGTAAGTGTATTGCAGTCACGTCTCAACGAAAGTTATACTCCTTATAGTTTTGAATACGTTGGAAAAGTTGGTCCTTTCTCGCAGTTCTGGTCTGTGCAATCGGTGAAAGCTGAAGGCTCATTCCTGCGTGCCGTTGTTAAGCTTTCTGAACAGGCAGCCGGTAGTTATTCCTTCCCGAAGGAGTTGATACAATATGATTATTTGTTCCTCTACCCCGGTTCGAGCGATTCGATACGCTAGTGTTAGGGAATATTGCCTAGCGGTCAACGGATACATACCATAGACGTTTAAGGCTTGGGCCTTTGGGCGAGCAATTGCTGAAAGTTATATGGCATCCAACAGAATCGGGATGGCCTCTGTCTTATGAACGTTCTGTGTTAGATGTGAATGGTGGGCGGTAGAGGACTTGAACCACTGACCTCCGCGATGTCAACGCGGCGCTCTAACCAGCTGAGCTAACCGCCCATTACCATAGTAATTCTACTAGATACCCTTCCGTACAGTCAACCTCCCGACCGGGGCCATAAACGCAGATGTAATTTGAACGTAGATGTGATAAAATACTGCCCAACTATACGGAGTGCGATGGAAAGGCCAGCTATAGCTGCGTTCTATATATATTCTCTATAAAGAATTACTACAAGAAGGATATAAGCGCCACAAATGAAATTTCTCAAAGGCCTGGGGATATTTATTTTTAGCTTTCTTCTCTTCTTGTCGCTGTCTGTTTTCAGCATCGGGTTTTTACTCCACAGCACGCTGCTCAACCCTGATTTCGTTACTTCCCAGGTAGATAAAATTGATATTTCAGCTTTAGCCCGGGATATTGTTGAAAAAGAGGTCGTCCAGGATATACCTCAAGAAGTACAATTTTTAAAAGACGTCACGTACGACGTCATTGACGAACAGGAACCCTGGCTTAAAAAGCAGATGGATGCCGTTATTTATACGGGGTACGACTACTTCCTGGGCAAGAGCAATCGACTTGAAATCACCATCCCGATGGAGGAACTAAAGGCAAACCTGAAGGACAGCCTGTGGCAGACCTCCCAAAAATATCTGGAGAAGGAGCTTGCCAGCCTGTCTCAAGACCAGATAAAGCAGTATTTACAGGATTTCGTCGGGGATATATCGAAGGAAAGTCTACCGCCAGCGCTCGCCAAACTTCCCAAAAACCAGTTGAACACGTATATCGAGCAGTATCTGCGGGAATTCGGCGGACAAAAGCCGACGGAATACCTGCCCCCGGAGGTTACCAAACTGCTTGAAGACCAACTGAAGATATATTTTGACCATTATTACCAGGAACTCGCCGACCAGATACCGGACAAATACACAATCGATGAAAGCTCCATACCGTCGGACGCTATGGACCAGCTTTTACTTGCCAGAAAGTATATCGGCTATTTCCAGACCGGCTACTATATGCTAATCGCCTTCATGGTGCTTCTGGCGGGCTTGATTTTCCTGATAAATCGCAACGTAAGAGACACCACCCGTACGCTGGGGATAGACCTCCTTGTTTTTGGAGCCCTGGACATGGTCGGTGTTTTACTTATTAAAAATATCAATCCTATAAGTTTCATACCAGATATACCCACTTCGTTGGAAAGCTGGCTGACCGGGCTCTATAAAGACATCCTTTCTTTCGTTCAGATTTTCAGTATCGCCGTCCTGGTGATAGGAATAGCCTTGCTTATAGTATCGTTCATCGTAAAACCGAGGGTGGCTGAGGACTAGATTTTGAAAACCAGGATTTCCATCGGGGTATTAATTTTTGCGATATTATTGGCCTCCGTTTGTTCCTGTTCACAGTCACCCAGTTCATCACCCAAGGCAGAACTGACCGTGATAAAAAAGGAAATGGCCAGAGACGTATCGGGCAACACGGCACTTCATGTAATGGTAAAAAACACCAGCCGAAACGTAGCGGAACTTGCCGAGGTTACCGTGAGTTTTTACGACGCCCGGAAGAACCTCATCGATAGTTCGCGCGATAGCGTGATGAACCTGGGACCGGATGAGACCTGGGACTTTAATATTCCGTGTCAGGGAGAGCGCTGTAGCGATGTCAAGACTTACGAAATCAAAACGACGGCGGGGACGAGTACGGGGGCACCTTAGTTTTAGATTAGCACTGATGCCAGAATGGTTTTCTCAGACTTTTTCATACCTGCCTTTTTTCAATAGCCACCACCCTACTCCTCCCACCACTATCGCCGCGCCCGCGACCATGCCGGCACCGATGGTAACAGCATCAATGAAGAAATTTTCGGGGAACAGCAAAAGCATATAGCCCGGCGTCGACCAGAACAGGTTATTAAAAAACAGAAAGTGAAACTGTAGAAGCAGCTCCTCAAAACCGAAGAGCCTATCGAATATTACCAGGATACACAACACTGCCAGCGTGAAAATGCTTCCCCCGAGCAATCCCCAAGCCAGCCGGCGCCTGTCACGCCATAGAAACACGCTCAACCCGATGTAGACTAAAAAATAGGCTAAAGTGCCCGTTAAAAGCCAGTAATCCAGCCGTATTAATCCCTTTACATCCTTAAAATGAAGGACCTCCTCGGGAGTAAGCACATTAACCGGTTTTCCATCTTTAACCACGGTAATGCTGGCATATTCTTCACCGGAGTTGTAGTAGTTTATCAATCCGGCGTAGATGCCGGACAGCTCCGGGTCCGACAGCTTTAATCCCGCTTCAGCCAGAGACTGACCGACGCCGTACTTGTGGGCGCCATATTCGTATAACCAGAGACTGTTCGCCAGGATGCCGATGACTGCCGCCAGCAGCAGGACAGGCAGACATACGATAAATAACCATTGGGCCGCAGTTTTCATCATGTTATTGCTTCAGAAAGATTTTACACCAACCTGAAAGAAAAACACAGTAAAATAAAAATTTAAGTATGCTATAATGAGCTAGATTTTACGACCGGGAGTATCATGTTTACCCACCTCCACGTTCACACCGAATACAGCCTGCTCGACGGGATGTGCCCTATCAAGCTACTGGTAAACAAGGCTAAAGAGCTGGGCATGGATAGCCTGGCGATAACCGACCACGGCGTCATGTACGGGGTAATCGAGTTCTACCAGGCAGCTAAAGAAGCCGGCATAAAACCTATCATCGGCACTGAAATATACATCGCTGCGGGCGGACGTCTCAACCGTAATGCCGGTGATAAAAACAATTACCACCTCGTCCTCCTGGCTAAAAATCAGGCCGGATACCAGAACCTCATACAGCTCACCACTAAAGCCCACCTGGAAGGTTTTTACTACAGACCCAGGGTAGACAAAGAGCTACTGAAGCAATACAATCAGGGCCTTATCGCCCTGAGCGCCTGTCTGGCCGGAGAGGTATCACAGCTTATTCTGGGTCGGCGCTATGATGAGGCAAAACAGGCCGCCCTCTGGTATAAGCAGACATTCGGCGATTTCTACCTGGAAATCATGAGACACCCCATCACCGAACTGGAAGGGGTAAACAAACAACTCATACAGATGGGTAAAGAACTGGATATCCCCGTAGTAGCCACCAACGATACTCACTACATTAACCGCGAGGATGCATCAACGCACGATTTATTGCTCTGCATCGGCACCAACACCACCATCCATGATGAGAAACGACTGAAAATGGCGGGGGACACCTTCTATCTGAGGAGTCCACAGGAGATGGCAGAACTCTTCCAGGATGTCCCCGGCGCGCTGGAGAATACCGAACGCATCGCCGAGAAATGCAACCTGGACCTCGAGTTCGGGCGTTTACACCTGCCGGAGATTGAGCTACCAGAGAACAAATCCGCCGACCAGTTCCTGAGCGACCTCTGCCATCAGAGCTTTAGACAATATTATCCGAACCCCGCTCCGGAGATAGAACAGCGCCTGGAATACGAACTGGATGTCATTGAAAAGACCCAGTTCGCCAACTACTTCCTGGTCGTCTGGGACATCATGTCGTTCGTCAAAAAGCAGAATATACTCTTCGGCGTCAGGGGCAGCGCCGCCGCCAGCATCGTCCTGCACTGCCTCGGCATTACCGCCGTCGACCCGATTGAACACGGCCTGGTTTTCGAACGCTTCCTCAACATCGAGCGCAAGGAGATGCCGGATATAGATATGGACTTCCAGGACGACCGCCGCGACGAGGTCATCAACTACGTTTCTCAGAAGTACGGTCAGGACCACGTGGCCCAGATAATCACCTTCGGCACGCTCGGCGCCAGGGCCGCCATCAGAGACGTAGGGCGGGCGCTCGGTATGCCCTACGGCGACGTCGACCGGGTCGCCAAGCTTGTACCCAACGCCCCTGGTATGACACTGGGCAGGGCCATGGACGAAAACAATGAACTCAAGACCATCTACCAGGAAGACGAAATCGTGCGTAATCTGGTCAATTCCGCCAGGAGAGTGGAAGGAATTTCCCGCCACGCCAGCACCCACGCTGCCGGCGTCGTCATCTCCAAGGAACCTCTAACAAATTACGTGCCTATGCAACGCGGCGCCAAGGTGGACAGCCAGGAAGCGGTAATGACCCAGTTTTCCATGAATGACATCGCCCACATCGGACTGCTGAAAATGGATTTCCTCGGTCTGGCTAACCTGACCATCCTGGGTAAAGTGAGGGACATTATCCGCCAGAAGCACAGTATTGACATCGACCTGTACAATTTACCGATAGATGATAAAAAAACGTTTGAGTTGCTCTCGTCAGGAGAAACAGCCGGCGTCTTCCAGCTGGAAGGCTCCGGTATGCGCCGCTATATAAAGGAGCTTAAACCGACATCCTTCAGTGACATCGCCGCCATGGTCGCTTTATACCGCCCCGGCCCCATGGAACATGTCCCAAGATTCATCAAGGCCAAGCACGGCCTTGAGCCTATTGTATACCCGCACCCGGCGCTGGAAAATATCCTTAAAGAGACCTACGGCGTTATCGTTTACCAGGAGCAGGTGCTTTTCATCGTGCAGGCGCTGGCCGGCTACAGCCTGGGACAGGCGGATATCTTCCGCAAGGCGATGGGCAAGAAGATAGCCGAGGTGATGAAAAAGGAAAAACGCAGCTTCCTTGCCGGCGCCAAGAAGAAAGAGTTCTCCGCGGAGGTGGCCGAGGATGTCTTCGCCCTCATCGAGCCTTTCGCCGGCTATGCCTTCAATAAAGCGCACGCCTTCAGCTACGCCCTCATCGCTTACCAGACGGCCTACCTCAAGGCAAACTACCCGGCGGAATATATCACCGCTTTTTTGACCATCCACTCTGGAGAGCTGGAGAAGGTCGGCGGTGCTGTAGCCGAGTGCCGCCGCCTGAATATCACGGTCCTGCCGCCGGATATCAACCGCAGTGAGCTTGAATTTTCCATAGAAGATAGCGGCGGCCAACCGGCCATCCGCTTCGGGCTGGCAGCTATCAAGAACGTGGGCACCGGGGCCATCGAGCCGATTATCACTGAGCGTAATAAAAACGGCATATTTAAATCGATTGAAGACCTGTGCCGCCGCTGTGACCTCCAGACGGCGAACCGGCGGGTGATGGAGAGCCTGATTAAAGCCGGGGTCATGGATTCCCTGGAAAGCCGCGGCACGCTGCTTAACGGCGTTGGCCGTATCTTATCGCTGGCGCAGCGGGAGCAGCGACTCCGCGAGACCGGGCAGTCCACCATGTTCGACCTGTGGGGGGAAACGACACCGGTGCCCCTGCCCCAGCTGGATATGGCACCGGCCGGTACCTCCGACCGCGAAAAGGCGTACTGGGAAAAGGAGCTGATGGGGGTAAGCTTTTCCGAGAAGCCGTTCAGTCCGGTATTCAGCGGAAAGTACGGTAATGCGGTATTTTGCGGCAATATTGATGCTGAACTGGATAAACAGGTTATTGTCACGGCCGGGCGTGTTATATCGGCACGCTATTCATTCACCAAAAAAAACGAGTCTTTTGCCATCGTTGTTCTTGATGACGTCAGCGGACAGGTTGAAGTTATCGCCTGGCCCCAGGTCTACAGTCAGACCGAAGAATTCTGGAAGGAAGGTAACGAACTGGTCGTGCAGGGCAAAGTACGGGCAAGAGAAGATGAAGTAAGCGTCATCTGTGACAGGGTTAACTATTATGAGCCACTTATGGAAGGGAAGGAACCGACTGCCCCGCCTAAATCAACGGCGGAGGCCAAGCCAGAGAAAGCTATCATCGCCCCACCCTTAGAAAAACACCGTTTAATAATCAACATCAACCAGACTGCCGATGAGGATGGGGATATTACCCGCCTCAGTAAAATCCTGGCCGTCCTGAAGACCTTCCCCGGCGGCGACGAGGTGCGATTGAATGTGGTGAATGGCGGAGCCGCCATCCCCCTCAAGCTACCCAACATACAAACAGGCTACTGCCCTCAGCTTAAAGAGCAGTTAGCGGATTTATTGGGAGAGGATGGGCTGAAGGTAGAAGTGTTATAGGTCATTATAAGGATGACCGTGCTCATTAAAGAGCAGGATAGATGCGCCGGACTATTAAGCCGTGCCGATATCATCTATCTTATTCAAATGAGCCAGGAACTGGGATTGCCCAGAAAATGAGTGAAAGCAACGAGCTAAGGTAATTATTTACTTCTTCACCTCGTCCAGGGCTTCGGTGATATCCTTAGCCATTTTCAGAAACAGCTTCCGCAGCCGCTTCATAACCTCTTCGGCAGCCCTTTCGCCGGCAGACCTGGCCTCATCAGCAGCCTGCCTGGCATCTGCCGCGGCGGACTGGATATCATCCAGGATTTCGGGAAGAGGTTTATTGAAAATTTGATTCTTCTCTATAACTTTATCGGCCATATTATCTCCTTTTACTCCGTCTCCGGATGCTTTTTAAATAATTATATCACAAACAGCCCTCTAGAAACCTTTTCCCTTAAGTGTTAGAATACTGACAATAAGAACAAGCGTACATTATGGAAAAATCAGAAAAATCCACGGATGGTATCAATCGGGGACATAGAAAGAGACTGCGGGAAAAGTTCCTGAAGTCGGGACTCAGTGGCTTCAACGACTATGAAATCGTGGAATTGCTATTGAGCCTGGGCACACCGCGTAAGGACTGCAAGCAACCTGCCAAAGAAGCCATCAAAATATTCCAGACACTGCGCGGCGTCCTGGAAGCCCCCGCCGAAGAGCTACAGCAGATAGACGGCATCGGTGCCCACAGCGCCTTCGGCATCAAACTGGTACAGGAAGTAGCCCGCGAGTTCCTCAAAGCGAAAATACTGGAAAAACCCTTTTACAGGTCTTCCCAGGAAGTATTCGATTATCTCTACCATGCCATGCGCGGACTGAAAAAAGAAGTCTTCAAGGTTATCTATCTCAACAGCCAGAACCAGATTATCGACACGGTGGACCTTTCCGAGGGCACGGTGAACAGCAGCTCCGTCTCCCCCCGCGAGGTCATCGAGGGGGCTATAAAAAGTAACAGTACGGCACTGATTTTCGTCCATAATCACCCATCGGGCAATCCCGAACCGAGCACCAGCGATAAAGGCCTGACGCGAGAGCTGGTCTATGCCGGTAAACTTTTACGTCTCAGGGTACTGGACCACATTATCATCGGCGATAACCGGTTCTTCAGTTTCGCCGGCGAGGGATTAATCGAGGAATACGAGGCGGATTTTCTGAATCTGATGCTCAGGGGAACTTCCGAGGCGAAGCGAAAACTGTACCGGGCCAAGTTATCCTCGCCCAAGCTTTACTAGCGCCATTACCCAGGCATTACTTTGGTGATTTGACAATCGTCAATATTTTTTCCCAGGGCTTGACAAATGTGCTCGGCAGTGTTATAGTTGTCTTGCTTTTGATAAAGTAATATATATTTAATAGTAATAGACATTATTGAGGGTGAGGTCTTTTAGCATGCTGTGTTAGGTTGAGGTGTGTCGTGGCAAACAAAGATAGGAAGCTGGGAATTGATGTTTTAGGTGCTTTGCCCTGGGGCAAGCACCTTTGTTATTTTTACAACACCAAAAAAGACCTGGTTGATGTTCTGGTACCTTATTTCAAAGCAGGTCTGGAGAATAACGAGTTTTGTATCTGGATTACCTCAGAGACCCTCAGCAAAAAAGAAGCCGAAGAAGCCATGGGGAAGGCTATACCTGATTTCTCGCAGTATCTGGCGAACGAACAGATAGAAATTATCCCGCATACCGATTGGTATCTCAAAGGCGATATTTTCAATGGGAAAAGAGTCCTTAATGCCTGTAATGATAAGCTCGAGCGAGCCATGGCCTCGGGTTATGACGGGGTGAGGGCAACCGGTGATACGGCCTGGCTTGAAAGAAAAGATTGGAATAAGTACATTGCTTATGAAGGAGAGATAAACCATACTATCGGCAAGTACCACACGCTCGTCATTTGCACTTATCCGCTTCATAAACATGGAACCAGCCAGGCAACAAACGTGATGAGCAACCACCAGTTCAGCCTAATCAAGCATAAAGGCGGACTGGCTCTAATTGGGGGTTCCAGGTACCGGCAGATGGAGGACACAATACAGGAAAGCGAGAGAAGATTCCACATTGCCAGCCAAATAACCAGCGACATGGTCTACGAGAGAGACTTGCAAACTGGTATCGCTACATTTTATGGCGATATTGACGGTCATTTGGGCTATAACCCAGGTGAGTACCCCCGTACTATGGAAGGTTGGCGGGAACATGTTCACCCGGAAGACCTCGCCCGGATAGAGTGTCAAAGCTTAGACCAATTGGAGCCAGATGTACCACTCGGCATAGAATACCGTATGAGAAAGAAAGATGGAACATACATGACCTGGTGGGATAGAGTCATGGTGATCAGGGATGAAGAAACAGGTAAGCCTCTAAAATTTATTGGGGCTGCAACTGACATCACCGAGCGCGAGCGGGCGGAGGAAAAAGAACAGGCAATCATTAATACGGCTATTGACGGTTTCTGGACCATCGACATAAATGGGAAATTTCTTGAAGTCAATAATTCATATTGCCAGATGATAGGTTACACGCGAGAAGAACTGCTCAAAATGTCCATAAGTGATGTTGAGGCTTTGGAACGCCCCGAAGATATTGCTACCCACATTAATAAAATAATATTACGTGGCTCCGACCGTTTCAAGACCCAGCATAGATGTAAAGATGGCAAGATAATCGATATCGAAATCAACACCATTTATCATAATGTGGGGAAAGGGCGATTATTCGTATTTATCCATGACCTCACCGTACACAAGCATGCGGCGGAGAGCCAGATAATGCTTTCACGTGTTAAATCAGGAAGACACCTGACAGAGTTACAGGAAAGGTTCGTAAGGGAAGGCTCTGAGGAGCTTGAAGACCAGGAGATTATTGAATTATTGTTAAGTCTGGTCTTACCTGCTCAGAAGGCTAAGCGGCTGGCAAAAGCGTGCATGGAACAGTTCAAGAACCTCAGTGATTTCCTGGCAGCTCCACCCAGGGAACTACAGCGAATTGGTATTACTCCCGCTTGTATGCTTTGTATCAAGCTTCTACACGAGTTGCCTGCAAAGGTTCTCAAGCAAAGGATTGTGGCACGGTCTATTTACAAATCCTCTAGGGAGGTCTTTGACTATCTCTACTACTCAATGCGAGACCTCAAGAAAGAGGTATTCAAGGTTATTTATCTCAATAACCGAAGCCAGATTATAGATACCGCCGACCTCTTTGAAGGTACAGCGGATAATATCCCCATCCGTCCCCGCGAGATTATAGAAAGCACTCTTACGCAGGGCGCTACGGCCTTGATTTTTGTCCATAATCACCCCACCGGTGACCCCACCCCCAGCCGGAGCGATAAACAGCTCACCAGAGATTTGGTCTTTGTCGGGAATATTTTACAGATTAAGGTATTAGACCATATCATAATTGGTGCCGATAGCTACTTCAGCTTCACCGATGATGGACTGACTCAGAAATACCAGGACAGTTTCCTAAACCTTAAAATAAAAGGTGTGCTTTCGTCCAGGCCACTATACCAGATTTACAGACGCTTGCCCAAAGGGCTTCACCATCAACATCTAAGCAAACTCTTTACCGAATACCAGCTGAGTTTTCCAGACAGAGAAGATATTTCTTCATCTCCAGTCCGCCGCTAAAGCCCCCGAGTCCTCCGTTACTCGCCAGCACGCGGTGACAGGGAATGATAATCGGGAGCGGATTTCTGCCCAGCGCCTGCCCTGCGGCTCGCGCCGCCCCGGGGTTTCCCACCTGCGCGGCCAGCCATGAATAGCTTCGCGTCTGGCCATAAGGAATAAGCCTGGCTGAATGCCATACCTCGCGCTGAAAAGGCGTAGCTCCGGAGAGGTCAAGCTTATCCGGAAAGTCTACCCTGTGGCCGGAAAAGTAAGCCTGGAAACGCCCTATCAGGCCTTCAAAGCGGCGCGGCGACAGGTTTGCCCGGCCCAGGCCATTTCCCGGTAAACGGTAAATTTCCTGTTCTGATGGCTGCGGGAGAGTTATCCGCACCAGCCCGGCTGATGAACCCATTATTCCTGCCCAGCCGGCAGGTGTCTGGAAGACGGCATAGAATAATTCTTGAATCATTACCCTAATGATTGAGAGGACTTTACGACCTGCCCGCGATGCGGCGCTGATAAAGTGCGCCAACAACTATCAGAATTATGCCGAGGAGGATGCTGGCGATAATTTTAATTAGCTGCGGCAAATCCATGCTCAGAAAGTAGGCATAGGTAAACACGCCCGCTACGATAGCGACGCCATAGCTCACGAAGTGCGCTTTGACCGACTTATCCTTTACCGCCCGGTAGACGAGCCAGCCGATAAAAGCCAGAGCCGCCAGTACCGCTACTGCAATTGCCATTTAGCTACCACCCCAGTCCTTCAAAGTATTTGCCGAGAAAGGTAAAAAGCCCTACCGTCAGCAGCAGGGAACCTATCTTGCCGGCATCGGACAGGTATTTCACATACTCCGCTGCCAGGTAGCCGACACCGGCGATGCAGAATAGAATCCCGAATCCATATAGTATATATTCCAGCTTCATAAATTCAACCTTATCAGTTTATCTTGGCGGTGCCGGTATTGCTTTTGCGGGGTAGGGAGATGGATTAATATTAATATTGATTTTCCGCTCTACTTCACCCCGCCTGATGATGATATGTAAATTATAGCTCTGTTCCGCCGGATAATTCTGAGGAACAATATTAGAAGCATTCAGCGACCACTTCGTCTCGCCTTTATTAAAAGCTCCTGCCGTAATCGTCCCGGTCAAGAGGTCGGCCAGTTTCTCTTGCCCGTAATAAAGGGACACCTTAATATCGGTAGAATATGCCGAAAATCTGTGGTTCTCCACCGTGTAGTTAAAGTTTATCCGACCGCCCCGCTCGACCATCATCATAGCGAGGTATCCGTACTTCTCCGTCTGCCACTGGTCAGCCTCCACCCTCTGCTGATACTGACCGTTATCCATAACGATGGTATCATAAACACCCATATAACCGTCGAAGACAAAGATGAGGATAATGCCGAGGAAGCAGGCCAGGGTCAGATACAGATATAGATTTTTATGTTTAACTGCCATTCAATTCCCGTTCTCTATAATTAGAAGTATACACCTTAAACCATCATTATTAAAGCTACCGACTACTTGAATTCCGGCTCAATTATACCATAGTTGCCGTCATTCCGCCGGTACAACAGGCGAACCTCGTCGGCATCGGCGTCAAGGAACAGGAAGAAACTGTGACCGAGACGTTCCATCTGCTCGATAGCCTCTTCCGAAGACATCGGCTCGATAACAAAACGCTTGGTCTTGACTATCCTCCTCCCAATCTCCGCCACTTCCGGCTGATTGTACTTGCCTCTGGCCAGCGGGTTACCTCTCCCCTTATCGTAGAGCTTGCCTTTTCGTCGTTCCAGCTGGCGTGTCATGATGACAGCAACCTTATCGATAGCTTTAAACAGGTCCTCAGCCCTTTCCTCGCCGTGAAATGCGGACCTGCCGACGCCGCTATTGACCGTCGCCCGTACCAGATAGTGCTGCTGCGGGGACTTCGTATTTTCTTCGGAAACTTCCACTTTAATTTCGATAATATCGGGCAGGTGCTTATTAAGTTTGCTCAATTTACGTTTAACGTAGCGTTCTATCGCTGGCGTTATTTCTGTATTGGTTCCGGCTATCTGCAGCTCCATCTTGCCACGCTCCTTATATAAATTTTTGACGAATCACCCTACAATTCCAGAGCTAATACCAGCCCCCATACCGCGGCAGCCCCGGCGGTCTTTAGCGCTCCGGCGCAGGTGTTCAGAGTTGCACCGGATGTAGATACGTCATCTATCAGCAGCACCTGCTTACCTCGTAATTCTTCAGAAGAAGGACAGGTGAAGGCACCGGCGACATTTTTACGCCGCTCGATGACGCTGGCCGACCTTGCCTGCGGAGGTGCATAACTATGGCGAACGAGACAATTCTCCATTACCGGCAACCCGCTGAGTCTGCCCAGTTCATGGGCCAGCAAGGCGGACTGATTATAGCCGCGCTCACGCCACCGTTTTCGGTGTATCGGTACCGGCACCAACACATCTGCCGGTATCGGGCTTTTAAGGAGAAAGTCGTGTAAAAACCCGGTGAGCGATGGCACCAGAGCCCTGAGATTCCGATACTTCAACTCATGAATAGCCTGACGTATCACGCCATCAAACAAAAATGGGGAACGGATACCGTCTATCTCTGCCTGCCAGTCGACACAGCCGGGGCAAAGTATCCCCTGAGATTGGGGGCGCCCGCACCTGGGACAAACGGGAGGAGAAATCACCGGCAATAACCGACGACAGAAATCGCAGAGATAGTTACCTTCCCTGCCGCAGCTGATACACCATGGAGGGAAAAGCAGGTCAAGTGCTACTCTCTTGAGTTTGAATATTTGAGGAAGCACATCTGCCATCCGCAATTTTCTACTGCAAAGGTGACTCCCTCTATCTTATCGGGAGCGGGAGTTGTGGAGTGCGCCGCTCATGATAGGCTCGTCTCTATAGACGTCACCATTCCTGATTTTAAGGTTGAATCCGCAATCAGGATTGGTGCAAACCCAGGCTTTAAACTGTATGGATGCCCCCTGACTGCCGAAATCCGATAATGGTACAAGGTCTCCAGAACTGCATTTCTGACACTTGGGGAAATTGAACTGTTCCATGGGGTCCTCCTCCCAACCGTAAATATAGAATAAACCTTAATAGTATATCCTATAATCATGCTTCATGGCAAGTATCTGAACTAGCTCAGTGGGAGGAATAAAATAAAGAGGGGTGGGACTTCGGTTGCCCACCCCTCGATGACGGTGTCACTATATTCAGTTGCAAGCAGAGAACTGTTAATTTTTATACCTTGCCTGCATCTGCTGCTGCCGAATAGTATTAATAAAAATATTAGCTATGATAGGGTCGAACTGAGAGCCGCTGTACCATAGAATTTCCTCGATGGCGTCCAGCCTGGACAGGGCTTTCCGGTAAGGACGGTCAGAAATCATAGCCTGAAAAGCATCAGCTACCGCGATAACCCTGGCTCCCAGGGGAATATCTTTACCACGGACTGTCTGGCCCAGGCCAGCGCCGTCAAAATGGTCATGATGATGCGATATCATATCCACAACCTTATCATTGACGAACGGCCTGACGAGGTTGGGACCAACAATGGCATGTGTCATGATGTGCCGGTACTCACTGGACGTCAGTTCGCTGGGCTTATTCAGAATATCCGGGTCTACGGCTATCTTGCCGACGTCATGAAGCAAAGCCGCCCAGCGCATATCTTCCATCTCCTCGGGAGAAAACTTGAGCTGGTTACTTATAGCCAGGGCCAACTCGGCTACCTCCTGAGAATGACCCTTGGTATAGATATCACAGGATTCCAGAGTATTGACGAGATTCTCGATAGTGCCGAGGAAAAGTTTCCTGGGTTCTACCTGCTGCTTATTGGCTTTTTTACCCATGTCCTGAAAGTAACGCTGTATTTCGAGCACAACTCTCCGCTTGTCTAGAGTTCCGTTGATACTCGTTAAAACCTGTTCGAATCTAAACGGCTTGCTGATATAGTCCTGAGCGCCGTCCTTGATACACTTAGCGATAACCCTGTTATCGGTAACGCCACTGGCCATGATTACCGCCGTCTCAGGGAAACGCGCGGTGATATCCAGCAATACCTCGCTACCCGGTCTTCCCGGCATATTAATGTCCATGATAACAAGGTCAGACGGATTAGCTTCCAGCTTGTTTAAAGCCTGCTCTCCGTCCTCGGCTTCATCACAAACGTAGCCGCGCATAGACAGTCCTTTAGAAAGAATGCAACGTATGGCTTCCTCATCATCAACGAGTAATATATTTTCTCTGGGAATGGTCATTTCCACACCTCCCGGCACTTCTATTACTATCTGTGCCTATTTTAGAGAGTGGATGCTAAACAAGGTATTAATTTCAATCGCCAGCGAATAAACATTTAGTAAAGATTTTGAGTGTTAGTGTGTCCGATTGTTGATTGATTACCTCACACCTGCGGGTTAATATCACCCTCACCCTGCCCTCTCCCATCGAGGGAGAGGGGAAAAAGAAAGAGGGGCTGGCGCCCCTCTAAAACGTTCAATACAATGCGGTATTCTAATTTCATCGGATTTCAACAACTTTCCCATTCCAAATAAGCCATAGAGAATCATTGCCAATGAGTGCTCTAAGTTTCTCTTCAGTTACAGGTATGGCTAGCTCCCATTCAACCACTCCTGCTATCCAACCAATCCTATCAGTGACCTCACGATAAAAGACTGTTATATAGACTTTGGAGGTTTCTCGGTCTACTCTATATTCAGTACAACGTCCTCCCATAATTTTAGCATGCTCAACTGGAGCATATTTAGTAACTACTTCTGAGCATACATTGGCAAACTGTTCCAGATACGTACTCCCAGGTTTATTTTGGCGTTCTACCTCTACTGCTTTTACCTTCAGCTGGCCGACATCATGCCACACTGGTGTCCATTGGAGTTCGCCACGTTCTTGTCCTTTAGTATCAGCAAACTCTACAAATAAACGGGAGTCTCCACTAGCAAATTTATCAATTTCCATTCTTGCTTTAAAGATGTTCCTGACCATGTGCCACCTCTTTAAACAACAGTTGAACCTACTTTTCGTCTAAGTCTTTAATTAGCTCCTCAGCGGTATCAAATGTCTTAACCCGGCCTGCCTTGATGTCTTCGCTGGCATCTCTCTCCGCTTCCTGCCATTCCTTTGTCCAGAAGTAAGCCTGATTTTTATCAACAATTTTCTTGGGCAGGAGCACAGCCCTATCATCATCAACCAGAACTTCAACTATGTCTCCTTCTCGTATGCCAAGTTTTCTGCGGACAGAAGCTGGCAGGGTTATCTGCCCATTTCTGGTTACTTTGCTATAAGTCGTCATTTTCCACCTCACTATGGACGCTGTATAGTCTCGTTATGGCGTCCTATATTACGCAGAATAATCGTGTTACTTTCAATTTGGAAAGTCATCCTCAATGAGAGGCTCACTCTGGCTTCCCAGATATTTTCTACCCCTTTAATTTTCTTCACTCTCAAAGAAGGATACCGTATGTCCGATGTTAAGTTTGTAATAGCCTTACGAGCCAACTGTTTCTCCCCTTTGGTAAGTTGTCCCCAGGCCCTTTTAAACCTCTCTGTCCGAGCAATTCTCACGGCATTCCTCATAATTCATTACTATTTTACTATATTACTAATTTAGTATATTGTCAACATTATTGTTAATATTCCGTCACGTAATATGGAAAAATGGTTGTGCTGGGCGAAGGTCAGAATAATAGACTATCCAAGCGTAACCGTGCTAATCTTACTGTAAACAGGGCCTTCCCTGGTCAGCTGGCTCTTTATCAGGTGAACGGCATCTATGTTCACGTTACATTTAGCTTCAAAAGCCGTGCCGGTAACAATCTGACCGAGGTTCTGCCGTTCATCCGGCGCCGCATAGTCGCGAACGCGGCCCAGGGTAAGATGAGGTGTGAAAGAGCGCGATTCCGCGGCGAAACCCAGAGGAATCAGGCCGGTTTCGATACGCTGCTGAAGCTGACCGAGCTTTGCTACCTCTCCAGCTAATCCCACCCAGACCACCTGGACACGCCTGATATTGGGGAAAACTCCGAGTCCGCTTAATTTAACGCTGAATGGAGACGTGCCACGTACAGCCTCCTCCAGCGCCGAGGTAATTTTGCCGGTTATGTCAGAGTCGATATTACCCAGAAACTTGAGCGTAAGGTGAATACTATCAGGGTCAACCCACTTCACCGGCGCCCGACTCCCCGATTTAAGCTTATCCCGAAGTCGGGTGAGCGCCAGCTTCAACTCCTGGGGCAACTCGATAGCGATAAATGAGCGAATCTGTTCCATGTTTTAAACTATATACCGAGCAACCTGCACGCATTGCCGGAGAGAATCATATCTTTTTCTTCTTCCGGCAGACCTGCCGAATCTATTTCTTTGAGCAGCCGACTCTGCGGTATCACGGGGTAGTCGCTGCCGAAGAGAATTCTATCGGCACCGATAAGTCGGCTGACCTCAAGGTATATCTCCGGTCGGTAAAGAAAAGGCGATATGGCCGTATCGAAATAAACATTTTCCAGCGCCTTCCGAACCTCGGGCATCAGGGTATAGAAAGGCAGACCGCCGCCCCAGTGAGCGCAGACAACGGGCACATCGGGAAAGCCGGCGATAAACGCGTACAGCAAACCGGGCGTGGCTGCCCCCTTGCCGGGGTAAAGGTGACCTACCGGCTCGGAGGAGTGTGTCAATAAAATCAATTTGTACTTCCGCAGCAGGTCCGCAAACGGCTCTATGACATCTTTTTTAGTAAAATCAATCGGCTGTGTATCCGGCCTGAGTTCGCCGACACCCCTTATGCCGCCGCGGACGCAGCGCTCGATTTCTGCCAGTGAGGCTTTATCCGTATAAGAACCCACGGCGCAGAAACCGATTAAACGCTTGGGGTAGCGCGCCACCGACTCTAAAATATAGTCGTTGGTCTCCACGCAGAGTTCGTGCGTGCTCCAGCCGTAGTTGACGATGACGGAAATATCGACCCCATCCCGGTCCATGCTGTTGATGAGGTCTTCGGCGGTGGCAATCTTGACTTTTTCGCCCGAGTATATCTGGGCGAAAGCGGTATCTCTTTCCACATAATCGCTGCGGTTATTTTTAATCCCCGGCGATAGCACATGCGTGTGGAAATCAATAATCATCGTTAAACCACAAGCCGTCAGGTACAGTAGACCGATGAAGGCTATTCTTTTTTATCAGACTTACCTTTATCGGATTTATCGGATGCAGCCTCAGCCGACGGTTTTTCTGGCGCTCCCTCAGCTTTTTCCTCGGCGCCGGCCTCAGCGACAACCGCTTCCTCGACTACCGGTTTCTCTTCTTCAACCTTAATTACGATTTCGGAGACCTTGGCAACCAGGAGTTCGGGGTCGTCACGAACGAGAATATCCGGGTCGAGGACAATATCCTTGACATGAATAGCCTGGTCGATATCCTGTAATACACTTATGTCAACTTCAATCTGTGGCGGGACTTTTTCCGGTAAACATTCGATTCTGAGGATAGTGATGCCGTGGGACATAATGCGCCCCTTCCCTTTCATCGCCGGGGCCTCGCCTACCAGGACGATGGGCACATCCATGCTCATCTTCTCTCCCTTTCTCACCTGGTAGAAATCAACATGGAGAAGCTGCCGGCTCAAGGCGTCCCTCTGAATTTCACGGACAAAGACGTTTTTAGACTCTTTCTCCCCTTCAACTTTGAGACTGACAAGGCGTGTCATCCCGGCATGAGCCAACATTTTCTTAAGTTCGTCAGTATCGCACTGCAGGACCAGCGATTTTATACTATGGCCGAAGAGATGTGCCGGAGTGACTCCTTTACGACGCAAAAAACGGTTCTTCTTCCCGAGCACATCTCTCTTAGAAGCTTTTATCTTGAGTTCTTCCATCTGTTTTCCCCTTTCCATCCTGTTTATTTAAACATAAATGAATGTAGAAAATCAACTTCGATATAGCGGCCCGGCCTGGATATTTGATGCTTTTTTGTATTTGCGGTAGAATTGCAGGCATATAAATAAAATGGGAGAATGACTTGTTTAAGAAAATCCTGATTGCAAATCGCGGCGAAATAGCCGTAAGGATAATAAGAACATGCCGGGAGATGGGAATACGTACCGCTGTCATTTATTCAGAGGTTGACGCCGATTCCCTCCACGTGAGACTCGCCGACGAAGCCTATCCCATCGGGCCGGCGGAGGCGGCGCAAAGCTACCTCAACGTCGAAAAGATACTGGAAGTTGCCCGGAAGTGTAAGGCTGAAGCCCTTCACCCGGGGTACGGTTTTCTGGCAGAAAACCTCGAATTTGTAGAAATGTGCGAAAAATACGGGCTTACTTTCATCGGCCCGCCCAGTCAGTCCATGCGTAAAGTGAAACCGAAGCACGCCGCC
>CAYQZZ010000024.1:0-26477 GCA_964422155.1 uncultured Dehalococcoidaceae bacterium | reverse complement strand
AATAGATAATCACCACATCCGGTTTAAAAGAGGCACTTTTAAGCGGCGCGGTGACAATACCGACGTATTTCCCATACTCGAACCGTTCGTAGGGGTGGCTCGTTGCCGGG
Organism: uncultured Dehalococcoidaceae bacterium; assembly: GCA_964422155.1. Taxonomy (GTDB): domain Bacteria; phylum Chloroflexota; class Dehalococcoidia; order Dehalococcoidales; family RBG-16-60-22; genus JBGPRB01. Next base: position 26,367 of record CAYQZZ010000024.1, on the reverse strand, counting down.
CTGCGTGCCTCGGGTAACGGCATCATTCCGTAAGCCATCAGAGCGGCCGGGCACCAGTGGTCTTCTTTCAACATGGCTACGGTAGCCCCCTCCCGCCGCGACATGGCGAATGCCTGGCACTGGGCGAGATGGTAACCGCGGTCTTTCTTCGGCCTGATAGCCCCCTGCGGGATATCTCCTTCCTTCTCCAGCATTTTCACAGCTACGGGAGATGTCCTGAGCAGCAGTATCTTCTCAAGCTCTTCACCAAAACGATTGAACTCTTTCAACGTTGTCACGATAATTCACCCCCCGATTTTACATTTTTATCAGGTTGATGTCACCAGTGTGAACAAGGCGTAGCGTTACGGTATTTTATTTATACCGGCTGGTAGGCCCGGCGGAAAAGTGGAAGACGGGCCGGACGGCTTTTCTGATAATTACCGGCCCATGCTGGACACCTGCCGGCACGAACGCTGCAAAGCTATCGGTTACCAGGTTTTTTTCATTATCGATGGTGATTTCAATTTCTGCGCCTAAGTCCTTGATGTTATCATAGTTGAAGCCGAAAAAGCCGAGCAGCTCCCCGAAGTCATGAGTATGGGACTCACAAAGTTTTATTTCAGTCTTAGAACCGGGTAATATCCACTTGGCTTCGCTATAGAATTCGGCTCCAGGGACGGTATCGGCATCGACCTGGACGACTCTCTTAACGAAATTGGGGTCGACCTTAACACGGTAGGGTGGGAACTTAGGATTGGGTTTATCTTTATCCACGACATATTTAGCGTTTTTCTTCTGTGCCATTTCGGCCACCTCTCTCTCAGATAATTAAAAATCCTTGATGCAATTTACAAAGCTACACGTATTTGGAGCCTGAGCCGAGGGTCAGGTGGAACATGGGGGCATCCATCCGGTGAATTACCAACGGGCAATGCTTCATGTTGGCGGGAATATATATCATAAAGCTCCTGGTCAGGACAAACTTTTCATCTTCCAGCCAGAACTCAATCTCGCCGCCGAGGTCACCGGGGTCGTCCATGTTCGTACCCATATAACTAAAAATCTCAACGAAGGGATGGGAATGGGGGGTAATGCCGGGCATTTTCTTCGCCATTTCCGGAGTAATCATCGCGGGTCTTACCATCTGGCGCTGGTCCTTCATGGTAGACGGCCAGCTCCAGGTACACTCGGCATAGAAAGCGCCGGGGATAACCTCAGTGTCCATCCAGATAACGTGCTCCAGTCCCATGCGGTAGCCATCGCGATATCCCTGCCCGATTTTCTGGTCGCCTTTAAAGCCCGGCATGACCACGCCCTGTTTCAGGTCAGTGCAGATATACTTACCGTATTTCGATTTCGCCATTTTCAGGTTCTCCTTTCTTCCGTTTTTAGATTATAACATTTCGCTATAAATCAGTGTTGTTCTGGTTCCATATTCAGGCTAGTCCATCTTCTTAGGTATCCAGCCACGCTTTCGTACCCACCAGTAGACCAGGCCAGTAGCCACGATGGTGGAGCCAATCATCATCGCCAGATACCAGCCAAGGTCCTTGGGCCCAATTTCAAAGACAGAGTTACCTAACATTGTAGCCAGGGTATTGGGAACCAGGAGAGCCGTACCGATGATGGTAAGATAGGACAAGAGCAAAGCCAGCCTGTTATTGAGGTTCTGAAGCTGGTTATTATAGATACTCTGTAAAACCTCCAGCCCCGAAGCCAGGACTTCCGACATATGCTCCGCCAGACTTATCTGCCGGCTGACATCTTCAGCCAGAATACCCAGTTTACCGATGAGCTTCTCGTCATTAGTAATAAGCTCGGCATCTCCATAGCGCAGGGTATGGAGCACGTGTACCGTATCCCAGAGAGCATCGAGGTAGATAATCAGGGCATGTTTCATGTGGTAAATCTCGGGTCCCAGTTTATCCCGGGGGGTATAGGGGTCAATCATAATTTCATTGAGTTTATCGCCCCTTTCCTCTATCTCCCGTAGATGCTCGGAATTCCATCCGTTATTCTCGTCGATGATGCGCATGAGCAACATCGTCAGCTTGTCTTCAGCGTTCGCCTCAACCGGTATTTTTTTTAAAACTGTCTCCGCGTATCTCCGCAGGCGTATAAATCTCCGGTCGATATTGAGCGGGTGTATGGTAAAGACAAGGTTCTTCTTTAAAAGTATCATGAGCGGATTTGGCTCCACCTCCAATTTGGTGACCTGAATGGAGGGCATCTTCATCCCGACCTCAGTCTCATAATCGCGGTAGGTTGACCGCGATTCACCGGTAAGGTCAGAGATGAGTTGAGGAGTGAAGCCGAGCTGTTCGGCAACCACCGGCAGCTCCTTATCAAAGTCCCGGGCGACGAAATCAACCCAACTGATGGCCGCATTGTCAAGTATCTCCCGGAATTCTTCTACTGACTCGGTATTTTTTCTGATGATATCACCCGAGGACGAGAGAGCCACACAGTACCAGGGTCTTTGCATGACTTCAGGCACACTCTCGACTCTCTCTTCTTTTACCCCGACTTGTCGGGGTACTCTGGTTTCGTCTTCCATCGCCATCAAACACCCCTCCATTCTTCCAGTGAATTTATTTATTATACAAATAGTGGCTGCTTAATTCATTATCTGCCAATAATCAGCAGCGCGTCAACAGGTTTCAGAATGATAAGAATTGAGGAGATTGAACTCACCTGTGTTTTTTACCGTTAGTATATGGGATAGAAAATAACACATTACGAAGCTATGGTCAATGGGCCCAACAAGCTGAACATTGATAATTTTTCTGCATGGATGGGTGGGCCAAGCAGGATGTGAACCTTTCATTCCCTGCCTTTTATCATATCCTTAAGCACAAAGTCCAGGCCCAGTTCCTTCAGCTTCTTCTCGGTGGGGATGCCATCTTTCGTCCAGCCGCGCAGCTGATAATATTTATCCAGAAACTCGTCCTGGTGGCTGACTATCTGCCCCTCCCCTGGAGCTTTCCTGGTATGGAGCGGCTCGGTAAGTATCCGCTTTGGCAAAGTATCCTGCTTCCGACTGAACCCCTCGCGCACGTTGAAAGCCCGCTCCAGGTTAAACATGCGCTCACCTACTTTCGTCAGGTAAGCATCATCATTATATTTTTCGATACCCCTGGCGGCGGCAATCATTTTCCCGAAAAGGTTTACCCAGCCCCAGCCGCCGGCAAAGGCGCAGATAACCCCGGTTTCTTTCCAGGCAGTGCCGTCCTGATTGTAAATTACCACGTCCGCATTTTCCTCGGAGAAGCGGTCGGTTGGCCGGGGTTCGGGGGAGCCGAAAATATCCTGAGCGGCATAGCCATAGCAGTGGCTGGCACCGATGCTGGCGGTAGCATAGTTATATCCCTGTGACTTAGCACCCCGGGGCTCATAGGCGGGTAGCTCCATTCCTTTAACGTGTATGGCATAGACCTCAGCCCCTTTGCCGATGGAAGCGGCCGCACGCATCGAACCCTCGGCGAGAAGGTCGCCAATGCCCTCGCGGCGGGCAATCTTTTTGATAAGGGCGACCATCGGCTCATGTTTGCCGTAAATAAGCTCTAAGCCATCGGTGTCCGACTTCTTGAGCAGACCCTTCTCGTAAAGCTCATAGGCGAAGCCGATGCTACTGCCGGTGCTGATGGTATCCAGTCCCAGGTCGTCGCAGAGCTGGTCGGCGGCGATGCTGGCTTCGATGCTATTGCTTTCAATCGGGCCGGTAAACGCCCAGATGGACTCATATTCCGGCCCTTCACTGTGAGCGCCGGCATAAGGCCCGGAGGTGACGGAATGCACCTTGCCGCAACGCGCCGGGCAGGAATAGCAGCCCATGTCCCCCACCCTCAGCTTACGGTACTCAGCGCCAGTGATTTTCTGGTAATCGGTGTGCTGTCCATAGCGGAAATTACGCACCGGGTAAATACCGATAGCATTGGTGACATCCTGGGTGCTGGTAGTACCCCACTCCTTGTGATTCTGAAAACTGCCATTGTTCCGGATGATATTGACCTGCTCTTTAGCCAGCTTATCATAGGCTTCAGGGTCATAGAGCTGGATTTTGCGCTGCGCCGTAATAGCCACGGCTTTCAGGTTCTTGGAGCCCATCACGGCGCCGGTACCGCAGCGTCCGGCGGTCCTTCTATCGCTGACAACGGCAGCATACTTCACCAGGCTCTCACCCGCCGGGCCGATACAGGCCGTCCGCGTGTTCTTGCCGTGCTGCTGGCTGAGCCATGCCTGCGTTTCTTTAGTGTCTTTGCCCCAGATTTCACCGGCATCGAGAATCTGGCAGCCATCGGGGGTAAGGTGAAGATAAACAGGCTTTTCAGCCTTGCCTTCGACGATGATACCTTCATATCCGGCGAACTTCAGCCAGGCACCGAAATCAGCACCACACACCGAGCGAGCGAAGGCACCGGTCAGGGGACTCCTGGTGCACGTCATCCACCGGGAAACCGCCTGGGCCGTGGTGCCCGCCAGAGGGCCGTTGAGCATCAAGAGCTTGTTCTTCTCCCCGAGGGGGTCGGTGCCGGGCTTGATTTCCTGGTAGAGATACCGGATACCGTACCCCCTCCCCCCGATGAAATCTAAAGCAATCTGCTCAGGAACGGCCTCCGTGGTTACTTTTCCACTGGAAAGATTCACTCTGAGTATTTTACCGGTATTTAATGCCATATTCGCCTCCAATTTTTATATAAATATTCTAAGCTATGAACTGAGGAAATATCTATTTTATTCCCGTTCTAACCCTCATCCCCCCAGAACGATATTGGTGATATAAACCTTATCACCGTCATGCACCGGCCGGGCAAGTTCCTCCGGATAAGCGCTTTCTCCGTTAATAAAAATACTTACACCTTTAGGCAGCTTCCCCTGCCGATTAAAGAGCCTGAGTTTTAACCGGGGATATTGTTCGACCAGTTGCTTAAGGCACTCGCCGACCGTGCTCCCGCTGACATCAACCCGTCTGACGCCGTCGATAAGAGCCTGCAATACGGGGGGAATATTAATTTCGACACTCATGATTACTCTCAACCGATTATATCACTTCCGGCCGGCGAGGGGTAAAGATTAACTTATTTCCTGGGGGCTTTAGCCCTGACCCACTCCTTGCCCATGTTCACCCCGAATGTGACTAAAAGGAATGGCCTCTTTATTTTTCTAAATATCATCGGCAGATGCACCAGACCTCGGGGAACGAAGATACATGTGGAGGTATTCAGTAAATATTTCTCCGTATCTTTTCCCTCGCCCAGCCAGAACTCGACTTCTCCGCCGAGGTCATTCGGGTCTTCCCGGTTACTCCCCAGGAAAACAAAGACTTCATCAAATTCGTGCGAATGGGGCGGCCTATCCGGGTTGACGGCCGCGGCGCCTTCCGCCCATATCCAGACAACCTCAAGAAACTGGTTAGAGCCCATGACGGGCTTATCTCCGTTGAGAAAAATCAGGGGCGGCATCGTCATGAAACCGGCCGCGAGCGGGTCGAGGAAATCTCCGGGTCGCATGGCTTCCCGCACAATGTATTTTTCATATTTCTTTTCTGCCATTTAATTCCCTCCTTTTTGACAGCTTTTGTATATATTATATGAATATCCGAAATTGTTGAAAAATGTCATTCTGGCGCAGGCCAGAATCCAGACCTCCCCTTATCCCCTTCCCCTGGATTCCAGCTGGAGTTTACCCCGTACGCCGATACGGGGCGGGAATGACAGTACGGTTATTCAAAACGGATTCAGGATGGACTTATATCTCAGTCTGAAATAGGCTGCCGACAGCAGATATATCAGGATAAAGCCTATCAGGACCATAATCAAGGCAAGTATTAAAAGGCTATAGATGGCGCCAAGCACAGAGGCCGTGTACGGGAAAAACTCCTCGTTACTGTAACCGGTGAGAAGACATATCAGGTTTATCAGGAAAAAAGGCAAAACGATGCAGCCAAGGCCGGATAAAGAGCCTTTGATGTCCGCCCAACTGAGCCTGATATTCGAGGCGACGCAGATGGACAGGTAGAGAAAGACCCAGAACTGCCAGCCGGACAGGTTGGAAATGGTGAATATCAGGCTGATTATCGCCAGCGCCGAGCCCTGAAAGACGGAAAGATAACTCCCTATCGTGGAGCTACTGTCCATTTCACTGACGCCAACGTTGATAGAATCCCACACACGGGAGCTATCGGGAATGAGGAAGTAAAAAATAGCGAACAGCACGGCACAACCGAGTATCACCGGCCCGACGCCGATGAAGAAATTACCCAGCACATGCCAGGGATTCTTGGGATTCCACTTATGATAAACGTATCCCAGTGTGCCGGTAACCGGGTCCGGCTTGAAGAATTTGATATCGTCGATTTTATGCAAGAATATCAGGCAGAAAAGGGCATGACCCAGCTCATGTATCGGCGTGCCCAGCCAAGCCACAAAATAAACGCCTTTGCTCCCGAACGACTTATCCAGGGATTTGAAAGTAAGCTGGGAGATGAAGTGTATCAGCAGGCCGAAGATAAAGATACCGGCGAAGAGAGAAGCCATCTGGCCCAGAGTGGCCAGGACGAGGTCTTTAATGAAGAGGAGCACGGCCATATCGTTTGCATGATATCCGCACTATGTGTAACTGTCAAGGGAAAATGAAATGGTTTAATGTAGCGTGTTTAAATCCATCGGCACGCAAACAGCTAATATGAAAATAGCGACGCTTCGTGTGTCTAAATGAGCCCCAACTCACTGAACTGGGGTAGACCTTGGTAGTAGACTCCCCAACCAATAAAGAAAAGTATCGTTATGGCATAACTTATGATAAAAAAGGTTATGATAGGCTGCTGAAATATCATTTTTCGGCCCCAAATTAGACCGAATAACACAGCCAGAACGGCAAAAGTCACGCCTAATGGTGCTGTCCCAGCTTCAATAACTATCAAGAAGAAAGTGAAACCATGGATAACTCCCGCCAAAATAAGCGGCCATAATGGGCCACGCTCTTCATTAAAAGGATTTTGCCATTGGCGGATAATAAGAAAGCCAGACAGCCCGACTATCCCGACATGCCAGAGATAGTGGCTCAAGACTTCATCATAGAAATTGGTGAGCTTATAAATATCGCTGCTTTCCATCCCTTTTAAGAGGTGACCTATTGAATTGGCCGATAGGTGCATACCCTGGCCTGCCGCCCAGAACGCCGCAAAGACAAAGAAGACAACCATCCCAGAAAGACCGAGAGGTTTATTCTGGCTCATACGATATAGAAGCCAATATAGCGGGAGAAGCACCAGAGGAGTTAGTATGTCAAAAATGTCCGCCACTTTCATCAGCGGATAAGGTCCGAACGATTTACCGAGAAAAGGGGGACCGATAAAGAATACAGTAAAGGCGACGGCGAAGACCAAGATAAGAGCAGATAACCTCTTCACTTTGACACCTCCATGATAAATAGCATCTCATGGTCAGCGCGAGCTTGCAGCATATCATAATACTCTGCCCAATTTTTGTCAATACATAATATCAATTGTTGAATATTTCTTTTGGAGGTGATTGATAAACGATGGCCAGAATAATCCCCGAAAGGTCAGTTATACACAGGTTACAGCTTTAAGGTAATATAGCCGACAAAATGGAACTCCGGAAATGCGTAAAAAGACTAAAGGCTTTAAGAGAATTATTAATAATATTAATCAGTGTGGTGGGCGGTGGAGGTTTTGAACCCCCGACCTTCAGTGTGTGATACTGACGCTCTGACCAACTGAGCTAACCGCCCGTGTTCCGACCGTATATAAATTCTAAGGAATAATCCGCATAAAATCAAGCCTTTATCTTCTTTTTTCAATGATTTCCTCGCAGAGTTTGACGTTACGTCTTGAAAAATATATCATGTGGCTGAATCAGCACGATACACGGCTTTTTATGGCCGGAACATTTTAATAAAAGGATATACATGCTGAATATCATCGTATGTGTCAAGGTAGTCATCGACCCGGAAGCACCCACCTCCACCTTTAAAATTGACACCGAAGGACGCCGCGTTATCCCGGGACAGGGCGTGCCGCCGGTAATAAATCCTTATGATGAAAATTCTCTTGAGGCCGCCCTCAGAATCAAGGAAAAGCAGCCGAGTAAAATAACGATAATCAGTGCCGGTAAGTCCATACCCAAAGCGGTGGTGAAGAAGGGCCTGGCGGTAGGCGCCGACGACCTGGTCGTGATTGAGGACACAATTTTCGAGGATACTGACAGCTATACCACCGCCTCTTTCCTGGCGGCAGCTATCAAGAAACTGGGAGCGTATGACCTCATCCTGGCCGGCAGGATGGCTGCCGATACTAACGCCGGACAGGTCGGCCCGGGCATAGCCGAGCTACTCGGCATCCCCAGCGTAACGGTGGCCCAGAAAATAGAGGTCAAGGACGGGAAGGTACGAGTGGAACGGGCCATGGCTGACGGTCATGAAGCGGTCGAGGTTGCCCTGCCCTGTCTGGTAACGGTCAGCCATGAACTGGGTGAACTGCGCCAGGCAACGGTCAAAGGCCTCATAGCGGCCCAGAAGCAGCCGTTCACCACCTGGAAAGTCAATGACCTGGGTGACGATATACCTGCGGGGCGGAGAAGCAAGGCACTGCGGTTATTTATACCAGATAGAAAAGTGGAATGCGAGATAGTAGCCGGCGAAACGCCCGAGGAAGCCGGGGCTAACCTGGCGGTGAAACTCCAGCAAATCAGGCAGAGTTAACCTGCCTGTTCAACTATGAAGTATTAATTAAAGGAGGTTAGGAAAATGTTAGACCAAACCAGCCAATGGTACAAATTGCAGTACCCGGAGTGTTTCGTAAATGAAGAGGCACGAATGCTGCAAAAGACAATTGCCGATTTCACCGACAAAGAAATTATGCCTGTCCGTGACAAAATCGACGACGATGTAACACATGAAAAAATAATTAACCCCATCCTGAAAAAATTACAGGTAGACCTCGGTTGCCAGAAGAATATGATACCGAAAGACTACGGTGGAAACGAGATGCTTTCCATAGTCTCGGGCGCCCTGAAGCAGGAGCAGATAGCGCGCGGCGACTACGGTATAAGTATGCACAGCGCCGTCACCGACTGGGGATGGACACCGGCTACCCTGGCGTACCTGATGGCACCCACCCCCGAGGCGAAGGCGTGGGCGAAAGCCGTGCTTGATAAATTCGCGCCCATGTTCGTTGGCAATGAACTTCGCGCCGCCTGCTTCAACATGAGTGAAGTCGAGTCTGCCTGTGATATTGAGAATCTCACCAATGAAGGTAAAACGATAAGTGTGAGGGCTAAACTCGAAGGCGACGAATGGGTTATCAACGGCAACAAGTTCTGGGCATCCAATGCCGGCGTGGCTGACCTCAACTGCGTAATTTGTAACATGGACCCGAGGTTGGGGAAAGACGCTTTTGCCCTGATTTACGTACCTGAACCCTGGCCCGGGGTTTCTCACGGCAAATTCGAGGTGAAATGCGGCATGCATGCTGACAGGAACACCTCTACTTATTTTGATAACGTCAGGGTACCCAGGGAGTGGGGACTGAAGGGTCCCGTGGCCTGGTCTATCTTTGAAACAGCGTCGTCCGCTCCTTTTCCCCTCAATTCAGGACACATGGTAGGCATTCTTCAGGGCGCCTTTGATGTACTTCTTGACTACACGGGGCAGAGGGTAGCCGGTGGCAGGCTGATTCAACAGCACCTTGATGCGGCCATGATTCTCGGCGAGATAGCCTCGTTTATAACCGTGGCCAGAGCCGCTTTCCTGGAACTGGCCCATGAGTATGACCATATGGATATCTATGGTATGTGGGACACAAAGAGCATGGTGGCCAAGGGACATGCGGTACATGCTTATATTACCAGGACGGCATCGGACATGATTCTGAAGGGGATGGAGCTCATGGGTTCCTACGGCTATGTTCGTGAGAACCACTACGAGAAGTACTATCGCGACGCACCAATAGCGAAACTGGTTATGGGTGGTAGTCATTTAGGGTATTTTGCGGCCTGCCGTCAGTTCTATGACTTGGACTACTCCTCATTCGGGCCGGGTAAGCTGGAAGACCCGACTAAAAGCAAGAAGTAAATTATTTGGTACTGTTTGCATTTAGTTGCTGTGTCATTGCGAGCCGAAGGCGAAGCAATCCCGATGATGCTTTGTTGAGATTGCCACGGGCACTAGCGTGCCCTCGCAATGACAACCTCCCAAGGGGGTGCAACCAAAACCAAACAAAACCAATTATTTACCCAAAAGTCAATATTAGACCATGAGAAAACCGAGGTGCTATTTCCCCCGGGGAGAAACCATACTGTAAGGAGGGTGGGAAAATGATAGAAGCAGTAAAAAGCAGGCTCGTCGAGCAACTGGAAAAAATCGCAGGCAGCGGGTTTGTCTCCACCAATCCGGCCGACCTGTATATTTACTCCTATGACCTCACACCGGCGGAGCCCAACTGGCCGGACATGGTCGTCCTGCCGCAATCGTTAGAGGAAGTACAGGCAATTCTCCGCCTGGCTGACAAAGAAAAAATTCCGGTCACTCCTTATATCACCGGAGGTAACGTCGGCGGTCTGACCATCCCTCTCAAAGGCGGCATCATGCTCGACCTCAAGAGGATGAACCGCATCATAGAGGTAAGCGAGGCCGACATGTATGCCGTGGTCGAGCCCGGCGTAACCTTCGGTCAGATAAAAGCCTACCTGTATAAGCACCACCCCACCCTGAAATATACTTACGCCTTTTCACCCCCCTCCACCGGCGTCATCGCCAACGCCATCGTGCAGGGACTCGATAACCTGTCGTTCCGATACGGGGCCGCCTCCCACTGGGTCACCGGACTGGAAGTAGCCCTGGCTACCGGTGAGGTGGTGAAAATCGGCTCATGCGCCGCCAGCAAAACATGGCAGGCCATCGCTCCCTTCCCCGAACTGGACGGTCTCTTCCTGGGATGGCAGGGAACCACGGGCGTCATCACCAAGGCAGCGGTAAGTCTCTGGCCCAATCCGAAGCACAGTAATGCCGTGACCTTCATGGCGATGGACCTGGAAGGCGCTTATGAAATTTTCCAGACGATTATACGCACCCGCATACCCGACGACCTTATCGGCACATCCTTCGCCCTGAACAAGGTCGGGGTGGCGGCATACGAGCATAAAAAGATGTTCCTGTACCCGGCAACTCAAAGACTCCCCGATGAGCCGGAGTTCGTCATCACGGCGGAGATTACCGGTAATACCGAAAACGAGCTTAACGCCAAGGTGGAAGCCGTCGGAGAGGCGGTGAGGGATAAATGCAAAGGCTATAAGTTTACCGGTCCGGATACCATGCCCAGCACCACCGCCGCCTTCCCCATGCAGGCTCTGGGGGTGCTCAGTTCCGGAGGGGGGCTAATGTGGGTGGGCACCTACGGCCCCATGAGCCGGTGGCTGGAGACGGTCAAAAGGGGCTGCGAACTCCAGGATAAATACGATATCACCCGCACCTGCTATACCCGCATGATGAACGAGGGGCACTTCGCCGGTCTGAGATGGATGCTCCCCTACGATAAAGGAGACCCCGCGCTGGTCAAAAGAATCCAGGACCTGTGCGCGGAACAGCTCGATATGGTGCTGGAGACGGGCTACATCCCTTACAAGACCCCGGTCTGGGCGGTGAGAAAGCTGGAAGAAATGGTGAGCCCCGACTGGCTGAAACTGCACCGCCGGGTTAAGGAAATGCTGGACCCCAACAACATCATGAACCCCGGCCGATGGGGCATGCCCGAGGATTAACCGCGATTCAGTTTTGATAAAGGAGGGTACGATGGTTCTTGATGAAGTAAAGGAATGGCTCTACGGATGCTCGCACTGCGGCACCTGCAAGGGTGTCCTCAATATATTTTCTCCAGCCTGTCCCGCCGGAGAAAGGTACCAGCTCGAGTCTTACTTTCCATCGGGGAAAATGCTGATAGCCAGGGGAGTTGTCAACGGGGTATTAAACCTGGATGATGATGATATACGGGAGCGGATATATGCCTGCACCGGCTGCCTTTCCTGCGAACAGCAGTGCGGCGTTTATCACCACCAGCATATCTTCGAAATAGTCCAGGCCCTGCGGACGGAAGCGGTGACGCAGGGGAACCTTAATCCTGCTTACATGGTCATGGTGGATAGCCTGAAAAAGGACGACAACGTCTTCGGTAAGCCAAAAGCGGAGCGCGGCGAATGGGCTAAAGGCATGAAAATCAAGGATGTTGGAAAGGAAAAGGCGGACGTGGTCTATCACGCCGGCTGCATGCTCTCTTTCGACCCAGAGCTGTGGGAGGTGCCCCGCAGCGCCATCAAACTCCTGAAAGCGGGAGGGTTGGATATCGGCATCATGGGTAAAGAGGAGTCCTGCTGCGGCGGCCACGCTTATGAAATCGGCTATATGGGGGAATTCACCAAGTACGCCGAACATTTCCTGGAGACCTTCAACTCGCTGGGCGTGAGCCGGGTAGTTACCTCCTGCTCCGACGGCTACAGCACGTTTAAAAAGCTTTACCCCAGTGTAAATATCGAAATGAAGTTCGAGGTGCAGCACATGGTGGAGTACCTCGACGAGCTGATAAAAGATAAAAAAATCAAATTCACGAAAAAAGTGCCGATGAAGGTCACCTATCACGACCCCTGCCACCTGGGGCGGCATCTCGGGGATAACGGCGTGTATGAAGCTCCGCGGGATGTGTTAAAGAGTATCCCCGGAATAAAGCTGGTGGAGATGGAGCGCCACCGGGAGAATGCCTGGTGCTGCGGGGCGGGGGCCGGCGTGAGCCAGGCTAATACCGATTTAGCCCTGTGGACGGCCAATGAAAGGCTTAAAGAGGCCAGGGCCACGGGGGCGACGGCGCTGGTCACCGCCTGCCCGTGGTGCGAGAGGAATTTCAAAGACGCGGTTAAAAAGTACGGGGAAAAGATGGAGATTTACGATATTGCCGAGATAGCCAGCCGGGCATTGTAAAGGGATTTAAATGAAAATCATCGAACAGATAAAATGTATCGGATTCCCCTGCACGGATATAGATAAAAACGGCTATGTCCTGCCACCCGTGGAAATTGATGCAAAAAACATCAGAATCATGATGATAACGGAAGCCCCGCCCAATGATATAGCGGACTATTTCTATGCCGCTGGTAACCCCTTTTATCTACAGACTACCCTCCAGGCCTTCAAAGACGCCGGTGAAAATGTATCCTCCATGCAGGATATCTTAAACCTGGGCGTATACATTACAACAGCCATCAAGTGCGGCAAAACACAGTACGCCGTTTCCCCGGAAACCATGAAAAACTGCTCGGCGCTGCTGGAACAGGAGCTTGCCCTGTTCCCGAATATCAAGGTGTTTATGCTCATGGGGGACGTGGCGATAAAAATGATGAACGATGTCTGGAAGAAACAGTCGGGGAAGAAAGTGATACCGGCCGGTTCGACATACAAGATAAGGGGGCAGAAGTATTATTTTGAAGATAAAAGGGTCTTCCCGTCATATACACCGGCGGGTAAAAACTTCCTCATCGAAAAATCCAAGAGGAGAATGGTGGCCGAGGATATCAGGGAGGCTCTTAGATGTCTGATATCATAGCGCGCTGAGGGTTTTTTTATCTTCTCTGACCGGCAACGGCACGGGGCACCGGTTTCTCGCGGCCAGTCCCGAATGCCTCTTTAACCAGGGACATAAATTTCTCAGCCATCGGGTGTTCGGGAGCGTCAGTGCGGAGAATGGCATCAACACCCACCCAAATCTCGCCGGAAAGCGGCAGTATTTTAAGTCGTCCCTCGGAAATAGACCTTTCCACACTCTTGATATGATATAAACCCACGCCCTCCCCGTTTTCAACCAGACTAATACCCCATTCGGAGCTATTGACTTCCACTATGATAGGGGAGGACATAAGACATCCACCAACTTTCAGCTTCCTGAATAGAATCCGGCGTGTGGCGGATGTCTCCGGCCCCAGTATCAGCGGGTAACCGCAGAGGTTCACGAACGCCAGGCGCTGCCTCTGAGCGATGGAACTCGAAGGAGACGCCACGAGCACCAATTTCTCCTGGGATGAGAGCGCCACGGATTTCAGTTTGGGATTGCCATAGTCCATACTGACAACAACCCCCAGGTCTACCTCAGAATTAAGAACGTCCTCAGCAACCTCGAAGGAAGAGGCGCTCCTGATAACCAGTTTTACATGAGGATAGAGCTTCTCAAAAGCGGATGCTGCCGAAGCAAGGCAGGTGCTGAAAGTAGTGGATATGCCGATGCGGAGACTGGCCTCCTTAAGGTTCTCCAGATACTTTTCGGCGCCGGTCATCTGATGATAAATTTCACTCACATATTTAAAGAGGCCGACACCGGCCTGGGTCAGGAATACCTTCTGCCTCTTTATGTCGAGGAGTTTAAGTCCGACATGTCTCTCGAGCGACCTGATATGATAGGTTACAGTAGGTTGAGTGAGACATAACTTATCGGCAGCGGCAGTTATGCTCTCCTCGCTGGCAATATAATAGAAGACGACGAGGCTATGAAGGTCTAACTTCGACGGCGCCATTTTTATCTACCTGCCAAGGCAGGTATCAGGTGCACCTCCTGCTTTCATTAAAAAACACAGCTTCTTCAAGTTCCTGCAAATATAAATATCCAGAGTGTTCTCTATAATATCATAGATAATTTTATATTGCAATCAAATAGTCGCCGTGTTAAATTGCAGAGAAGCTATTTGTAAGTATCACAGGTAAGTTGTATTATCGATGGGAGTTCCTCTTTATTACATACGGTGCACCTTGAATTTTTTCATGGAAGTCGCTAAGATGTGTTAAACAAACCCGATTGTGCTATGTGATTTTAACATGCTTATGCTGAAGGGCAAAAAGCTCACTACAGGTAAAGGAGGTAAAAAATATGGCAAAAGATTTATCTAAAGCACTGGCCGACCTGAAGGAAGACGAGGCGCTGGCAATCGTCCGGGAAAAGCTGAACGCGGGCGCCGACCCCGTGAGTATTCTCAATGACGCCAGGCGCGGCATGGAAACCGTGGGGGTGCGTTTTTCGAAAAGCGAGTATTTTATCCCCGACCTGGTATATTCGGGCGAAATACTGAAAAAGATTAACGAAATGGTCAAGCCCAAGCTCACCAAGGAAGGCGCCGTCAAACGCGAGGGCAAGGTCATCATCGGCACGGTGGCCGGTGATATCCATGACATCGGCAAGGACATCGTCGTCTTCATGCTCGATGTCAGCGGCTTCGAGGTATTCGACCTCGGCGTCGATGTGCCGGTGCAGAAGTTCGTCGATAAGATAAAGGAAACCGGCTCTCCTATCGTCGGCCTGAGCGGATTCCTGACGCTGGCCTATGACTCCATGAAACAGACCATCGAAGCTATAAAAGCCGCCGGCCTGAGAGACAAGACCAAGATTATGATAGGCGGCGGCCAGATTACCGATGAAATAGTGAAATACACCGGCGCCGATGCCTTTGGTAAAGACGCCGTGGCCGGCGTCACGCTTGCCAGGAAATGGTCAGGCGCAAAATAATAATCCCCAACGTATAAATTGCAGGAGGTGAAAAAATGGAAAAGAAATGGGAAGAAATGACCGCAGATGAAAAGCGGAATGACCTAATAGGCAAGTGGCTTTCCCCGCCGGGCGTGAAGTTCGTCAGCGCCGACGCCGAGAAAGCCTACAAGGGAAGGGTAACCAGGATTATGGATGCCGTCAACATGAAAAAGCCCGATAGGGTGCCGGTCTTTCCCATGACGGGCTTTTTCCCCGCTTACTATGCCGGCTTCACCCCGCGGGACGTGATGTATGACTATGACAAGCTCATGAGCTCGTTTAAAAAATATGTCCTGGACATGCAGCCGGACGCCCACGGCAGCGTGACCATATCTCCCCCGGGAAAGGCCCACGATATTCTCGACTACAAACTATATGCCTGGCCCGGTCACGGCGTTGCCCCCGAGTATTCCTACCAGTGCATCGAGGGCGAATATATGAAGGCGGATGAATATGACGCCCTCATCGATGACCCCACCTTTTTCTTCATGACCACCTTCCTGCCCCGCACCATGGCCGCCCTGGACAGCCTCAAGATGCTGAGTCCATTTACCAATATGACGGAGATGTACGGCGGGTTCACCGCCGCCGCCCTGGTGCCCTTCGGCCTGCCGCCGGTACAGGCTGCCTTAAAGGCGCTGATGGATGCCGGCAGCGAAGCCCTTAAATGGATAGGGACGGTCGCCGGCTATGGCGCGGAAATGGCGGCAGCCGGGTTCCCGGGGTTCTTCGGCGGCGGCACCAAAGTGCCCTTCGATACCATCGGCGATACCCTCAGAGGCACGCGGGGGATAATGCTGGACATGTACCGGCAGCCGGATAAGCTCATCCGGGCGATGGAGCAGTTCACGCCGATTATGGTCAAGATGGGCGTCGCCAACGCCAAGGTAAACGGCTGCCCGATAGTTTTTATCCCCCTGCATAAAGGCGCTGACGGCTTCCTCTCCGAGGAGCAGTTCAGGAAGTTCTACTGGCCGTGTTTCAAGGAACTCATGCTCGGCCTGATTAAAGAGGGATGCATACCGTTCCCCTGGGCCGAGGGCGGCTATAATACGCGCCTCAAAATTATCCGGGACGTACCGAAGGGAAAGATAATCTGGGGATTCGATACGACCGATATGGCCAAGGCGAAAGAAATACTCGGAGATGTTGCCTGCATCGGCGGGAACATGTCTATCGCTACTTTGAGCGTTGGCACACCCCAGGACGTAAGGGATTCCGTTAAGAAACTCGTCGCTGATGCCAGTAAAGGCGGCGGCTATATCATGATGAGCGGGGCGGTAATCGAGAAAGTACCTCCGGAGAACGTCAAGGCGATGATTGACGCCACCAAGGAATACGGCGTCTATAAATAGAGGCTATTATTCAGGGAAGTACAGGTAAGAGGGGGGTTTTTGCCCCCCCTCTTTTTTCCCTTCATAACTAAAGCATTACGGTGCCGCCATCGACGTAATACACCTGCCCGGTAATAAAATCGGACTCCGCTGAGGCAAGGAAGACAGCCACGCCCACCATGTCAACCGGCTGCCCGCGCCGATGCATAGTTTGTTCGCCGGTGGCAATTTCAAATATCTTATCACTGTTTTGCTGGTTTAAACTGGCCTCAGAAGCGGTGTATCCCGGAGCGATGGCGTTAACATTAATACCAGAAGGACCCAAGGCTCTGGCTAAGGAATGAGTGAACGTGTAAAGCGCCCCTTTGGTACAGGAGTAGGGCAAAAACAACTGAGCTGCCGGTACCTGCGCTATGTTAGAAGCGATATTGATAATCTTACCCTTACCCGCTTTAACCATCAATGGGGCTATTGCTTTGCAGCATAGCCATGTTCCGATGACATTCACCTTATAAATCCGTTCCCAATCTTCTACCGTCCAGGCATCCCAGGGCGTAATGTTAAGTCCGTACCAGATGGCGGCGTTATTGATAAGGATATCCACCTTACCATACTGCTTCATGACCTTATCGGCTATCTTTTTGGTATCACTTTCAACAGAGATATCGGCCTGAATAATTGCTACCTCCCCGCCTTTTGCCTTTACCTCTTTAACGGTGCCCTGAGCTCTCTCAGGATTAGTAGTAGTAATGAGTAGTTTAGCTCCTTCCTCGGCGAACCTTAAGGCGAAGGCCTTTCCCAGACCACGGCTGGCTCCGGTGATGATGGCTACCTTGTCCTTTAACGCTAGTGGCATGTTTCCTCCTTTACATATTTTGGGTTTACCCTGTCTTAAAAAAGCTGGCGGTAAAAGCCAACCTAGAAAAAATCTACATCACTACCGCTCTCATGTCAAGTTAAGGATATCAATAGATTACCAGTGTCCGGTGGAGAAAAGATCCAGTATATTAACCTTACATGTTTGACAATACCATCCAGCTAACATATTATTATGGATGTTGTTCCCGCACTTCTGCCAGGCCCGGCGGGGCGTAGCGCAGCCTGGTTAGCGCGTCTGAATGGGGTTCAGAAGGTCGGCAGTTCAAATCTGCCCGCCCCGACCATAGCTTCAAAAATACACGTTGAGACCTCCTGATACGATAAATTTACGGCGAATCCGCAAGATTAAGCATGGTTGTTTCACGATAATCGGGGGCGAAGCCGGGGACTTCCCTCAAGTCCCTGGTAAACGGATTCGTACTCACCAAACAGACAGAGGGTAAAAGCCCGCGCACCGTAGAATTCTACGCAGAAAACCTCAAACGTTTCCTCTGGTATGCCCAAATAAAAGAGTGGCCTGACGATATCCGTATGCTTTCCGAATGGTACATACGCGACTTTTTAAGCTACGTCACTAACGAAACGAACAGGTGGGGAGTGGAAGGTAACGGGACAGAACCTACTCGCAGAAAAGTAACGCACACAACGGTCCATCATTATTACGTGGTGCTGGCCAATTTCTTCGGGTGGGTTGTAAGAGAAGGTTTCTTACCGGAAAGCCCAACGGCAAAAATCAAGGTGGTTAAACCTAAAGACAAAGTAATCAAGCCTTACAGTAAAGAAGAAGTTAGCCGTATGCTGGCTGTCTGCGATAAAGACTACGAGAGTAACGCCAAGTTTTTAGGCAGTCGAAACCGAGCTATAGTGCTAGTGCTTTTAGATTCCGGCGTAAGGCTATCAGAATTAACCGGCATGAGAATGCAGGATGTAAACACTTCAAACGGGAATATAAGGGTCATGGGCAAGGGAAGCAAGGAAAGCAATCGTGCGAATCGGCAAAGTAGCCCAGAAATCGCTCTGGCGTTATCTCATGAACCGTCCAGGTAATGACAGGGAAGAACTATGGCTTACTGAAGAAGGAAAGCCGTTAAGCTCTACGGCGGTACAATGCATGATAAAAAGACTAAAGGAATACCATTGGAGCTAATTGAACCGATGGCACCCTGGCCTCCACCATTGCCTCCACTCAAAATTGAAGTATCTGCCTGGACGTTCTTCGTGTTTAGCCGGGATGAAATTACCTCTGAAATAGCTGATAGGCTGTATGACTACGAAAAGAAACTGAAGCAAATTGGTATCAAAGAATATCCAAGTAGTTTAGTACGGCACGCGCGATGGTGGTTTGAGCACTTTGTAAATGGTAAGAAGTATGATGAGATCGCCCAACAAGAAACTTACACGCCTGGTGGATCCATTATCTCCTATGCCAAAAACGTAGGTATAGCAGTGCGAAAATTCGGAAAATTGGTGGGTATCAATTCCAATGATTAAGATGAATAAAAAAAGAATATTTTACTAAGCTCGTAAAATCAGGCTTTAAACCACACCCCAATATAGTAAGCTAGCTTAAAACGCTAGCTTTTTTATTTGGTGAAATCAAATGAGCCTAACCGTCACTGAAGCAGGAAAAATGGGCGGTATAAAAACATTAAGTACAAGAGGCCGAGATTTTTATTCAGAAATCGGCCGACTGGGTCAGAACGCTTTACGTTTTAAGTATCCCTGTATGGCTTCGCAGTGGGGGAGAATGGGTGGCAGGCCTAAGAAACTGAACTTATTTCAGCCTGGGGGAGCGGTGGCAAAAAAGAAAAAGGAGGATGCGGATCCGCCTTTCATCCACCACTCCCCCTCCACGACAATATCACCCACAGGTTAAATCGTCAGACACTTAGATAGAGGCCTGTATCATGAAGACCAAGCACCAGAGCATCACACCCATCGTAAAAGACAGGAAAATCGCCAGCGAAGAGCATAAAGCCTGGTATGAGAAGCTCTGGCAATAGAAAAACCAAATTGTAAGATAGTAACCGGAGAATCAGGTGATTTTTACCACTATTTTGCCACGGGTGATTTGATGAAAGACGACATAAATATCGGACCAATCTCGAGTATTAAACTACCCCCTTCGGTCCGGAAACCCGGCAGGCCGAGGACGATTCCAGCAGAACTTGAATCCATTGTGATTGATTTATACCGTCTAGGATATGGCTATAGAGCAGTCGCGAGAATCTTGCGGATAGATTTTCACATCAACCCGGATTTCAGCACAGTGAAAAGAACACTGAAACGGCAGGGAATCCTGCCCCATCTTGGCTCCCCATCGAAATTGTCACCCTATTAACCAATATGATCTCCGTGATTAGTTTAAAGAAGGAAAATATCTATGAAACTTAGAAAGTTGTTCCACATCAGTAAAAAACGGAAACACCCCATAAAGCGTGACACAGCAGGGCTGTCTTTAAGAGCAAGATGCTTTGAACTATTTGACCAGAGGAAAAGGCCGGCCGAGGTTGCGGAAGAATTAAAGTTAAAGGAGACTACCGTTTGCCGGTATTTCCGCGACTGGAAGCGGCTTGGTCCGAATTTCGAACGAAAGTTAGCCTACGTTCAGAGTCTCTTCAAGAAGAATGCACCGGACCGAGACAAAAACATAGAGTTGTTTGCCGGGGCTTGCGAGATTCCGAAAGAGCAGTTCGAAACTATCCTGTCTCAACCCCATGGACTGCGGCGGTTAATGACCGGGAAGTTCTATTTTCCAGTACATGCGGATGCCGACCACAGACGGTATGTAGCGCTGGAGTTGGCGTTGCTGTTTTCAGACCATTTAACCAATAATAGTGGAAAATATGAAGATGTCTGCTATGCTCTTCAACACTATATGCGGGAGTATAAGAGATATCGTGAAGACGTAGATGCCGATATAAAAGAAGAGAATAAATTTATGGCAATTGTTCACAAGGTGCTCGGGGAAGCATGGAAAATGAGAGGAAAGGGCGGGTCAAACCCGACACACTTTCTCAAGTAGAACGCGATGCTATTATGAGGTTGGGTGTGGAAGCAGAAATGGAGAAAGCAGAGATATGGTATTGGTTCCGCATAGGTAGTCTAAAGGCCAAGGGGTTAACCCCGGAGCAAGCCCGTGAAAAAATTTATCAAGACTTACTTGAGAAAGGCAATCTGGAGGGGGCAAAGGCGCTGCGTGCTTACCAGGATATTGTCCACCCGGTGAAAACCGGTGACCAGTTGCCGCCACCGTCACCTAGTCAACCACCGTCGCCCACATAAAAACCCTTCTGAGAAATAGTCCAAACTCTTAACGAACCGTCCGTTTGGGAATATCTATTGAACCTAGCGGTTACCTGCTTGCCTGCAGTGGCTCCATAACCGCCTTTTCGATAACCATGCAGCGCTATTTTCTTGCTCTTAGGATGTTTCAATGTCATCAATAAGGGCGTTTAACTGCCATATTTCTAGCTAGAGTATCCTACTATGTCCTAATGAATTTGCTAGGGGTGTTATCAGGCTTGATTTGCGGGCTTATATGGGCGCTATTTTCGCTTCTATACACCTTATCTTGTTGTTTCGTGCCCTTAAGAAAAGCTGATTGTACTTAATCTGGCAGGGTTATGACAATAAATGACCTTATGCAGGTTATGTTGTGGGCGCTGTTCGGGTCAATCAGACAAGCACAGCTCGATGAATATGCAACTAAGCTAATTTGTTATGGCACCCGTCAAGTCTAGTGGAACATTTGATAGTTTAATTCTAAAGAAAAGCAAAGGGCCGACCCTGTTTCGACTTTTCTTGGCCCGCACCGGGCCATTAGAACAAGTGGCATTTGATCTTTCAAGATATTGTTGGTGTGACAAATTGGTCTATTAGGATATGTCCCATTACGATGAATTGTTCATTATGTACTCAACCTATGAAGGTCTCCGCTTCAAGATGCCACGTGTTCTACGGTATAATCAGCACAGTGGAAAAAGGAATCGGCCGGTTTGCAAGTAAGTCCCCGACATGGATTATAATCAAGAAAAACCACTTGCCGGCACACCGGGGGTGAAACATGGAGAAAAAGAAGACACTGAAAATAGATCTGGATGAATTATGTTCGGCAATGGAGGATAGCTCCTACGAGCATGAGTATTACCTTGACCTCGAAACCGGAGAAATTCTTTTTCTTTCGGAATACACGGATGATGAAGAAACCGGGAAACTAAAAGACAAGATTGAGGAAGAGTCCGACCGCTACGAGCGAATACCGAAAGCCGAATCCCATGAGGGGTACGAGGAAATGCAAGATTTCATTGCCACGGTGAAGGACGAGCGTCTCGCTGCATTACTTGAGGTGGCCATAAACGGTAAGGGAGCTTTCCGCCGGTTCAAGGATGTGCTGCTTAACTACCCTGAGGAAAGGGAGAGGTGGTTTCAGTTTAAGGATGCCAAGGTACAGGAAAGGGCCCTGGAATGGCTTGACGATATCGATGTGAGTTTAATCGAGGAGTAGGTTTATGACGTTAAACGCTAACATGGTTGAGCAATTGGCTGGATGGTGTTTACAGAGCGATACCCTGGCTGATATCAGGTCTGATGCCCGTCGGGATTTCTTCGGGTATGATGAACCGGGCGAAGCCCGTTATATGGAAGGCACCGGTGATGTCACCAGCCGGGAACGGCGCTTCCTGGGCTGGTTTGCTATGACCTTCAAACTACCGGATGGACGTTGCCCCGCGGAGCTTGCCGCAGCCGCTATCCTCAGTGGGAGCGATCTAACTTCTGCAATTGATTCAATCAAAGGTTCTCGGTACGTACTGGCGATGGTAGCCATGGTTAATCCGGGAAGAGGCTTAATCCTGAGGCTAGAGGATGAAGAATTCACTGTCGATAATCGCCAGCTCAGCCGGCTCCTTAATCGGGATGATGCTCTGTATGCCCATATTATCCCCGCTGGACGGCGCGGATGGCTGGTTGGTCCCGGCTGGCTGCAGTGGCCGATACGCATCATGCCGGGTATGCAGGCCATGTTGAAGAAATTTCAGCTCAACCCGATAGATCTGGAAAGAATGCTACAGCAAAGATTTGAATCCTCTGAAGACAGTCCGAAGGTGGAACTACCACGCGATGATACTTTAAAAGCTGCGGTGGCCAGGATGACGAAGGCGGTTAAAGCAGAAGGTCGCCAGAATCTCATTATGACCACGGCTCAGTGGAAGAAGCTTGTGCTTTCTCACATGAAATCAAGCCAAATCAACGATTTCAGCAAAGAAATTGTGAACCGGGTTGGTAAGGTTAATTCGGTAAATGAAATCAACAAATGGCTGGGATTGGCAATCAATATCTGGAATAACACGCCACAGCCGGACCGTGGCGGTAAATCACCGTCTGAAATAAGTCGAGAATATGATATTCAATCCGGTGGTTAGGCCGTCGTCTTATAAAAAGATGAAATGTCCAATGTCTAAGCATACCTAGAGATTTGCTCTCTAATATATGTTTTCATTTGCTTAAAATAGTACCAGTCAGTCTCGATAGCTCTACCCAATCGTCCTTTCACATCGGGAGTCCCTTTAACCAGAGCCTGCATCTCAGATATATCTGTAGTTGGGTCGTAGTTCGTGGTTTTGATCAACTCCCGGCCCTTGGGAACCCACCGTGAGTTTAAATTTAATCTACCCGGGAATGGAACTCTACACAGTATAATGTTATGCACATGTTCTCTTTGCAGGTTTCCTGCGATAGCGTTAGTAACCTCGTTGCTGACTCCGATTATGATGTCCGGCCGCAGTATACCGACCTCGTACTTGCAGTAGTACTCCCACATGTCATTGTAAATGGCGAAGGGAGGGTTGGCATCTAATCGCTTGCCATTCTTATCTTCACGATAGAAGGAGAACTTAACAAAATTTGTTACAACTACTAGATCCTCAATGTTTTGGTCTGCCCCAAAACGGGTTTCCGGGTACGAGTTCAAGGTGAGTGCTGCAATGACTTTTAGATGGCCGTTGTCGTATGGGTACACGTGTACGTGTGGTGTGTCTGGATCATGATACTGACGAAGTAAGCCCTTATCCGAACTGTTGAGCCATGTACTAATGAGCCGTCTAGCGCGGCCAAGGTTTTGAGACATGGCATACATAAGTAGACGAGGTTTAATGTCAAAATAGGACTTCCCGATGTAAGGTACGTAGGCACCTAAATACTCACCATCAGCGTTGACAACATTTTGATAGTGATGCTCTGGATGGTATCGTTGGGATAAATGATGATTTACCAAGGCATCAATTGCTGATTCCCGATCCAAGAACACCCCCAGATTGGATTTGTCTAAGGAAAGTATAGGTTATATGCTTGTCCCGCTCAAGTCGTAGTATTCGTACTCGTGAACTATTTATCAACATTTTGGCTTTTTGTGTTGTCAGAAATGATTCAATGCTAGTCCTCAACAAGAGGGGGTACCTCCAAGCAAGATCCCCCCTGTCAAGTATGTGGTGGGGACGGTTCCAATTATTTGGATGGCAATGCTACAACTAACGTAGCCTCCAAAGACGGCCAAATGATGACTATATCCTTACCGTACCTGACCTCTAAATCCATCAAATCACCTACGGAACATAGTATTAATCCATGATAGCCGGTTCACTGAGTCGTAGTACAACCGCAGACCGACAGCACTGTTATGCCCTCCCGTGTCTGCTACTTTGGCCAGAACTCTCATAGAGAAGATATCGCCGGCTTGGAAAGGTGTATCAGGAATAGTACCGAAGGCGACCATCACCTTCGTCGCTTTGTCTGGGTTCCGAGTAACATTCTTGAGGTTCTTGACCTCACTGGAGGCAATTACCACTTCGTTCTTCAACACTTCGGCCCGAACATCAAAATACGTCCCCTGGTCATCAGAGTTCTTTAAGCCGACCCACACAGTGAGGTCCCCCAAGCTAACTAAACCCTGCGCCTTTTCCATCGGCGCCGCATTCCACGTGCCTATCTCCTTGAAGGTTGTCCGTTTAATACTGGGGGAATCCCTGTATTTGGCGGTGGTGCCGCTTGGTGCGGTTGTGTCCAATCTCAAGTCAGGAGCAGCCCCACGCATGAACAGGTCTACAGCTACTGGTGGCAGATTTGGAGGTATATCATAATAGACTGTTACGCCTCTTGCCTCAAGCTGAGGAATGTAAACAAAAAGAGAGATATAACTTAAAGGATTTGCCCAGAGGGTACTGGCTTCCAGGGGAATCAGCAACTTTTCCACCTACTCAAAGAAGGTGGGAGGAGTGATTTTAATTGGGGTGGGGATATATCTTTTCACCTACTTGCTGTAAATCATCCTTAGCTGTAATTCATCAGGAATAATGGAGGCGCAGTATGCTTGAAATTAGGAAAACCGCCGTCTCCTTTGACGAGCAAGACCTGATGGAACTGGAGAGAATCGTCACGGATGGCGACGAGAAAGAAGCGCTTAGGTTTGTTAAGAGGTCTATTTATGACAGGATATTACATTCTCAGCAGGGCAAGCTGAAATCGCATCTTGATGCCGCCAATCCCGTCGAAGGGTTTATTCAGCATACCAAATAACATCATGTTCTTGAGGAGTTATAAAAATGAGTAAAAATCCAGAAGCAGTAGCCGGCAGACTTTCATTCCTCGACCGGTTTCTCACGCTGTGGATTTTCCTGGCGATGGGTTTGGGGGTGGGGATGGGCTATTTTGTCCCCAGGGTTGCTGACTTCATCGGATTTTTCCATGTAGGCACCACATCCATTCCTATAGCGGTGGGGCTGATACTGATGATGTACCCGCCGCTAGCCAAGGTGAGATATGAAGAAATGGGGCATGTCTTCCGCAACTGGCGCGTGCTGCTTTTATCGCTCGTGCAGAACTGGGTTATCGGACCTATATTGATGTTCCTGCTGGCTATCCTGTTTCTCGGTTTCATCTGGCCGTATCCCGACTACATGGTTGGCTTGATTATGATAGGACTGGCCCGCTGCATCGCCATGGTCATCGTCTGGAACGAGCTGGCTAAAGGCGACAGGGAATACGTTGCCGGCCTGGTGGCATTCAACTCCGTCTTCCAGATTGTCTTCTATACCGTTTATGCCTATATATTTATAACCATATTGCCCGGCTGGTTCGGTCTGAAAGGCTCCACCGTTGAGGTCACCATGGGGGAAATCGCTAAAAGCGTGTTCATCTACCTGGGTATCCCGTTCTTCGGAGGTATGCTAACCCGTTTTGCACTTATCAAAGCTAAAGGCCGTGAATGGTACGAAAGCAAGTTCATCCCGAAGATAAGCCCTATCACGCTGGCGGCGCTGCTGTTTACTATCGTGGTGATGTTCTCGCTCAAGGGCGAGCTCATCGTGCAGATACCTCTCGACGTGCTGAAGATAGCCGTGCCGCTGCTTATCTACTTCGTGGTCATGTTCCTGGTATCTTTCTATATGGGGAAGAGGATAGGAGCTGATTACTCCAAGACTACCAGTATCGCCTTCACCGCCGCCAGCAATAACTTCGAGCTGGCTATCGCCGTAGCGGTGGCAGTGTTCGGCATCGGCTCCGGGCAGGCGTTTGCCGCGGTTATCGGCCCGCTGGTAGAGG
>CAYQZZ010000023.1:0-26736 GCA_964422155.1 uncultured Dehalococcoidaceae bacterium | reverse complement strand
CTTGGGAGGTTCCCGCTGTGCCACCACACACGCGTCGGATCAGAGGTCTTCGGATCCCGAAGCCGCCGTATTACTTATCAGGGGTCATCAGGTGGGAGCGCCCATTCATTCCATAGAGGTACATCGTCCCCGGTGCAATCTAGAGGTCTCCCAAATGCCCAATCAAGTATAGCAAGTCCCCGCAAATAATATACGTGCAGTCCTATAGCTTATCTCTTCGATCCCTAGTTAATACTCTCCTATTCTTTGAACCATTTTTATGCTGATAGAACTGTATCTCTGGGCTCCTTGACATATAGCCTATATATACAAGGTTTACCCATGCTTGTATTAGGATTTTCCTTCTTCGCCTTTGAAGTCAGGGTAAATTCTTTATCAAGTTCTATTACATATAAAAAATATGCCATTTATTAACCTATACAACAATAATGATAGAGTTTCGTTTGAAATCGGAAAGTGTTAGTCCAAACCATATCTGGCGTTAAATTGCAGGAAGCGTTTCGGATTTTCTACCAGCATGGTGTGGATTTGCTCATTGGTAATCCCCTTTGCCCTCATAAAGGGCAGAATATTTTCTATAATATGGGCATATCCCCAGCCGCCATAGGCAACCAGCCGGTATTTCGTGCAGTTGTCCGAGGATAAAAGCAGATGGTTAAGGTAACCGTTGTCAATTAGCTTTTTAACATCGTCAACCCTCTGGGCATCACTGGGCAGGTTTCGCCATTTCCCGAAGGAGAATTCAAAATCGGCCTGGAACCCGAAGCAGTCGTGCTCAATATAGCAGCCGGCATCCGCTATTTTGCGGCGGGTAGATAGGCTATAGCCCCACTGGTCTACATGGCTGATAACCGTATGGTTGAGGTCGGCGCCGGCATCGCGCAGGATTTTTACAATCTCCAGCGCTAAATCATCGCTGAACGGACTGGGGTGTACGATAATGGCAGCCCCGGTATGTTGTTGTGCAATAGCAGCTGCTTGTAAGACCTTCCGCTCAGTTTCCATAAGGGGCGCCGAGCAGCCTATCTCACCGATAATCCCGGAACGAATTCCGGAATCACCAACGCCGACGATTATGTCCTGCACAATATCTTCGGCTATTGCCTCTACGGTCTTGTTAGCAAGCTCGGTTGGATGTGTTTGGCCGATATAGTAGCCGCTACCCATGATAATATTTAAACCAGTGGCGCGGGCTATATGCGCTAAACCCTGAGGGTCACGGCCAAGGCCAATATCGCTAACTTCAACGATGGTATTGCCCCCGGCGTACTTAAATAATAGCGCCTCCTTGACGGCTAAATCCTTATCATAGAACTGTAAATTGTCCCTGTTTTTGAAGTACTGGCGGCGAATCCAGCCAAGATTTTCCAGGCTTACCGGCTGGTAGGCTATCCCTTTTCTACCAGCTTCTGCTGGCTCCATAAAATATGCGGCCAGGTCGCAAAGCAAATGTTCGTGGGGCAGGGTTATTCCCAAGGATTCGGGGTCAACTAGGCCAAGGACGGTTTGCACCTTTCCTGCAAGGTCTGGATGTTTCATAGATTTGCTTATCTCCTCTCCATTATTGGTGTTTTTGATAACCGTTAGGTAAATTGCAGTGCCCGCTTGGGGTTTTCTATCACAATGGTATTAATCTGCTCCTCGGACATTCCCTTGGCCCGCATCAGCGGCATAACGTTGTTCAGGATATGGGCGTAGCCGAAGCCGCCGTAGAGAGTAAGGCAATCTTTAAAGCAGATATCCTGACCTACAAGTATCTGATTAGTGTATCCATCTTTGATAAGAGCTATGATGCGGTTTATTCGCTCTAAATCTCCAGTTAAATTCAGTATATTCCCTTGCTCCAGGTGGGGGTAGCCAAGGTGTCCAAAGGCGTCAAACTCAAGATAACAACCAGAATCAGCCAACCGATGGCAAGTGGTCGAGCCAAAATCATCCTGGTCAACATGACTGATAATGGTGTGGCTGAGATCAGCGCCAGCGTCTTTCAAGATTTTAACATTCTCCAATACTAAATCATCGCTGAAACTTGGGTGTATATTGAGAGGTGCTCCCGTCTGTCGTTGTGCAGCAGCACAAGCACGTAATACCTTTCGCTCACCATCCTCCAAAGGTATCGAGCAGCCAATCTCTCCGATAATGCCAGAACGAATCCCGGTGTCACCAACACCCACGGTTAGATCTCTGATAATTTCCTCAGCTATCTTATCTTCGCGCTTATGAGCTAAGTCGGGGGGATGCGAGGCCCCTACATAATAACCACAACCCATGATGATGTTAAGGCCAGTGGCTATTGAAATGCGTGCCAGCCCTATGGGGTCACGAGATAAGCCGTTCTGGCTAAGTTCTACGATTGTATTACCTCCGGCCCTTTTGTATAACAGTAGTTCTTTAACGGCTAGCTGTTCATTTGTTTGTCGCATATTATCACTGTTAATAAGACGGTTACCACGGATAAGATAAAGATTTTGCCAGGTGACCGGCTGGTCAGCTAAGCCCCTTTTGCTAGCTTCGGCTGGCTTGACACACCAGATGGACATATCGAAAAGAATATGTTCATGCATTGAGGTTATGTCTAATACTTCAGCATCAACCAATCCCAACACTGTTTGAACTTTCCCTCGGCGCTTTGTTGGCTTCATACATCTCTCCTAAGGACCAGTAGCTATGCAACTTTTCACCTAGTTTACCACTCCAGAAAATACAAAGCCAGTAGCCGGCAGATTACCCAGCGGTGTCACAAAAGCTGGTTTGAGCTTGGGTGCCGAAGACCTCCCCCCATTTTATCCGGAAACTGATATCATCCACCGCCCTTATCGGGCCGTGTTTCTTGGCGAGGTGCTCGGCATTTATGGACATAGCAGGCTCTGGCACTATAACCTGCGCAGATGGGCATTCACCATAAGGCTTGCTTCTATTATAGCTCACGGGCCGACAATGAAAAAATGCGTGTGCTCCTAGATGAGATAGTTCCGATACAGTGCAGTAGGTGCGTGGCAATAGATAGGTTGGTGTTCTAGCCAGTACTACAGCTAGAAGCCGTTACCCCGGGTGACCTGCCCGCCGTCAATTAAAAAGGTCTGGCCGGTCACGTAGGCGGCGGCATCCGAGGCCAGATAAACTGCCATCAGGCCTATTTCTCTGGGCTCCGCCAGCCGCTGCAGGGGCACGGCTTTGATTATCCTCTCTTTTCTCTCGGCGTCTTTGAGTACAGGGGCGCTGAGCTCGGTAAGCACACTGCCCGGCGCGATGGCATTGACGGTGACATTGTAGGACCCCCACTCAGTGGCAAGGCAGCGGGTAAACATGCTTAAGGCAGCCTTGCTGACGCAGTAGGAGGAGAAATAGGGTGGGGATAGCTCAGCACTGTTGGAGCTGATGTTGATAATCCTACCCTTCTTTCGCTCTAGCATATAGGGTCCTATCGCCTGGGCGAAGAGGAAGGCGCTGGTCAAATTCGTGTTCAGCACCTGATGCCATTCCTTCTCGCGTAGGGGAGTGTCCCAGCTGTCGGCCACCCCCCAGCCTTCCAGCTTCATGCCCGGCACGTAGACCACCGGCTTAAGAATAACGATTCCGGCGTTATTGACCAGTATATCAATCTTGCCGAACGTCTTCAGGGTCTGAGCGACCACGTTCTGCACGTCCGTTTTCTTGGTAACATCCGCCGTGATGACCAGGGCCTTGCGGCCTAGATTACATATTGCCTCGGCCGTTTTATCCAGCTTCTCTTTCGTCCGGGCCGCTACGGCGACATCCACACCAGCCTCGGCGAAAGTCAGGGCTATACCCCTGCCGACACCACTGCCTGCCCCCGTGACGATGGCTACCTTGTCCTTGAGGTCATACTCCTTCAACATGGTGCGCCCTCCTATAACTGATACTCCAGGTATTCGTTCTCGCAGGGATTACCCCAAGCGATGTACATCTTCTGATTCTTGGGGTGGCTGATGATGCTGGCCGTGGTCTTCATCTGTAACACCGCAGGAATCTCGGGGTCGATATGCCGGCAGATTGACTCGGGGTGGTTATTGTGGTCCTGCAAAAGCTCCTTCATGACATCCACGGAGAGCCGGCCCCAGTGCTCTTCCATCAGGTTAGCCAGTCTCTGGGAGCGTATGATGGAATCGGGGTAGATGGTGCCAATCATATCGTACGGCTTGAACCTCTCCGTATAGAAGTGGTTGCTGTGGGTGATGAACCCCCGATTGGGGTACAGAATACCCAAGTCATTAGGTGTTACCTCAATATCAACGATATCCCCCTGGCGGCTCCCCAGCAGGACATTAACGGCTACCCCCGACCTCTTCGCCCCGGCGATAGCCCCGAAAGCCCGGCCGATATTTACGCTTGCCTGTGCCTGCCTGAGCCATATCGTATGCGGGACGCCCGGCGTAAAACCCATATACTGTTGGTGGGTCAACAAATTGCCGTCCACGGTCACCCCCGCAGAGTTAATTGCAATCAGCCCGACCATGCCTGCCATCGTCAGTGCCAGGATGCGTGGCCCTTGAGCGGGGTTCATCCTCAGCATAACCAGCCTCTCTTCCATATCGGCCACCTGGTCTAAGTTCTGGCCGATAATGAGCTCGCCGTCCTTAGTGGCCGGCCCGCTAGCAGCGTAGGAAGTGCAGCCGGCAAAGCCCCGCAGCCCCAGTTCGTACCATATATTCAAGAAGACCACCTGCCTGATATCAACCCCGGCCCCTTCGGCGGTGCCCCTGATCTCGTCCATGATATCGGGCGAGTATGCCTGGATGCAGGGGACAAACTTCTCGGTAGCCAGGAGTGCGGTACTATGGTCCAGGCCGGCAGCCTGGCGCAGTATCTCAAATAATTTGCTTATTTCCTGGCACTGGGAGCCATACTGGAGGCCCATTTCATGAGGTGTACCCGCAACTTCAATTACTTTTAATCTTCTCTTTGACCGGCTCATATTAATTTCCTCCTCTCACGCCGCTCCCCATAGAACGAGGAACGGTGACTATGCAGGGTCTAATGCTACATTGGAGAGAAAATATTCAACGGTGAGGAATATCTGCCTCGCTAACGGGCTGGGCGTAGGCCCCCATGGTGAAATTAACGGGTTTACCCGAAGGAATATCCAGGCCGAATATCTTGCCGTTGGACCGCATATCCCTAAAGTTAATTATGACTACCCCCACCGTCGGCACCACCTTCTCCCGCCAGAGAAACAGGTAGATATCCGGGGCTATCTTGAAGTAGTCGCAGATATCGGCGTCGGCGGTGCCCTGCTCCGGCCCCTTCAGGCACTGCCAGGCATAGAACCGGCGATTAAGGTACACATGCTCGTAGGTGTGCTGTCGGCTGTAGATATACTGCACCCTCCTGCCCACCAGGTCTTCCGTTCTTTCAATCGACCCAGTGTTGGCTTGGGGCTTGTTGATGCCGGCCTGAAGGATGACTACCTTAATGGGGCTTAAATCCAGCCCCCGGCTTATCCGGTTAAGGAAGCTGCAGTTGGCCTCACGCCGGGTGGGGACGGTGGTGTCAATTACCAGTGCCTGGCCGGTATTCAGGTTCAGGCACATGGTGACTGAGCGGCGGGGCTGGCCCTTCCTGACGAAGTCCACAAAGTAGATACCGGGGGCGACGTGTATGGCCTCATAGTTCTCCCGACGCACCCCGGCCACTTCTGCCGTCTCCATCAGGTGGTTTGAGTCCTGGAAGGCGTATTTGATAACCCGCCCGTCCGCAAAGAAGAGTTGGAGCTCCCTGCCCGCCAGCTCGTCGGTAGCCGGCAGCTTGTTTTCATTAAAGCCCTTTTCCAGAACCGAGACTGGCAGCCAGCTATCCGCTTCCTTGCCTACCATGGTAACCTCCTTAGTGCGGCGTTTGTGGTGCTACAGCTTATTAATAAGTCTCTAGGTATAGTCGCCGGTGTTGAGGCCAATGGCGATATTTAGGATGGGCCTATCCACCCTCTGGTAGATGAGGGGGCCGTGCATTAGCCCTTTGGGAACGTAGATGAGAGTAGTGGAAGTAAGTATATATCTTTCGGCGTCCTTGCCCACGCCCATTCCCCACTTCACCTCACCACCCAGGTCTCTCAGGTTTTTAGGGTTGGAACCAATAAGGAGGACAATTTCATTAAAAGGGTGGGAATGCAAGCCTGGCATTTCCTCCGGGATGGTTCTGTCCCAGACCCAGATGATGTCCAGCCATTGGTTAGCCTCCTTGAGGATATCCTTGTCTAGATATACCTCATCGGGGAAGGTAAAGCCGGATATCTTTGTGAGGTCGTGGTATGCTAGCTCTGTAACGAACTTGGGCTGGGTGATGACATATTTGCTATATTTTTTATTGGTCATGGTTCTCCTCCCTAGTGCATTTCTTGGTACTTATTATGCTAGGTAGCCACCGTCTTCAACAAATATCTGGCCGGTGACAAAGCTAGAAGCCCCCGAGGCCAGCCACACGGCTAATCCCTTAATTTCTCCCGGCATACCCGGCCTTCCCAATGGAAGCAATTTGGATATCATTTTTTCGAGAGGTTCCACTTCGTCCGGTGGAGTCAGCGGGGTACGGTGATACCCCGGGCAGATGGTATTCACGCGGATATTAAAGGGGCCGTACTGGCGTGCGGCTGCCTTGGTTAGCATTATCAAGCCAGCCTTAGCGGTAGCATAGGCGGTTTGAGTGTAAATCCATTTGTCCTGTGCCAGGGGCCATACCCCGCCGGCGGAGGAAATTGTAATAAAGCTGCCGCTTTTCTGTTTCATCATTACCGGAAAAACGGCCCTCATTTGGAGAAAAACAGACCTGAGGTCGGCGTCTATAACATCGTCCCAATCTTTCACCGGTTTTTCATGTATCATGACGAAACTTTTTTCACGAATACCCGCATTTGCGAAGAAGATATCTATGGTGCCAAATTCCTTTACGGTCTGGTTTACCATACGCTCTATTTCAGGCTCTTTAGTTACATCAGCAATGATGGCCAGGGTGTGGTGCCCGTAAGGCTTGATTTTGGCGATAGTTTCTTTAAGTTTATTCTTGGTTCGGCCTACGCACACAACGTCGGCACCAAACTCAGCCATGGCTTCACAAAAAACCTGCCCGAGACCAGACCCACCACCGGTAACTACCGCCACCTTTCCTGACAGGTCAAAAATTTCTTTCCCCATCGTTTCCTACTCCTTATCCTCACTTTTTCCTCAAAGCAG
The DNA here is from genome assembly GCA_964422155.1 of uncultured Dehalococcoidaceae bacterium. GTDB lineage: Bacteria > Chloroflexota > Dehalococcoidia > Dehalococcoidales > RBG-16-60-22 > JBGPRB01. The sequence continues at coordinate 19,549 of CAYQZZ010000023.1, read as the reverse complement.
GGCCAGTTACGGTGATGATGTTCTTCGTGGTTTGTTTATTTGTAGTAACAGCGATAATCTTTAGATTTAATACGTCCAGGACTAGTCCTGGATTCTCTCTATCTTAAAGATCACCGGCCTTAGGCCGTCGGTGCAGCAGGAGATAGCCACCCCCTTATCCGTTATCCAGGGATAGGAGCCGCCGAAGAGGATATGGGTTATATCCCGCTGGATATCGGTAAAAGCCCAGGGGCAGAAACCCGGCGGGCAGTTCTCCCAGCTCTGGGAGGGTGGGGCGTCCCGGCTGGTATCTACGATAAATTCCTGGCCTGCCTTGAAGACATGGCATTGTGGCGTCAACATCTCTTTATTGATATTGGCCGGTGGATTTTTACCGAACATTTCATTAGTGTTTGATGTCTTGACCACGGTAATCTTTACCTTTGGCATTTTGGCCTCCCTTTATTAGTGTAATGAAGCTTGGTTACCCACCACCTAATATTACCTGACCGGCGGTGGGCAGGGCAATACGGCAGGAAATATCCGCCGGAGGCTATTTGCCCAGGTAGGCCTTTTTCACGTGCTCGCTGTAAAGCAGCTCATTAGCCGGGCCGCTGAGCACGACCTTCCCTGTTTCCAGGACATAGCCTCTCTGGGCCAGCTTGAGGGCCAGGCGGGCATTCTGCTCTACCAGCAGGATACTAGTACCGCCCTTATTAATATCCACGATAATTTTTGCAATCTCCTGGACCATGATGGGCGATAGTCCGCTGGAGGGCTCATCAAGCATAAGCAGCCTAGGCTTGCTCATCAGGGCGGAGGCAATAGCGAGCATCTGCTGCTCCCCGCCGGAGAGGGTACCTGCTTGCTGGTTGCTTCTTTCCTTCAGCCTAGGGAAGTGCTCCAGCACCCCGTCTAGGTCCTTATTTATCTCTTCCCTATTCCTCCTCAGGAAGGCGCCGAGACTCAGGTTTTCATAAACAGCCATGTAGGGGAAAAGACCCCTGCCTTGGGGTACATGGGTGATGCCCATCTTGACAATATCCTGAGGCGACATGGTATCAATCCTTTTGCCTTCAAACCAGATCTCGCCGGCGAAGGGTCTCTTCAGTCCGGAAACTGTCCGCAAGGTAGTTGTTTTACCGGCCCCGTTGCTGCCGATAAGGGTGACCACCTCCCCCAGCTCCAGGTTGAGCGATATGCCTTTTAAGACCTCGGCACCTTCGTAACGTACCTTTAAATCCTTAATCTCAAATAGCATCTGTTTCTGCCCCCAGGTAAGCTTCTATCACCGCCGGGTCGTCGACACATTCTCTGGGTGTGCCTTCCATCATCTTCTTCCCGTAATTGAGCACCACGGTGTGTTCGCAGAGCCCCAGCACGGCCCTCATATTATGCTCGACAACAATGGAAGTAATCCCTTTACTATCTCTTAAAGATTTGATCATGCCCATCATCTCGGCTATCTCCTCCGCGTTCATCCCTGTTACGGGTTCATCAAGCAGCAGTAGCTTGGGTTCAGAGGCTAGGGCCATGGCCACACAGAGCTCTCTCTGATTGCCGTGGGGCAGGCTGGTAGCCATCTCATTAGCCTGCTTCTGCAATCCCACAAAACTGAGCAGCTCCATAGCCCTATCGTAGAGGGCCTTCTCGCGCTTCAGGTCCGAGGCATTTTTAAAGAATATCTCCGTAAGGTGTTTGTTGGAATGGAGGTAGGAAGCCGCCAGTATATTTTCTATTGTCGTCATACTGCGGAAGAGCGCGTTTCTCTGGAAGACTCTGGCTATGCCCAGCCGGGCCCGGCGATAGGCCGGATAGTTGGTGATATTTTCCCCCTGGAAGAGGATTTTACCTTTGGTCGGCAGGAGTGTGCCGCCGACCATATTGAGGACGGTGCTTTTACCGGCACCATTAGGGCCGATCAGTCCCGCGATTTCCCCCTGTTCCACATTCATACTCAGGTCATTGACCGCTGCCAGACCGCCGAAGTATTTATCCAGATTATGAATTTCCAGAAATGCCAATCTCAAAAACCTCCTTTAAAGACTTGACAACCTGCCTCAGGATGGCTCGCTCTTCTCCCTATCGGACTCCTGGGCTATTGACCTGGTCTGCCCCAGGTTTCTTCTCTGCTGCCACCAGTACCTTATCTGGGACGGCAGGCCCGACAGCCCGTTCGGCATAAAAATCATCACCAGGATGGCGATTAAGCCGATAATCATAGGCTGGTAGTTCTGCATCGGCCTGACCAGCTCGGTTATTATAGTCAGCACCAGGGTACCGATAATCGGCCCGGTAAAGTGTTTATGCCCCCCGACCACCATGTAAACCAGTAGATAGATGGACATGGTTATGCCAAACCGGGAGCCGCCATCGGCACTCAGGTTGCGCTGGAAGAAGGCAAAAAGAACCCCGGAGATACCGGCAAAGAAACAGGCAATGGCAAAGTTCATCATCTTATACCAGATGACGTTAATCCCCACGGACAGGGCAAGTTCGTCCGCGTCCTTGATGGCCCTCCATCTGAAGTTGACATGGGAGCGCTCTAAAAGGTAAAGGATGAAGAGACATATCAGGACGACGATGATGACAATGTAATAGTAATTGGTCACGGTATCAAATTTGATGGTGCCGATAAAGGGCAACGTCATGGGGCTGGCCGGGGGTATATTCACCAGACCCAGCGTACCCCCCGTCAATTCCCTCCAGTAGTAGGCCACCAGCCTGAAGGTCTCCGCGGTCATCAGCGTCAGAATGGAGAAATAGATACCCTTTACTTTCAGGAAGGGGTACCCCAGAATCAGGGCTATGACGGCCGAAAGTAAGCCGCTCAGCACCAGAGCCGCCCAGAAGTTCATGCCAGCCTTCATGACCAGCAGGGCTCCCCCGTAGGAACCGATTAAGGAGAAGCCAACCTGCCCCAAGGAAATCTGGTCCGTGAGGAAGATATTGCGCAGGCTGGCGACCAGGAGGATATTAATAGCGGCCAGCGACATGACTGACACCAGGTACTGGTTGCCTGATAGCATCGTGGGTAGGAAAAGGAGCAGGACGACCAGTATCGCCAGGCCGGACAATTTCACAATTCTATTTCTAATCATGCCCAAACATACCCCTCGGCCTTAGTAGTAAGATAGCTATGACGATAATCAGGGGGGCTATGGCCGCCACCGCCGAGCCGAAAATAACGGGGACGACGCCGTCGATAAGCCCAAGTATCATCCCGCCGGCTAAGGCCCCGGGAATGCTCCCCAGGCCGCCCAGAACAATAATCACCAGGCCTTTAATCATGGGGAGGGAACCCATATAGGGTTGAATCTGCAGGATGGCACCGCCCAACCCCCCGGCCAGGCCCGCCAGGGCGCACCCGATAGCCACGGCCATCATGGACATCTGGTTGGGGTTGATACCCTTAAGGAAGGAGCCTTCCCGGTTTTGCGCGCTGGCCGTCATGGCCTGACCCCACCGCGTCTTCTTGAGGAAGAGGTATAGGGAGAGTATGGCGGCCACGGAGAAGGTGATAGCCAGCACCCTGTCCTTGGGGACGCCGCCGCCGGCAATTGAGAAAGAGCCAAAAAGCAGGAGGGGGAGGCTTTTCTGGTAAAGGCCAAAAATCACCACCACCGCGCTGGTTAAAATCAGGGTCAATCCTACAGAGATAACGATGGAAGACAGCACCGGGTCACGGTTAGGACGGGGCCGGAAGAGAATTCTTTCTAAAAAGAGGCCAACAATGCCCATCAATATCATGATGGTGAAAATGGCTAAGTAGAGATTAAAGTGGTAGGTACTGTACAGGGTAAAGACGAGATAGGCCGAAAACATATAGATTTCGCCGTGGGCCAGCTGCAGGATGCCCATGATGCTGAGCATCAGCATCATGCCTAGAGCCATCAGCACGTAGAGCCACCCTAAGGCCAGGCCGTTGGCGATGGCTTGTAACCAGATATCAATTGAAAAGTTCAGTGTTATCTCCTTAAAGTTTTGCATCTCAGCAGGAGGGGGTTGGCCTGAGGGCCAGCCCCCTCCCACATCAAAGCAGGTAAAGTCCTACGCTAAACCTACTGCTACGGGTTATAGAAGCCGATGAACTCCATCTTACCGTTCATGATGCGGGTAATCGGCAGCGGTCGGTAGAGCACCCTGTTGACCCCATACTTATTCTTCCCGCCCATATAGCCGGGGCCAAGGCTGGTGGTGATATCGCCCGGGGTCGTCATGGTTTCCAGGGCGGCCAGTATCGCGGCCGGCTCAATGCTCTGGGCCTTGACCATCGCCTGCGCGATTATCCAGGGCATATCGTAGGAGTGTATGGCGTCGGAGACAAACGGGTCGTTGGGATACTTCTTGGCCCACCGGGCCATCAGTTCTTTCATGAAGGCGTTGGGTGCATCAATATCCGGGCTGTTGACCAGGACATCGGTCAGCGCGACGGGGTCCTTCACCACGACGACGAAGACATCGGCACCCAGCGGCGAGTTGGAGATGAAGGGGCCCTTGAAGCCGAGTTGGCGGGCTGCCTTCAGCTGGTCCATAGCCTGGCCGCTGTTCATGGCGAGGACAATGTCGGCTTTGGAGTTCAGGACGCGGGTATAGGTGGGTACAAAGTCGGTGGTGCCCCAGGCCCACTTCTCAACGAAAATCACGCTCATGCCGCGTGCCTGGGCGTCTTTCGTGCAGTCGGCAATCATCCCTTCGTAGCCGATATCCGGCGCGGCGATGGCTATGGTCTTGGCATTGGGGTAGGTCTTGAGAATGTAGTCCAGGTCGGCGGGTATCGTCGTAGGGATATCGATGGATAGCCTGACCTGGAGCGGTTTGTCCGGGCTGACGTCTGTGGCGTGCCCGGGGATATTGACGTTGGCCATGCCGTACAGCACACCAGCGGGCTTGGTGACCTGGTAGATGGCCGCTATCTCCGATTCGAGCATGGCGCCGATGATGAATTTGACCTTGTCTTGTGAGACCAGCTTATTGGCGGCGATGCTGGCACCTTCGGCGGTACCCTTGCTGTCCTCGTTGATGATTTCAAAGACGTAGCGGTCATTACCTATCTTGATGCCGCCCTCTTCCTTGAGCTTATCGGCGTAGAAGAGCCAGCCGCGGTTGAAGGCTAGGCTGGGTACGCTGAGTGGGCCGGTTATGCCCATAATGGTGCCTATTTTGATGACTTTTGTAGTGGCTTGGGTGGTTGTAGGTGTCTCAGCCTGACAACCAACTACAAATGATATCAGCAAGGCCATCAGCAGAAAACCTGTAAGTGCGATGAATATAGTGTTTTTCCTGTGCATCTTCTCCCCCTTTAAAATTAGTAATTTGCCTCCAATATTATTTAAGCCTACTTGAGTCCAAATATTACTTCTATACTGTCTTCTTATAATTCACCTCCTTACCTAGCCAGGCAAAAGCCATTCGCCTTCGGATAGTAACCTACCTAATCCCACTCCATATAGTCCAGCCCACACGGGCCTAAAAATCATCACTTTCATAGACGACCCGCCCGCCGACCACCGTCATCATCACGGGTATGTCCTTGATGCTGTGTGTCTCCACGCTTAGAATATCCTCCCCCAGGACGCACAGGTCGGCCAGCTTTCCCGGTTCGATGGAGCCCTTCCGGCTTTCCATGTGGTCCTGCCAGGCGGCGGATACCGTGTACATGCGGATGGACTGCTCCCGGCTGATGCACTGGGTAGGATTGTTTACCTTGCCCGAGGCTTTGGACTCCCTTAAGACGGCGGACTCTATGCCCTGCAGCCAGTGGGGGGCGATGCAGGGCGTATCGGAGCTGCCGGTGAGGCGCGCGCCGGCATCAAGAAGGGTCTTGTACGGCCACTGCTGGGCTGCCCGCTCGGGGCCGACCAGGTAGGGGCTGGCGTCGGCAAGAGTCCACTGGATACCGGGCTGGGCACAGATGGCGATATTGTTTTTAGCCGCCTTATCAGCGTATTTGGGCGAGATGAAGTCGGCATGTACGATGTAGTGCCTCAAACCTTTGGGTTCATTCTTTTCAGCTTTGATGAAGCTGTCGATGGTGGCGGCTATCGCCATATCACCGATGGCGTGGACGCCTACCTGGAAGTTATGATGATGAGCCAGATTTATCATCCTGCCCAGCTCTTCACGGCGTTCCTGCTCCGTGTTGCCCGGCACCACCAGGCTGCCCCGCCCTCCGCCAGCGTACTCCTCACTTAACCAGGCGGTCCTGGTGGTAGGGATGCCGTCCGCGAATATCTTCACTCCGCCGATCTTTATCCATTCGTTGCCAAAGCCAGAGTGTATGCCCAGTGCGGGGATAATCTGTTGGAAATCTTTATAGGAGCAAGCCCCGTACTCGCCGAAAAGATAGAATATATTCACGCGGATGTCTAGTTTGCCTTCATCATAGAGGTCGTTATAGACCCCGATGCACTCTGAGTCGAGAAGCCCCCCCTGGTAGCCCACGCCTCCTGGCCCCAGCGCACCCTCGGTAATACTGGTAATGCCCAGCTCGATGAAATTTTTGATGGCGGTAAGTATCGCTGCTCTCTTCTGTGCCCTAGTCCAAGGTGGTATGACCTTCATGACCATACCCTGGGCGGCAAGCTCGTTGATTATCCCCGTGACCTCGCCTGTCTCGGAGTCTTTAACAATGTCCCCGCCCACCGGCACCGGCGTGTCCCTGGTGATACCCGCCAGTTCCAGCGCCTTGCTGTTCAGCCAGAGAGAGTGCACGGAAAAGTCACCCAGGCAGACAGGGTTGTCCGGGGATATGGCATCCAGGTCCCACCGCGTGGGGTGGTGTGTCCTGTCCTGCAGGCATTCCTCTAAATACCCTTCGTCCCAGCCGAACCCTCTTATCCACTCCCCGGGAGCGGTCGTTTTGACTCTTTCCGCAACTAACTTGACGATGTCTTTGATTGATTTTACCGTTGGATAGGTGAGGTCAAGCATCAGCGGCGGTCTCGTACCACCGAATAAAGCCGCATGTGTGTGACAATCGTTAATACCAGGAAGCATCACCTTACCTGTGAGGTCGATAACCCGCGTGTTTTTACCTATCAGAGACCTGACATCGTTATTTCTCCCCGTGGCTATGATGATACCGTCCTTGGTGGCTACCGCCTGGCAGATTGAAAAATCCCCGTCTACGGGTGATGACTTTCCCGTTCAAGAAAACTTTGTCGGCATAGCGCGTATCTATCTTCATGATACATTGCCTCTGTGCTTGGAGTATTTTTTAAGAGAACATCTGTCTCCAGCAGGATAAGAGTTAATTAATAAAATATAATTATCGTCTTCTTACCGTCAAGAAAAATGAGCGTAACGCTAGACAAATTGCACATATTGTGTGCGATAAGACGATGTAAATCTTCAGGGAAAACGGGACACTTTTGGAGAATTAGTTAAATTATGTCCCCCAATCAGGTACTTCTCCTTACAACGAGCCTCCTTTCTTCCTGCAGCCTTATCTAAACCAAAAGGGCTATTATGAAGTAGCGGTATACGTTGACGGCGGCGTCCATGGTCGCGGTGAATGATACCTTTCGAGTGGGCAAATTCCAGGCCACGGCAGACCGACCTGGCAATCTCTATGGCCTTATCGAGGGGCAGCCGGTGCTCCGGCGCTTTCTTGATAAGCCCTTCCACATCGCCGCCGGGCATCGGCGGCAGCACGATGTAGGGCTTTCCTTCATGCTCCCCCATATCGTGTATGGTAACGATATTCGGGTGGTCGCCGAGACGTCCCATGGCCTGAGCCTCGTGTATAATACGCGCCGGGCTACTTCATCAAGCTTTTCGGTCTGGATGAGGGCGAAAGCTACATCCCGGTCTAATGTGGTGTCATGGGCCAGGTAGACCTTCTTCTTGCCCCCCTCCCCCAGGAATTTCTTGACCTTATGGCGGCCCCCGGCAAATGAGGTGGGCTGGGGTGAGGGTGGTGCCGTTGTTGTAGGCACTTTTTCAACTAAAGGGTGACCGCACTTTTCGCAGAAGCTGTTATCTGAAGGATTTGTGTGGCCGCATTGTGAGCAAGTATGTTCAAGCCTGAGTGGCTGGCCACATTTACCACAGAATTCCGCCCCCTCACTACTCTCATGTCCACACTTTGGGCACTTCATGAAAAGCACCCCCTTTTAAATGCTGCTTTAGTGTAACGCCAAAGATTACATAAGTCAAGGGGCTCAGTGCATTGTATTTCGGAGATATGTTAGGTAACTAAAAAGTAAATTGTGACTTCTGGAGAATTTAATGCACCAAAAATGTTGAAATTATTTTTCAGTCTGAAATATCACCACAAACGTCACTTTTTTACCTGGGTAATCCTAACAACCCTGCGTGCTTCTAAAAATTATATCATCCTGAATTTCCGGAGAAAGCATTACAAAATAGGCGCTGAAGCCTCCCACTCTAACCACCAGGTCGCGGTGCTTTTCAGGATGCGCTTTGGCATCGAGTAATTCCTCAGTATCCACCATGTTGTATTGGATGTGCTGCCCGCCGTTTCTGAAGAATGTATCGGTGAGTATCGCTAATTTTTCACGGCTCTCCGGGCTTTGCATGATGGTACTTGAAAACTTTTGGTTCAGGCATGAAGCGTAGGATTCTTTAAAACCCGCTTTGAGCACTGACCTGATTACCCCGGTAGGCCCGAGCTTATCCATTCCCCGCATTGGCGATATCGAGCCGTCATTTAGCGGTTCCTTTGATTTACGTCCGTTGGGGAGTGCGCCCACACCCAGACCTCCAAAATAATGCCAGGATAATCCTTCACGGGAGATTTTACAGGGCACATCAAACGGGTTTTTATATGACATGATGACACTTCCGGAAAACCTGCCTACCTCACGGACCATCAAATCTGCTTCATCAATATCATTACCGAACTTGGGCGCCGCCAGGCACATTTGTCTTATTTCCTCGCCTCTCTCGTCTGCGAAGTTGGTATCAAGAGCATTCAGGAGTTCATCCATGGTCAATTTTTTCTCGTCGAATACCAGTTTCTTGATGGCTGTAAGAGAATCTGCCGTATCCACGATTGCCCGGTCACTGATACCATAACTATGGTCCGAGTCCGTAATAAGGATATCCTGCCCTTTCTCCAGGCATCCTGGGCCTGTAATGCAGGAGTTAAATGGAAAACGCAGATACTGCGGCTCAATGCTCTGGGCTAAAGTACCGAGCCATAAAACCCGGTTGACAACAAACTTATACTGTTTTTTAAATGCTTCGTACAAGTCTTCAAAAGTATCAAAGTCCCGGGGATCGCCGACATCGATGCCGACCTTTTTACCGGTTATTTGTGATACCCCTCGGTGAAGCGTGAGATCCAGAATCAGTGCTACGTTTACCGCCCCTTTGCCTTCACTGCCGTTATGATCAACTTTAGTTGGAAGAATCGGTGTCACGCAACCTTGACCGTACCAGTCTCTTGCATCCTCTACGGGTATTCCATCATTTAGGAAGCTGGCTACAACATGATCACTGTTTTCAAACAAGGGGATGCCACCTTTTGTCTTTAAATTCGTCTCTAGCGCCTTAAGCAATAACCAGCGAGGTGTTTGTGAGTGCCAGTTAAGGAGGACAGTCGGCGATGATAGCCTAATTAGTCCTATCATATGGAGAACGAGATAGCTCAGTGCATTCGAGGCGTCTTTCCCGTTCCTGTCTACACCACCGATATTTACACTGTTGATATTAAAACTAAATTGGTGGGTTTCCTGCTGGGTCTTGCCAACCGGGACCACGACTTTCATACCCCAGAGCGTCAACGCACTTCCCAAGAGTTCCCCGGCTCTTTCCAGTGTCAATCGTCCCTCTCGGATGTCTTTCTCAAAATACGGCTTCAGGTACTGGTCGATTCTACCTACCAGGAGAGGGTACACTGCCTCTAACCCCCGGCCGACCATGATGAAGTTCATGCACTGGAGAGCTTCATGAAATGTTTGCGCCGGATTCTCCGGCACGCGCTCACAAATCTTGGCAATCTCGATAAGCTCGCCTCGTCTTTCCGGGTTGGGCTCTTCATCGGCCTTACGGCGTGCCAGTTCAGCGTACCTTCTCGCATAATGTATCATCGCCTCGCAGACGATAATTGCAGACTGCCAGAAATAGAGTTTATTAATATCGGTCTCTTTCATTTCCTTAAACCGCTGGAGGCCGGCATTAGCTTCCTCGATCAAACCACGCATACCTTTGGACAGTATCTTCTCCCACATTCCCCTGCAGGTTATACCCGGAAAGTAGCCGGAATCCGGAGTAGGGTCGCTACCTTTTGCTTCGGTTATATCCTGTGCCCAGGTCCCCACTACAGAATACCATGCCTCTTTGACATGGTCTGGAGCTGTCTTCCCGGCAAAAAAGCGGGAGCATTCCCTTAATATATTTTTTTCTTCTTTTGAATTTATTCCTTGAAATACCATCCATCGGCTCAGACTATCCCCCTCGTTCCAGAGCCCGGGAATTGAGTCTCCTGTTTCATCCACAAACGCCGGCGCTCCTATGAGATGCTCCGTTTCCCGGCCAACAATTATATCAAAATAGTGGATAGCTATAGGGACACTCTCAAGCACTTTCTTGAACAGTTTGGCGCGGCGGAGTTCGATATCTTCCCCCTCCGTCTCCTTCCAGGACTCCATTGCCAATCTTGCCCTGTCAACGGAAATTATCCTCGGTGCGCTGAACATAGCGTCTTTCAACTGAAAGAGGCGTTTACTTAGTTGTAAATCGTCAATCTTTTTTAGTAAAACTTCATCGGTATTTAACTTTATAACCATAATTTCCTCCACGTTAATTATCCGCAACACGCATGGTCTTTTTCCGTATTTGATTTATATCATTTCGATATCAAACATATTATACCACTAGCCTCGAAAGTATTTTTAACTGATTCCACATGTTCTGGTTCAGGTGAAAGAATATCAGGCAGATGATATGGTCTATCTAAAGATTCGTATTTTCCTTTCCCTAACCGGTGATAAGGCATTAATTCAATACGGAGGGCATTATTTCCCAATCCATGTAAAAAATCCGCCGTCTCCTTGATGTTGTGCAATCCATCATTAATGCCCGGTATCAAAGGCATCCGAAAAAGCGTTTTTACGCCGCTTGCGGCTACAATCTTTGCATTGGAAAGGATAAGACGGTTCGGTTTGCCGGTATACTGGCGATGTTTTTCAGAATTCAGATATTTGAGGTCGTAGAGTACGAAATCGGTATAAGGGAGGACCTGTCTCAAAGCGGACTCGGCTGCATATCCTGATGTCTCTATGCAGGTGTGAATACCGGCCCGGCGGCATTTTTCAAACAACTCGCTCACTAATTGCGGCTGCAGGAGAGCTTCTCCGCCGGAAATAGTTACCCCTCCACCCGATGCTTGATAAAATATTTTATCTCGTTTTACACCATCGAAAATCTCTTCGGCGTTCATCTGCTGGCCATACAGGACTATTGCTTTATAGGAACATACCGAACTACACGCGCCGCAGCCCGAACAACGCTCACGGTTAATAAGAGGAAGCTTGCCTGCCTCGTAAACCAGCGCTCCATCAGGGCATACACTTGCACACTTGCCGCATTTGGTGCAAAGAGCCTTAACAAACCCTACTTCTGGACGTGGGGAAATACATTCGGGATTGCTGCACCACTGGCATTCAAGACCGCATCCTTTCAAGAACACTACTGTTCTTATGCCCGGTCCGTCATGGATTGAGTACCCCTGAATATTTGTGACTAGAGTGGGTTGATTGTTTATCATTTTGACATCAAGTTAGGAAGCCAGAGGCTTAATTGAGGAACAAATAAAACAACCATCAGGAAAATTACCAGGGTGATCAAAAAAGGTATCGCCCCTTTTACAAGCTCGGTTGTTTTTATGTTAAAGACGTTCCGCACGAAGAACAAATTCACTCCCATCGGCGGTGTAATAAGTCCAATCTCCAGATTAACCACGTATAGCACCCCAAACCACACCAGGTCCAGTCCCAGCTTGGTGAGTAATGGGGCAAAGATAGGTATTGTCAGTAGCGTGATAGTAATTGAGTCGAAAAGGCAGCCCAGGATTAAATAAAGAATCATTATGGCTATGACAACCACGGTGGGGGAGACATTTAAAGACGTAATCAGCCCGCCTAGAAAATCTCCCACACCGGCGCTGGCTAACATATAAGAAAAGAACGAAGCCGCGACGATGATGACCAGCATCATAGAATTTATCACGGCGGCTTCAACCAGGGCCTTGTATAAGCCTTTCCAGCGAAGATGAAAAACCGTTACGGCGATAATTATTATGATGACGCTGCCGATTCCGGCGGCTTCGGTGGGTGTGGCAATGCCAAAAAATATTGAGCCGATAATAGCCACCATTACTACCACAACAGGCCAAACCTTGCTCAATGACGAGAATCGCGTTCCCCAGCTGACTGAGCCTGCGGCGGGACCCAATTTAGGATTTCGCCAGCAAATTATTAAAGGTACCGCCGCCAGCATGATGGCTAGTACGATTCCGGGTAAAATCCCGGCTATCAAAAGATGGCCTACAGACACATTGGCTATGACCCCGTAAATAATAAAGGGAGTACTGGGTGGAATTAACGGTCCCAGAACACCGCCGCACATCAGCCCCCCCAGAGCCAGGCTCCTATCGTAGCCGTATCTTTTAAATTCCGGCTCGGACACTTTGCCCAGTGTCACTATGGCAGCGCCGCTGACACCAACCGTGGCAGCCATTAAGGCTTCACCCATGATACTGGCGCTAATTAGCATTCCAGGAAGGCGGGGAGCCCAGTTTCTGGCAACCTTGTAGAGGTCTTCTCCGATAGTGGTCTCAGTGATTACACAGGCCATTAGCACAAATAGTGGCAGAGGGGTCCAGGAGTAGTTATAAAATAGTGAAAATGTGGCCAGACCCATTTTCTGGAGAGACATAGGTCCAAAAGCGAGAGTCCCAAAAACTACCGCGCTGAATCCCAGAGAAAAAGCAATGGGCACTCCCAATATCAGGAGCAAGAGCATCGAGATTATACACAGGATTGCCGCCAAACCGAAATCCAAATTCATCTCCTAGAATCTAAACAGCAGTTCAGCAAATTAATATCACCCGGTACTACTTTGTGGTTCTCTGGGTGATGTCTTTAAGTGAAGAAAGCCAAGAACCAACCGGATCACCAGAACCAAGCATAAAAAGCCGTAGCCAATAGGAACAAAAATCTTTATCGGGAACAAAGGCACCGGCCAGGATGACCGGCTTACCTGACCAATTTCAAGCGCACGCAGGGCATCGCCAAAGCTAATCCAGGTGATAATACCAAAAAAAGTAATCCCCATTATCGGGCTGATAATATTCGAGATAATATTGCGGATGTTTTCAGGAAACCGCTCAAGCAGTATATCGCATCGGAGAAGACGGTCTTGCCTTTCTACGGCAGCTATAGCTAAAACAAAACTGATCAGTAAAAACATGCAGCTAAACTCGTATGAAACGGGCTCCGGGCTTTTAAAAGCATACCGCCTTATAGCGCCGTAGGTTGAAAGAAAACCCATTATCACTATCAAAGACCCGGCAACAACTACAAAAACTTGATTGATACGTGCAATCCATGGGTCTATAATCTGTTTCAATTTTTTTTCCATAATTATATTTCTTTGCCAAGAATATCCTGGACTGATATTTGAGTGAAACTATCCCTGTTCAGTCTAAAGCCATTCACTATGCCGATAACGGCAGACTCTCAACGCAAGCCTGCCGTTATCATGCAGAATAGGGGAGGTTTATTTTTGCGTATATGGATACTTCGCGTTGGCCTCATCGGCAATTTGCTTTATCTTTGCGCCGACATCCCCGAACTTTGCCAGTGTGTCAATGGTTCCCGGATAAGCCAGCGCCTTCCACCTATCGCGTTCCGCCGCAGGCAGGTAGTAGTATTGTACTCCTTTACCAGTAAGTTCAGGTACTAGGTCATAAAATTTAGTAACATATTTCTGACTTATACTCTTTGCCACCGCGCTCATTTCCTCATTCAAGGCATCTTTGATGTTCTGCGGCATTTTGTTGTAAACGTCTGAATTGATATTAAATGAATATAAGGAACCGAGACCGTGGAAAACCGTATAATATTTAGCAACTTCGTATAATTTAGCTATGAGCATGTACTGGGGAGCCGAAGTTTTTGCATCTATTACTCCCTTCTGCAGGTTAGAGAAGTCCTCGGTAAAGTCCACCACTATCCCGGAACCACCTAACGCTTTTATCAGGCCAGCCGAAGGAGGAGTATCACAGCCGACAATCAGACCTTTCAAGTCCTCGAGGGTCTTCAGCTGTTTCTTCGTGGACAGAAGATTAAGGGTGCCGACGAAAATACAACCCAGTGACCTCTGGTTGGCCTTTGTCTCTAATAGATTGCTGTATACATCCTTTAGAGCGATCTCGGCATAAGCATTAGCTTCGCCATTGTTATACAAAAAAGGTAATTCCGCCAGTCCGAACTCAGGCACTGTGCCGCCGAAAGCGGCCAGCGGGATCATCCCCCCCTCAATAGCCCCGGTCCTGATGGCATCCAGGCTCTCAGGAAATATAGCCAGTTGTCCACCGGGAAACATTTGCATTTTATAGGCACCGTTGGTGCGGGCATTGAATTTATCCATCCCTTCCTGGGCCCAGGTTACGAATTCGTCTCCTGCAGGTACGGGAGTAGTCATCCGTATCAGTACCTGTTTGGCGGCTGGTGTAGTAGTTTTGGAGCAGGCGGTGATAGCAGGAATTGATATGAAAACAATAATTGAAATAATAACTAACAGAAATATCGATAACTTTTTATTGCGCATTTTAACCTCCTTAAAACGTATTCCTTGATTGTAATCTACAGATTATTATTTATTTCTCTGTCTTAGGTTTCACCTCCTCATACTTTATTGTCCTGGAAGACTATCCTTTAGTGATTTTTCCTCAGAATCATCGTAGTTTTATTTTTCCCACCTGGGTAAACAGTTTCAATGTATCCGCCACGTCCCAGTGCTCGGCGATTTTCCCATTTTCAATCCGGAAGATGTCAACGACATCGAAATTGAGTTTATTCCCCGTGGCCGGATTGCCTAGCCATTCGCCCTTATGGGTAGCCGTGGTGGTGGAGTACATCATTACAATGTCACCTTCGGCAATGATTTTTTTCACGGTATAGCTGAAATCGGGCATGGCTTTAAACATCTGCTCAAAAAACTTTTTAAACCCGGCTTTCCCCTGCGGCGTATCCTCATTATGCTGGATATAATCGTCTCTCATTATTTCATCGAGTTTGCTGAAATCATGCTTCTGAAATACAGTTTTACAAAGTGTCTCGACAACCTTTTTATTTTTCTCTAATGCGGACATTTCCAGGCGACCTCCATATTAAATACAATTACTCAATAGCCCCTTGGCGCCGATTCCGGTCAAACCCGGCATCTAATTTCCCCGGATCCACGGCGGTATTTACCAACTAAATTAATCATCTGCCTGATATGTGACTTAACTTTTTTTAATGGAATCTTCTTTTTTTACGTATTTAGAAGCTATACTGGTATGAAAAAGAATCAGAGGTTTATCGACTTTTTTGAAAATAAGCGGGCAATGGACTAATCCGGCGGGAATATAGACGCTGGCTGGTGAAGTGATGGTATGCATTTCCTGTTCCTCGCCCAGCCCAATCTCGATTTCCGCAAATAGGTCATTCATGTGTTTAAAATCGTAGGAAACAAAATGTAAGTACATATCGAAATCATGAGAATGGGGATATTCCTCCATTTTACACGGCGCCATGACCCGGGTAATCATAAATGTAACGTTGGATTTATAATCGGTATCGCCGGTCCATTCCATGGTGGGCCATGGTTCCGGTTTCGTCACGGATTTTCTTATTATATACTTGCCATATTTAGTTCTCTTCATTCGTAAAACCTCCTCTTAATATGTCTTTAATCCACGCTTTTTAACTGGTGTAATTATAACTAGGCCGATACAATTGTATCGATGAGGGGTATACATGGTTGCTTACCTGCCTTTTACAGGTATTTACTTGCATTTAAGCTATTTTTCTCCTATTGTTAGCCCTTTGCCATAATATCATGTGCCCCGTTTCTTTCGAGATTATTTTAACTGCATCAGCAGCCAGCGGACCAAGTTTTAATGCTATTTCCTCGGTAAAGAAACCAACTATTGTAATATAACCAATTGGATTGCCATTTTGATCCAATATAGGAGCAGCAATTGCGTTCACACCCGGCTGTATATCTCCCAGTTCCAGTGCAAATCCATTACGCCTGCACTGTGCTAGCTCTTTATTGAGCCTGGTTCTATTATATTTATCAGGACTCCCGTGAAAAAAAAGCTTTTTGTTTTTAAGCAGTTCTTCTAATTCAGCTTCAGGGAGAAATGCTGCAATTGCTTTCCCGTGAGCGCCGTATGTGATTGGGGTAACATGTCCAATAGGGGCGGAAATACCGATCCCCGGTGCCCCTTCATACTGGGCAACAACAAAAGTCTTGTCATCTGAAATTACTCCGAGTGCCACCGTTGCACCGGCCTTTTTTGCAAGATCATAGAGAATTGGTTCAACAAGACGCGGTAGGCTAAGATTCTCAAGCATTTTCCCGGTAAGTGTGAGCAGGCCAGGTCCGAGCACATAGCCTCTTCTGTTAGGATTCTTTTTTACCAAACCATACTCGTTCAACGTACTCAGAATAGAGAAAGCTTTACTTCTGTGAATACCAACTTCCAGGCAAATATCTGTAAGGCTTTTAGGATTACTCCCACTATCAGCCAGGTAAAGCATTACGCGGATTGCCTGTTCAACGGCTGGAACCTTATATGTTTTTTTTGGCTGGTTATCATTATCACGCATTAAAGCATCACCTATAGAACTTATGTTTTGTGGACAGAATAACAGAGTTAAAATATGGTTGTCAAGTTGTATGTAGTCAGCGAAAGTGTGGGCAGATTGAAATAATCAATACTCAAATAGAATGGATCTCATTATACCTTTATTGTCTCTTTGTGGTTTAGTGGTCGAGATAATCGGGCTCAAATTGAAAATAGGCAACGTTTTTAAGTTTATTTCTACTCAAACGTTACGTATTACATTTAAATAGTGCAAAATGGAACAAAATGGTATTTTGTTAAGCCTGTCCCGCATGAGCTTTCCCGCAAATTCAAGCCTGGACCCCTTTGCTTATCTCTCTTGCCAATAAAGAGTCGTGAGTGTAAAATACAGAATCGAGGGAAAAAGTGTTCGCGAGACTTGGAAAGAGGTAAATGTGGAGAAGACAGTAAGGAGCATTTGCCAGGCATGCCACTGTAATTGTGGTGTCATAGTTCACATAGAGGATGGAAAAGTGACGCGTGTCACGGGAGACCCCGAGCACCCCATGAATCGAGGTTTCATCTGTGTGAAGGGACGGGCTCAGCCTGACCTCCTCTATCACCCGGACCGACTAAAATATCCCATAAAGCGCATCGGCCAGAGGGGAGAGGGTAAATGGCAGATAATCACCTGGGATGACGCCTTGAATGATATCGCCGCAAGGCTTACCGAAATCCAGGGGAAATACGGCGCGGAATCAATCGCCGTCCTCACCGGCACCGGTCCCAGAACGGGAAATAATGTGGCCCGCCTCTTTTGCTTAATGCTGGGCACACCGAATAGAATAAGCGTCGATAATCACATCTGCTTTTCTCCCTCGGTGGTAGCCGAAACGTGTACCTATGGAGTGATGACAACCATGATGGAGGTCGGACCGGATTACCGGCATGCCGATTGCATTATGGCCTGGGGTGCCAACCCTTTAGCTTCGCATCCACCGCGGGGGGAGGAGATAGTACAGGCGAAACGAAAAAGGGGTGCCAGGCTGATTGTTATTGATCCACGCCATACCACCCTGGCTGCAATGGCCGACCTGTGGCTGCAGGTAAGACCCGGCACCGATGTTGCCTTAGCCCTCGGCATGATTAATGTCATCATCGCCGAAGAGCTCTATGATAAAGAGTTTGTCAGTAAGTGGTGCTATGGCTTTGAGGAGCTACGGAATCATGCGCAGGCGTTTCCTCCCGAAAGAGTCGCCGGAATAACCTGGCTGTCGGCAGATAGCATCAAAGAAGCGGCCAGGCTCTATGCCACCACCAGACCGGCGGTACTGCACCATCGTATCGGAGTTGAGCATAACATCAATTCCACACAGACCGACCGCGCTCTGGCTATTTTAATCGCACTTTCCGGAAACCTAGACGTAAAAGGCGGCAATCTGTTCCAGTTACTACCCGAGGGTTTTTCTCATCCGTGCAATCAGTTGAATTTTGATCAAGACATCCGGGAAAAGCGTATTGGCAATAAGGAATTTCCACTTGCCCAAGGATTTGTCCACTGCGCCCTAGCGGTCGAAGCCATGCTTCACGGCCGTCCCTATCCCCTTAAGGCCATATACTGTACGACAGGCAACCCCGTGGTGAATATGCAGAACAGCAAAAAGATGTGGCAAGCGCTGAAGAACCTGGAACTGCTGGTGGTGGCCGATTTCTTCATGCAGCCCACGGCCGAACTGGCTGATTTTATTCTTCCGGCATCGACCTGGCTGGAGAAAGACGATATGGGTGATTTCCCCAACCTCATGTACACCAATTACATTGCCGCCGGGCAAAAAGCGGTAGAACCGCTCTATGAGTGCTGGGATGATAGAAAAATACTTATAGAGCTAGGGAAGAGAATACACTGGCCGGACAGGGTACCCATGCCCTGGCGTGATGTCGATGAACTGAATAATGCTATGGTTAAAGATTTGGGCATGACGTTCCGGGAATTTCAAGATAAAGGTTACCTGGTGGAACCTATGCAATATAAAAAATACCTGAAGAGTGGATTTAACACGCCGACAGGCAAGGTAGAACTGTACTCAACCAGACTCAAAGAATACGGATACGACCCCCTGCCGACTTTTCACGAGCCGCCGGAAAGCCCTGTCAGCACCCCGGAACTCCTGCCCGAGTACCCTTTAATCCTGATTACGGGAGGCAGAAGCATCGCCCATTTCAACACCGAGGGACGCCAGATACCCGGATTACGAAAACTGGTACCGGATCCGCTTATCGATATACATCCAGATACAGCCAGGGAAGCTGGCATCGCGGAAGGGGACTGGATATGGCTGGAGACACCTCAGGTCAGGGGAGAAAGAGTCAGGTTAAGGGCGAAGCTCACCACCGACGTTCACCCCGGAGTTGTCCACGCACCACACGGCTGGTGGTTCCCGGAAAAGCCGGGACCGGAGCACGGCTGTTTCGACTCTAATGTCAATGTTGTTTTAACCGGTGACCCGCCTCGGGAGCCTATCTGCGGCTCGGTACGGACCAGGGGAACGCTATGTAGAATTTCCAAGTGTACTATTTAATAGCACTGTGTTTGCCAGGTTAGTGCCGTTGCACAATAGCTTGAAACGTGACCTCAGGTCACAATTGAGGCTTTTGTTGGGTCACAATCGCTTGAAAAGTGACCTTATATTACGTTTCATCAAATAGGACATATCCTAATAGACCAATTTGTCACACCAACAATATCTTGAAAGATCAAAT
>CAYQZZ010000022.1:0-27872 GCA_964422155.1 uncultured Dehalococcoidaceae bacterium | reverse complement strand
CCATGATGGGCTTCGATGAAGTTGAAGAAATTAATTCACTGCTTGAGGAGCTGGGTGTGGATGCCGAAAATGTCCAGGGGCTTATGGCCTGGGCGATGGACCTCTACGAGCACGGTATCATCACTAGGGCAGACCTCGGCGGGATTGACCTGAAATGGGGCGACCGTGATGCCACCCTGGAACTCTTGAAGAAAATCGTCTACAAAGAAGGCCACGCTCCCGCGGCATTGGCTGAAGGATGGTGGCACGCTATCGATGTCTTCGGGCCGAGGTCTAAATGGTATGCCTGGTATTCCAGCGCCAACCAGTCCATCGCCAGATACGAGCCGAGAAATAAGCAACACGGCATGGTACTCTCCCACGGCACGGGGCACGGCGGCGGTAACGGGCTATTCGACGCGGCTACCATGTGTCTCTTCGCGGCATTCCCGGTCTTCGAAATATGGGGGCCGCCCCAGGAAGTGGCACGCACCTTTATCGCGGCGGCTGCCGGCTGGGAACTGAGCTTCGAGCAAATAAATGATATTACCCAGAGAATCAATTATTTCAGCCGGTGCCTCAGTATGCGGGAGGGCTTTCACCCGGAAAAGCATTCATTTATACCGCAGCGGGCTTTTGAAGAATCTGTAACCAATAAGTACGGCACGACTTCCGTATGGAGCCGGGAAGAATGGGATGAAGCCAGGAAAAACTATTACGTCAAGGCGTTAAAACTCACCGAAAGAGGCCTGCCGCCAAGAGGAGAACTGCAGCGGCTGGGTCTCGATTTCGTGATTCCGGTACTTGAACCCATGGGCGTAATAGGTTGAGCCGCCGTATTTAGTAGGGTGAGTAGGAGTGTAACAATCGTTTGTAAAAGAGGTCGTTTAGCAATCGCTCATGGTGAGACCTCGGCGTGAGCTCGGTCGAACACTTGTCGAACCATAAGGATGTACTTACCTTTGCCCTTCGACAGGCTCACTTCGTGGTGACTCAGTGGAACCAGGGTGAGTGTGAGGTTGAAATTTCTATCATTGCTAAACGACCTCTGAGAAAAATTTAAGGAAAGTGAGGTAGTATGGACTTAAAATTAAAAGATAAGGTAGCTCTTGTCACCGGTACGGGGAGCCAGATAGGTTATGGGAAGGGGATAGCGCTAGCCCTGGCGCAGGAGGGGTGTGACATAATTTCCGCCGACATCGACCTCAAAGGCGCCAGGCAAACGGCAGCCGAGGTTGAGGCTTCAGGGCGCCAAGCCCTGGCAGTGAAGGTTGACGTAAGGAACCGAGATGACGTGGACGATATGGTCAAGAAGGGGCTGGAGAAATTCGGCAAGATAGATATACTGATAAACAACGCCGGTGTCAGCAGCAAATGGAAGCTGTTCATGGAGATGACCAAGGAGGACTGGGACTATGATATCGGCGTGAATCTTTACGGGCAGATGAATGTTGCTCAAGCGGTACTTCCACATATGATATCACGTAAGTCCGGCCGGATTATCAATACTTCCGGGGGGCAGGGCATACCCGGGATATCGTTGTACGGCGCGTCCAAGGGCGGTGTGGTACAGTGGACCAGGGCGCTGGCGAGGGAAGTAGCCCCTTATGGCATTATCGTCTCTGTCTATTCTCCCGGCCTCGGGGCTACCGGCCTTACCGCTAATGACCCTCGAGAGATGGAAAGTTTAGCCAAGGCATCCCCACTGGGAAGACTCTGTACGCCCGAAGATGTGGGGCCTGTGGTGGCTTTTATGGCCTCGGAGCTCAGTAATTATTTCGCGGGGTCTTTTGGCGGCGGAGGCGGCCCTTAACGGTAATGCTTTTTAAGACGAGTAACCTGCCCTTACATTCTACTAAAAGGTAAAAGCCCAGTGTTACCTCCGGCCTTTTATCTGGTTTACCATGTTAATAGGGCATTAATACTCAAAACTATCGCATTATTTAAGCCTCTGATTAAGAATAGACGAGGTACTACTGGAGTGAACCCCTGAAACTGGACACAAATCTGCAACGTATAAATTTCAGTAGTATTATTCTACTCTCTCAGACAAATGTACTGTATTGTATAAGGGCAATACACTTGATCAAGTCGGTTTGAGTTCATTTCTGCCTCGGTTTAATATCCAACTCAATGAAGATAGGTATCATATGGGTCGGATTATCCGTTCCGCAGAGGGAAGGGTAAGGGTGAGAAAAGGATGAATGCCCCCTCACTCTAACTCTCTCCCACGGTGGGGAGAGAGAGCGGTATCTTTGGACAGCCTCTTACTTACAAAACCCCCTTCCCTTAGCAAGGGAAGGGGACAGGGGGATGGATTTTCGTTGAGTAAAGAAGTAGCCGCCACCCTCAACGGATAGCGGCTACTGTATTTTTGTCTTTTCTATTAAGAGCTTTTTACCGGACTACATCCCGTAGTCGCCCATACCGCCCATACCGCCGCCACCGGGCATAGCGGATGTCTTCTCCTTCTCGGGGATATCGGCCACCAGCGACTCGGTAACCAGGACCATTACGGCGATGCTGGAGGCATTCTCCAGACCGACCCTGACCACCTTGGTCGGGTCGATGATGCCCTTCGCCACCATGTCACCGAACTCATCGCCCTCGGCATCATAGCCAAAGCCCTTCTTGCTCTTTCTCACGGTATCGATGATGACCGAACCGTCCTGGCCAGCATTGGTAGCAATCCAGCGGAGCGGCTCGGAGACGGCCTTACGGACGACATCGACACCGGTAGCTTCATCGCCGGTGACATCCAGCTTGTCCAGTACCGATAAAGCATTGAGCAGGCCGACGCCGCCTCCGGGCAGGATGCCTTCCTCGACGGCAGCCCTCGTCGCCGAGAGGGCATCCTCGACGCGGTGCTTCTTCTCCTTGAGCTCGACCTCGGTAGAGGCGCCCACTTTGATGACGGCCACGCCGCCCACCAGCTTGGCCTGCCTCTCCTGAAGCTTCTCTTTATCGAAATCGGAGGTGGTCTCCTCAATCTGGGCTTTAATCTGCTTGATTCTACCCTTGATTTCGTCCTCCGAGCCTTTACCTTCGACAATCGTGGTATTGTCTTTATCGGAGGTCACGCGGCGGGCCCGGCCCAGGTCTTCCACAGTAACCGAGTCCAGTTTCCGCCCGACCTCTTCGGAAATAACCTTGCCGCCGGTGAGGATGGCCATATCTTCGAGCATAGCCTTGCGGCGGTCGCCGAAGCCGGGTGCCTTGACGGCCAGAACGTTGATGGTGCCGCGCAGCTTGTTGACCACCAGAGTGGCCAGCGCTTCACCATCGACATCCTCGCCGACGATGAGCAGGTTCTTGGACACTTGAAGAATTTTTTCCAGAGCGGGCAGGATATCTGCCACAGCGGAAATTTTCTTATCGGTAATCAGGATGTAGGGTTCTTCGATAACCGCCTCCATGCGCTCGGCGTTGGTGACGAAATAGGGGCTGATATAGCCGCGGTCGAACTGCATGCCTTCAACATATTCTATCTCGTATTTGGTGCCCTTGGACTCCTCGACGGTGATAACGCCGTCCTTGCCCACCTTCTCCATGACCTCGGCGAGCAAATCTCCGATTTCTTTGTCCTTGGCGGTGATGGTGCCGACCTGGGCAATCTGCTCTTTATCCTTGACCTCGGTAGAGGCTTTTTTCAACTGCTCGACGATAGCCGCAGTGGCTTTCTGGATGCCCCTCTTCAGGGACATGGAATCGGCCCCGGCCGCGATATTCTTAAAACCGCCGGAGATAATGGCGTGCGCCAGGATGGTCGAGGTCGTCGTGCCGTCGCCGCAGGCATCGTTGGTCTTGCTGGCGGCCTCCTTGACCAGCTGCGCGCCCATATTCTCGAACGGGTCGGGGAGCTCGATATCCTTGGCGATGGTGACGCCGTCATCGATGACCGAAGGCGCCCCCCATTTTTTATCCAGTGCCACGCAGTGCCCCTTGGGTCCCAGAGTAACTTTCACCGCGTCCGCCAGCGCATCAATACCCTTCTTCAGGGCGTGTCTTGCGTCTTCACCGAAAATAATCTGTTTGGCCATTGTTCTTTCTCCTTACCTTCCCTTTGTTATTTGGACTTCTTCGCCAGAATATCGCTCTCGCGCAGAATCATCAGCTCTTCATCGTCAACCTTGATTTCCGTGCCCCCGTACTTGGCGTAGATTACCCTGTCGCCAACCTTAAGGTCCATCGGAATCCGCTTGCCGTCATCGGTCATTTTACCCGGACCCACAGCCATGATTTCTCCTTCCTGGGGTTTTTCCTTGGCTGTATCCGGCAGATATATCCCGGACTTTGTTTTCCCTTCCTTTTCCGTGGGTTTCACCAGGACACGGTCAGCCAGCGGGTGCAATTTAGTTGCCATACCTTGCCTCCTTTCTCTATTTAACAGCTTACATACCGTTACATTTCATTAGCACTCTCTTAGCGAGAGTGCTAACATCTTCATAATACCGCAGATGGGGATTCACCGCAACTTAGAATAGGGGAATATACAGGCAAATACGGACATTGGACTTCTAATCTCTATTAAAATCTCTCATTATCTCCTGAAATTATTATAAAACAGTAAACATCTCTGATGAATCAGGGGGACAATTTTCTTTGGTTCTATTTGAATTTGGTTAGTTGCTTACCTCACCCCCTTTGTCCCCCTTGTATCTTTAACTTAGTGTTAGAATAGGGGTGAGGGAAAGCCATTAGACCGATATGAAAAGAAACATTTTTGACGGTTTACACTGCATCGTGTAGAATTTAGGCATGAAAAAGAAGTCGAAAGAAAAAAAGAAAAGATGGGACGGCGAGAGCATCCAGGCATTGCGCCGGCATCTTGGCCTGACCCAGAATGAGCTATCGGCAAGGCTGGGTACGCGGCAGCAGACTATCAGCGAATGGGAAACCGGCATGTACCGGCCCCGCGGCGCTTCGGCAACCCTTCTCTCCATCATTGCCGAGCAGGCCAGGTTTAAATACGAAGCCGCACCCCCGGAAAAGAAGCCTTGACAGGATACACGGAAACGTGTAAAATTACTTTAATATGGTGATGGGAGTAGGCTGGGGGCAGTCCTTAAACTTGGAGACGGGACAGCTTTAAGGCATGAGAGTGTTTAGGAGATACATGGTAAAGTATATTATGACATTGCGAGAAGGGGGGGAAGCAATCCGCGAACCACTATTTTTCTGTCATTCTGGCCCCGTATCATTTGTACGGGGTAAACTCCGGCCAGAATCCACTCCCCTTTTCCCCGCATCTGGATTCCAGCTTCCGCTGGAATGACATCTCAATTAAAAAGGACGGATTGATTCGTCTTCCTTCAGCCGAAGGACTCGCAATGACAAATTTTTTAAATACCATTGTAATAAGGTGTTTGTATGGGTAGTCGTCACAATGTAAAGAGTTTGAAACCGTTTTTCGAACCGGAGAGTGTCGCGGTCATCGGAGCCTCCCGGACGCCGGGAAAAGGCGGCTACAATATCGTCGAGAATCTGCTGAGGCTCGGGTATAAAGGGAAGATTTATCCGGTCAATCCCCGGGCTAAGAAGATTCTAGGACTGGCGGCCTATCCTGACCTGAAAAATATACCGGAACCACCGGAGCTGGCCATCATCATACTGCCGCCTTCGCTGGTCCTGAAATCCATCGAGGAATGTGACGCCAGAGGGATAAAGGCGGTTATCATAGAATCGGCCGGTTTCAGCGAGATGGACGAGTCCGGCGCTAAGGTGGAAGCGCAGATTAAACGGCTGGCGGGGCAGGCCGGGATAAGAGTCATGGGGCCGAACAGCGTCGGCACCCTCAATCCGTATACGAATTTCGACGCCAGCCTCGGCCGGCTCAATAAGATATTTTTACCGAAGGACAGCATCAGGCGGGGGGCGGTGGGGTTTATCGGTCAGACCGGCCTCTTCACCGGGGTCTACCTGCCGTTGATTAACCGTGAAATCGGCATCAGCAAGATAGCCTGCCTGGGCAATAAGTGCGATGTCGACGAAAGCGACATGCTGGAATACTTCGGAGAAGACCCTCGGACAAGAGTAATTGCCATGTACCTGGAAAGCATCAAGGACGGGCAGCGCTTCCTCGGATTGAGCCGACGCATCGTCAGGGAGAAACCGATAATCGTCCTGAAGTCCGCCGTCACCGAGAGCGGGGCGAGGGCATCGGCTACCCATACCGGCTCCATCGCCGGAAAGGACCGGGTCTATGACGCCGCTTTCCGCCAGTCCGGAATAATCAGGGTCGGGAGTTTCGAGCAGCTCTGGGATGTCGCCAGAACTTTTATCCAGGCGCCGCTGCCGCCGGGGAACCGCGTGGCCATCATCAATCTGGCCGGTTCCGGCTGCGTTACCGCCGTCGATGCCTGTGTCAGGCACGGGCTGAGCATTGCCGAGCTGTCAGCGGACACCCGGGCGAAAATCAAGACAGTCTACCCCGAATGGTGGCGGGTGAGAAGCCCGGTAGATGTCTGGACCGCTATCGAAGCCAGTGGCTTCGAGAAGACCTATACCACGGTGACCCGGGCGGCCCTGGAGGATGACGGCGTGGATGCCGTGATAATGATTATGGGTGCCAACGACTGGATACCCGGAAAGAGCGTACCTGGGCTGTTTGCCGACATCAGGAAGGAGTTCCCGTCCAAGCCCATCCTGGCCGTCAGCATGCTGGGGGACAGGAAGGTCTACCTGCGGATGCGTCAGGGGTTCCAGGATATCGGCATCCCCAGCTATACCCGTGACGAAGACGCCATAGCGTCACTGGCGGCCCTCTATCGCTATCAGCAGCACATTATTGGCGTAGATTAGCCCAAAGTAAGTAAGGTTGATACTGCTTGGTGAAGCGGTTGTCATTGCGAGACCGCCTTTGGCGGGCGAAGCAATCCGAAAATCACGCATAGAATATTATCGGAGATTGCTTCGGGCTCTCGCCTGCCATAGTCACGGAGAGACGGCGAGCAGGTCGCCCTCGCAATGAAGGTATGTTACTAAACAATCTCGAGGTATGTATGACCGATGCTTTTCCTGAAAGGCGAGTGCTGGAAATCTGGCAGGACTATCTGCCGGGCAGGACCGACCTGGTGACCGAAGATAACGAGCCGGTAGGGATAGTCTATCCGGGCCGGCCTAACGATGACCGCGGCGCCGATTTGCGAGATGCGATTATCGCCACGAGGCGGGGGCTGCTCAAGGGTGACATTGAAATTCATGTTAAATCCAGCAGCTGGTGGGGGCACCATCACCACCGGGACCCCGCCTATAACCGGGTGATTCTGCATGTCGTCTTCTGGAACGATACGGCCACGGCCGTCGTTCTCCAGAACGGGCATAAAGTGCCGACCCTGGCACTGCATAAATTCATCGAAGCCCATCGCGGCCGGTATGTCGCACCGGTTTATCCTTCGGTAATCACGCCGATGCCCTGCCGTAACACGGTTCACCGCTGGGACAGCAGCTTCATGGGCGGGGTCCTAGAAGAAGCCGGAGAGCAACGGTTTCTGTCCAGAGTAAAAGACTTACAGGAGGCGTTAGCACAGGCCGGGGCGGGGCAAACGCTGTATGAAGGAATAATGGTGGCTCTGGGCTATGCCAGGAATAAGGATGCGATGGCGGCACTGGCCCGCCGGATGCCGCTTCACCGGCTGGAAGCTACGGCTTCTGGTAGAATGCCGGATACCGAATGTCTGGCGGGATACCAGGCCCGGCTGATGGGCATGGCTGGGCTGCTGCCCTCGCAACAGGCGGGGTGGCGGCCAACGGACAAAATAGCTGATGAATGGGTCGATAAGCTGGAAAAGGCTTGGGCCGACGACGGCGAGACGGCCGCCATGTCCACCGCTGACTGGCGCTTTTTCAAGGTCAGGCCGGGTAATTATCCCAGCCGCCGCATCGCGGCCATGAGCTATCTCCTACTTTACTGCCGGGGAAAGGGGCTGCTGGCTGGGCTGATGAATAGTCTTGATGAGGCGGCGGTTGATGTTGAGTACCGCTGCCTGGAAGAGTGTTTGCTGGTAGCCGCCGCTGATTACTGGGGCCGGTACCTGGACTTCGGCCTGCCGGCAGGGAAAGTCGTTCCGGCCCTTCTGGGCAGGGAGCGGGCGGCCGATATCGTCGTCAACGTGCTCCTGCCCTTGGCCGCTGCCCGGGGACAGGCCGAGGCACATCCGGAGCTATCGGAAAAAGCCTTCGATATATACCGCCGCTACGCCGCGCTGGCGGAAAATACCATAGAAAAACATATGAGGCGCCAGCTGGGTTTAGGCCGTTACCTGGTCAATACCGCCCGCCGGCAGCAGGGGCTGCTCCACATCTATAAAACGCGGTGCTCGCAGGGCAAATGCCAGGATTGCCCGATGAGTCGCGAGGGATAATTATACCACTCATCTTAAATAATCGGTCAGTTCGCTGAGGCTCCGTATCCGGGGGCAGTTGGTAACATCTTTATAGTAATCACCCCGGTCGAGAAGTATGCCCTTCATGCCCGCCCCTCTGGCGCCGAGAACGTCAACCTGGTACTGGTCACCGATATAGATTGCCTCGGAAGG
Source organism: uncultured Dehalococcoidaceae bacterium (assembly GCA_964422155.1). Classification (GTDB taxonomy): domain Bacteria; phylum Chloroflexota; class Dehalococcoidia; order Dehalococcoidales; family RBG-16-60-22; genus JBGPRB01. The sequence continues at coordinate 19,356 of CAYQZZ010000022.1, read as the reverse complement.
CTGGAATTCAGCCTGGCGTAGAGCGTAAAGGAATATCTCCGGCTGGGGCTTGGCGAAGCCCGCGTCCTGAGAAGTGACCACGATATCAAGCTTTGATGAAAGACCCAGCTCTTTGAGGGTGGTGGTCATATCGCGCTCTATGTTTGATATTAAACCCAGTGTGAGACGGCGTTTTTTAAGGTCGTCCAGCGCCGGCGCTACGTCATCGAAGAGCACCAGTTTCATCTTGGCCTGCTGCATCATGCCCAGCAGCCTGAGGGCGAGCTTTTCATCCGCTGCTATCCCGGCCTCTTTAAGTACCGTCCGCTGGTACTGGGCATAGAGGGCCATCAATTCTTCCTTTGACCGCTGGCTCAACGGGCGGCGGGCCATCTCTTGATAGATGAATTCATTGGCGGCCAGTATCGGCCGGTGCAGGGCCTCCGCAGTCACCTTGATGCCGAAGTTGTTAAGCGCCCTTGACTCCATTTCTTCCTGGGACGGCTCGTAGTGTACCAGCGTGTGGTAGAGGTCGAAAAAGACAGCTTTTATCATGGTTGTTGCTCCCTTATATCAGATAACAGTATTATTGTAATGAAAGCCGTCTTATCTGTAAAGGAACGCCATTAATGGTTATATTTGCATTTGGTTGACAGGTGATAACCTCACCCCTTTGTCCCCTCTCCAGCCAGAATCACTGGTAAGAAATCACAGATATTGATGGCTGGAGAGGGGAGTTCAGGAGAGAGGGGGCGAAGCCCCCTCTCAAATTCTTCCCCCCTCTCAAACATAATAAAAATTGAACACTTAAGATACATCTGTTTGAGAGGGGGATAAAGGGGGTGAGTATCTCAAATCAACCATATACAAACAGTACCGTATTAATTGTCGGTCAAGCATTGGAACTGGTATGATTTATTTAACGAGAAAATGATTGAGGAGTTTTATGTCAGTTCTTTCCGGACGGGACATACGGCGTTTGATTGAGCGGAAACCCCCGCTTGTAGAAGGGTGGGTAGATTTGGACGAGCAGGTGCAAGCCAACGGCTTTGACCTCACCCTGCGCGATGTGGCCGTGATGCAGACGGCGGGGAGGATAACGGCGGCCAACAGCCAGAGGATTATTTCCGACCTTTCGCCGCTGGTGTTCGACGGTACGGATGGCATCGATTTGATACCCGGCACCTATATCATCACCTACAACGAGATTGTGCACCTGCCGAAGAACATCATGGCGCTGGGCCGACCGCGGTCGAGCCTGCTGCGCTGTGGCGTGAACGTCGGGACGGCGGTATGGGATGCGGGGTACGAGGGACGCTCGCAGTCCCTGTTTATGGTCTATAACTACCGCGGCTTCCGCGTGCAGAAAAACGCCCGGATAACTCAGCTCGTTTTCTTTGAATTGACGGGTGAGTCGGAAGGCTACAATGGTGTCTACCAGGGGGAGAATATCTAGGGATTAAAATTGCCCCGCCACAAAGTCCGGTATATCCAGAGTGCCCATAAGCATCGGCTTCTGGTGGCAATCGCTGCCACCGGTCATGAGTAGATTGTGTTTTTTACAGAAATTTATATAGTGTTTCGTGGTAGTTGCGTCGCTTCTGGAATGCCAGCATTCGATGCCGTCGATAAATTCCAGCATGTGTTCCTTGATAATATTCGTTTGTTCAGCTAAATCTTTCGTAACATTTATCAATGAAGTGCCGTTGGGGTCGTTGGGGTGCGCCAGCACCAGTCTGCCGCCCGCGCCCTTTACCAGTGCCGAGGCTTCGGCGAGAGTCAGCGGGTACTTGGGTACGTCGCACTTGACCAGGTATCTGTCGAAGGCTTCCTGCCGGCTGCCGACAACTCCCTTCTTGATTAAGTAATCGGCAATATGGGGCCGGCTCAGGATACCATCGACGCCTTCCTGCATCTTTTGAAGGTCTTCCCCGGTAAAAAGAGGTCGGTTCTCCCTGGTGAACTCGACGTTAAGGTTATCCAGAATTTGCCGCGCCCTTTTTACCCGGTGTTCTCTAATCAGCTGCAATTTATCCCTGAACGCCCGATTGTCATAATCATATCCGTATCCCAGGAAATCGAGGGAGATGGACTTATCTTTATACAGGAAGGTTACATTTAACTCCACTCCCGTGATGTATCTGAGGTTATTGGCAACGGCCAGCTCGATGGCCTTTCTCTGGTGCTCTATGGAGTCGTGGTCGGTAATCGATAGTAAATCTATTTTCCTGCGCCCGGCTTCGCGGAAGACTGCCTCCATGGGGAGACCGCCATCGGAGCCGGTGCTGGTATGGATGTGTAAATCAATCTTCATGTTTGAGTTCTAATTTTCCAATCTGTTATTCTGAGGGAGCCCCTCAGTTACTCTCAGGATAAACTCCGCGACCGAAGAATCTAGTATCATTAAGGTACCGGATTCTTCACTTTGTTCAGAACGACATTATCGTGTACACTTGGTTTTTACCTTTTTTCTTGGTGGATTATATACCAGTCCTCCGGCTGGTCTTTGGCGGTATCGACAACCAGATGAATGACTTTCAAGCCGGGATTCAGGCTTTTCAGGTTGCCCAAGTCAACGGCTTCGAACCTCTTCTTGTTGTTCAGGTAGGCTTCCTCGGTCAGGGCGTTGGACACGTATTCTTCCTTAGAACGCGTCAGTATCCGTGCGATAGAGACCTCCTGGGGGCAGTCGGTCTGGAGGATGACGAAGGTCACTTTATGTTTGGCGGCAATGGCTGCGGCTTGCTGCCGTAACGCCTGTGTGACGAAGGTGGCATCGAGGATAACGCAGTTGCCGCTGTTCAGGGCTTCGTCCGCCTGCTGGAACATTACGTCGTAGACCTGCGTACGCTTCTTCATATCGCCGGCGACTTTCTCATCGAAGATATTCTGGTTTTTCAGTACCTCCAGCCGGATGAGGTCGGTGCGCAGGAGCTTGCAGCCCTTGATTTTAGCGACCTCTTCGGTGGTCTCCGTCTTCCAGGTGCCGGGCAGGCCGCAGGCAATGAGTAAAAAGCCGGGCTTGAGTTCGGCTTTAATGAATTTCCTGAATGGTTCTCTCACTTTATATTCTCCTTTATCTTCTCCGCTATAGATAACCTGACTTCGGCTCCGGTAACTTTTTGTACTCTTCTTTTGATTCGATAATGCCCCTGATAAGGTTAATAAGACTTTTTTCATTTTAACCCTCGATATAGGACTCCGCCAGTTCGAAGTAGCTCCGGGCGTTTGTGACGATTTTCTCTTTTTCACCGGCGGAGATATATTGGTCGTCGTACTGGAAGCAGCCCACCTTGCCCCGCACGTAAGCCCGGTAGCATTTGTAGAAATTGAGCAGCTTCTTTAGCTCTTTATCCCCGCTCTGTATGACGTAGGCATTGATGAAGCTATCGGAAAGGTCTTTTCGACCGTAGTGGTCCAGGTCCATGGCCAGGAAGGCAACATCTGCGGCGACATCGGTATATCTGAGCCTATCGATAAACTCGATGCAGTCGTAGATACAGATGCCCTTGTAGAAACAGATATGGGCAGCATGGAGGTCGCCGTGGCAGTCCCGTATCCGGCCCTCGGCCATGCGTTTATGAAAAAGAGGGGCGTTGACTTTAATGAATTCCTCGGTGTAGGTTTTGATACGCCGGTAGGTTTCCAGTGCTATGATTATATTGAAGTATTTATCCGTCTGGGAGAAATTTTCTGAAGTGTTCTGGATAACGGCATTGATACCGCCGACGGTACTGATTTCAGCGCTGGTGGTTGCCCTCTTGTGGAAATTGGCCACGGTTTTTGCCACGTCAGCCACCATCTCCGGCGTGACCCTGTTTTTAGCGAGTAACACATCCATCATAGCGTCCTGAGGGAGACGGCGCATCTTCACGGCGTATTCTTCGACCTCACCTTTACCCCCGATGACAAAGCGGTCGCCTTCGCTGGTTACGGGCACTACTCCCAGATAAGCATCGGCACAGAGGCGGCGGTTTAGCTCGACTTCCTTCCGGCAGTAAGTCAGGCGTTTCTCCAGCGTGGTATAGTCCAGGAAGCCCATGTCCACCGGTTTCTTGATTTTATAAACGTAGTCTCCGGCGAGGAAGACATAAGATATCTGGGTCTGCATCATCTCCACCCTCTGCGGAGGGTCGGGATAGGCTTTCGGGTCGAGCAGGGCTTGAATCAGTACCGGTAGCTCCGACATGATGAAAATCCCAAACTCAAAGCACTAAATCCTAAACAATATCAAAATCCAAAGTAACGGATAAAACTAATTGGTTATTTTGGTTTGGTAATTTGAATTTGTTTAGAGTTTAGATATTAGTATTTAGAATTTACCTCTCTCCTTTACGCACGTCTTAATCGCATCACACTCATTATATAACGAAAATTATGTCTTGTAGTTAGGTGTCGATTTCAGCCAGCTTCTCAGTTCCTCGAGAATCAGGTTGTAGCTGGCCCTGGTTACGTTTATCACATTCACCCGGGGCTGGCGCTTGATGGCATCCGCGAACGGATTCGCTTGAAGCATAATCGTTCCCAGCACCCTTTTACCACTCCCGATTATCTCAGAGACGGCCTCCCGGAAAGCTGATGAGAACAGCTCCATTTTACCTATTTCATCAATGATAATGAGGTCACATTGTTCGGCGGCTTCGCGCAGGGCCGGGACGCCAACCTTATCCATGACGGAAATATCGACCCCGTATTTGCCGACGCGGAACCGTTTGTTGAAATCGATATGAGCCAGAATAGCCTCCTGGCCTTTGAGGGTAACCAGCTTAAAGCCGAGCCTTGTTCCCTGGCGTCGTATCTCCTCGGTATAGAACCCGCCGGCTTTTGCGGGAAACCCGGCTACAACCTGCTTGATAAGGCTGGTCTTGCCCGTTCCCGGTTGGCCGGTGAGCAGGTAAACTGGCTTCATAGGCGCTAACAACTAAAAATTACTACCGCAGGCGTTGCCACTCACCTGCATTTTTCCGAAAGAAACGGATAAAACGCTCTATTTTGCAGTTTTCACCAGTGCTTTTCTCTGTTCCTTGTGCTTTTTCGCCGCTTTCAGGTGCTTGTGCCAGGCGTTTCGCTTAGATTTATTCATCATTAATAATATAGCTTAAATCAGGGTTTCTTGCCACCCCTCCCCTTTACTACCTCCAAAAAGCGGTTAAAGGAGCGGTCATAGGTGCGCTCTAAATCCGCCGGGAAAGCACAGGCTGGCAATTCATCGCTTGCCAGGTGGTAGGCAATACATTCGCAGCATTTGCCTTTGCGGGGGCAGGGCTCGTAGGTGCAGTTGCATCTGTCTTTGTTAGCATTAATATTACATTCCATATTTATTCAAACCCTGTTTTTTCTTTTGAGCTATGGCTTTGACTTTTGACATTTGAGCTTTGAAATTTGTTTGGTTATTGTTTCTTGTAACTTGGTTCTTTTACCACGTTATTTATACCTTTTTCTCATCTCTGCGGATAGCCCGGTGAGCAGTTCCAGCGCTTTTTCGGCGCCTTCCTCGCCGAGAGGCATCAGGGTGCAGCTGGGCGTGAGCAGGCTCTGCTTGACGATGTCTTTAAAGCGCATCCCGTTCCGGGTGAAGGGGGCTATCGCCTCCTCCAGGCGGTCTTTCAGGCTGGCTACCGACTCTTTATTTATCGGTTCTACGCTGTTAGGGACAATACCCCACGCTATAGCCCCGCCCCGCGCCAGGAACTTCTTAATTTCGTCGGGGTAGAGGCTGACCGACGGCGCGTAGTTGTAAGCGTCGAAGTTCAGGATATCGAGCTTCGTTTTCAGCAGCACCGACCAGTCGGTATTGCCGCAGCAATGGAGACCTTTCAGGCCGCTGATGCCATCGAAGACCTCGTCAATCATTTCGGCAATCTTTTCCGGTTTGGAGAAAGCGCCAGCGGCCACCGATGAACCGTAAGAGGCCATGTACGGCTCGTCGACGAAGGTGATGGTATTTTTCGATATTTTTTTAAGCTCTTTTTCCTGCCATTTAGCCTTGAGCTTGAGCAGCTTGGGGACGGCGTCGCCGAGGACTTCGTGGTAGAGTACCGCCCTTTTATTTTCGTCAGCGACAGTCAGTCCCCAGGAAAGCGGCCCGGTGACATGCCCTTTGACCGCCTTTGGTGATAGCTTGGGCTGTTCCAGGAAAGCGTACAGTCCCGCCGCGAATTCGCGGCTGATGGGGAATCTGTCTATCTTGTTTTCGAGATAGGCGGCATAAAGCTCTTCCAGAGGTTTTGTATAATCTTTCGCTGTATCAATATAGATGCGGTTACCCTCGACGACTATGTCTGGGAAGCCCTCGCTGTACTGGACGTACATATTCTCCAGAAAAGACCGTTTGGGGAGCTGCGGCCAGGCGGGGATGTCCTTGAGAAAACGGGCTATCAGCGCACACGCCTTGAGGGGGTCGGTGTGGGGCATGCTGCCGATGATGGTGGGCAGACAGTTGAATTCAGTATTTGACATAACATCACGCCTTCTTTATATATTTCCCGATGAGCAAATCAAGCTTTTTCTTCGTCGTGGCGGATACCCGTGAAAGGTCGGTCACGAGAGCCGGCTCCAGTGCCGAGGCACAGGCGCAATCGCGTTTTTTGGGGAGCCTGCCCGCCGCCAGCTTGATGGTCTTCTTGGCAAAATCGATGTTGTTGTGCATGGTCGTTAAAATAGCCTCGACAGTGACCGTCTCGTTGGTCTCGTGCCAGCTATCGTAGTCGGTAATGCAGGCGATGGATGCGTAGCAGATTTCCGCCTCGCGCGCCAGCTTGGCTTCCGGAAGCACCGTCATGCCGAGGACATCGGCCCCCCAGCCTTTATAGAGGCGGGACTCGGCGCGGGTGGAGAAGGCAGGGCCTTCCATGGCGACGAAGGTGCCTCCCTTGTGGACGGTGGCGCCGGCTTCACGGGCCGACTGGTAGACAATCTGGCTGAGGACGGGGCAGAAGGGGTCGGCGAACTGGATATGGGCGACGATGCCTTCGCCGAAGAAGGTGCTGATGCGCTGCCGGGTGCGGTCGATAACCTGGTCGGGCACGAGCAGGTGGCCGGGCTTAAGCTCCTCTTTAAAGCTGCCGCAGGAGTTGGACGAAATGATAAACTCCACGCCAAGCGCTTTCAGGGCGTAGATGTTGGCGCGGGATGGCACCTCGGTAGGGGAGATAGTGTGACCCCTGCCATGCCGCGGCAAAAAGGCTATGCCCACTCCGCCCAGTTTCCCCACCACGATTGTATCGGAAGGCTTGCCGAAGGGGGTATCTGGACTGACCTCTTTAACGTCCGTAAGTCCCTCGATATTATACAGCCCCGTTCCGCCGATGATGCCGATTCTAGCTGTGGGCATGGAGGGCCTCCTTTAATAACGTATCTAAAGTATAAGTGAGAATTATAAGACAAGCAAGCCCGTGTCGAAAAATGGAAGGGGAGCATCACTGCTCCCCTTTTTCTTTCTAATGTTCGTCCGTGCTGACTCAGTAACAGATGGCGGTATTCATTTTCAAACTCTTGTTGAAGATTTGAATATAATCTGCTCTTCAATTAAACTGCTTAAAACGAGTGACGAAATAGAAATAAGGCATCCTTTATATTGAATTTGGTTGGTCTTAAAACCATTAGAATAAGAGGGTTATGAGGGCAAGAGAAACTACGAAGATCAATTGCTGATATCTGTTGTTTTGGATTAGCTTCAATTAACTTTTGTAGAGTAATCCTTTCATTACACTCCGGACACCATAACATCCAATTAGATGGATGTTTTAGAGCTCGGACTGCTACTGGGTCATTAGTCATACTTCACCCCTTTCCACTTCTTTTTGTTCTGTAAGGTGGTTTTCATACTTTTTACTGGTTGTCTGTGCTAACTCGGCAGTAAATCACAGCCTTTATAACTATTAACTATCATGTATATTTAGGGATTTTTTCTAAATAGAAAAGAATATTGTATCAATCCCTTTCTTAGGTTTCTCATGAGCTAATGATATATTAGCTCCTTGACATTTATACAACCGAAATGAAAAGAGAAAGTCGTGACTACACATTGGAATATGTACGAGAACCATTACTATCAATGCGACCTGTAATATTTGATTTAAAAAAAACGATAAACAAAAAAATAATAATGTTATAACGAGAAAAGGCAATAAATAGCATAATAGCGCTTTGTTTTTTGATATGTATGCATTTGGACGGAGTATTACATAAAAGAAACCGAACTGAGGTCTTTTTTTACTGAACAACCATAAAGGAAAAAAGTGTACAATTTCATGAAATAACAAACAGGTAATGAATAAAATACCTAAGTAAAGCACAAAAGTAGTCAAATTACTTATTTGACTTGATATTATAGACTTTTTGAGATTTACTATGATGAATATTATTATTAAAACAACTACAGCCAAAACGACTTCTAAAAAAACAGTAGTCTTTTTAGTGTTAGCATCGGTATTGTTAAAACGAACAATTTCTGTATATTTATTCTGGAGCATTTACTATTTAACTCCTCCTCTACTTCTTCTTGTTCCGTTATTTAGAGAAACAATTTGGACACTTATTAGGCTCCAAACGTATCTAAAGTATAAGATAGCTTCGTAAGGTACGCAAGCCCGCGGTTTTTTACCTTAAAGGGGAGTGCGCAGCGAGAGGGTTTACCCTGAGCGTACCGAACGGGGGCGCCAGCCCCCTCTCAATCCGCCTCGGGCGGACCCCCTTCCCTACATAAATCCCCAAGGGAAGGGGGACACAGGGGCTTGCACTGAGCATAGCGAATGTGGATAGGTTCAATTATAAAAGGAGGGGGTCAGGGGCTTGCCCTGAGCGCAGCGAACGGGGTGAGGTACAAAAATCTTCCTTTTAACGCCATTTACTTAACATAACTATAAAGACGAATCACAAAGCTACCCACGCACGAATCGTTTCCCTGAAAATTTTTTTACCGGTTCTTGTATTTGTTGGGCTTGAGCTTCAGGGTGGCGTTGCGTTTAGCCTCGGAAGTCGGCTTGCCGGTAACGGGGTGTTTAAAGTGAAAGGGGTAGATATAGCCGGAGGGATACTCCGTGTCGTACTCCGCCCAGACATCCGGGTTAAGCTTCATACGCCGGGCGGGAGCATCTTTTGAAGGGGCTTCTGCCGGAGGGGGCGCACTTCTCCCTGATGTATACGCATAATGCATGAGAAGCCGCAGCTTCAAAATCTTCCAGACGCCGTCTTCCTTGATATAGTCCATTTCATAGATGACCGCCATATATGCCGGGTCGAGGGGAGTGGTCGGACGCGAGAGAATCGTCCCGTACCCGTACCATCTCCCTTTAGCCCTTTTACCGTCCTTATCGACCGTTATCACCGGCGAAACCTGCATCACCATATGGAGAAACTCCGGAGGGACCACCCTCCCGGGTCCGAAATACTTATGGATGCCTTCCGGGCCGTTATAGGTGCCTTCGACAAAGGTGCCGGAGACTTCGGGGCTATTGGAAAAACAATCGATAATTTCATCGCTCATCCAGTGTTCCAGATAATAGCCGTAGGCGCACTGTAATCTCTTGATGTCTTCTATGTCCTGGAGAGTCTGAATCTGTTTATCCCTGTCTTTAACCTGCTTCCTGAGAGTCTTAACGGCGGCCTCCAGAGAGTTGAGTCTGGCTTCCAGCGTCTGGTTGTTCATGATGCATCTCCTTTAAGTGATAGGTTTTATAATCCCCTTTATCCCTTTCCCATACGGCTCTCTGATAATGCCCTTCTCCGTAATGATAGCGGATATATATTTGTGCGGGGTGACGTCGAAGGCGGGGTTGGCGGCGGCAATGCCTTCCGGAGCGATGGGCACGCCCTGGATATGGGTCACTTCGTCGGGTCCCCGTTCTTCAATGGGAATCTCGTCTCCGGTTTTCAGTGAGGAGTCGATGGTGGAGGTGGGGGCGGCGATATAGAACGGGATGTTGTGTTCCTTGGCCAGCACCGCCAGCGTATACGTGCCGATTTTATTGGCGGCATCCCCGTTGGCGGCGATGCGGTCAGCGCCTGTAATAATGCAGTCGACCTTCCCCATCCTCATAAAGTACCCTGCCATGGAGTCGGTAATCAACGTCACCGGGATGCCGGCCTTTTTCAGCTCCCAGGTGGTCAGCCGCGCCCCCTGCAAGAGAGGGCGGGTCTCGGTGGCGATGACTTTAATCTTCTTGCCCTGCTGGTGTGCCAATATGATGACCCCGAGGGCGGTGCCGTAGCCGGACGTTGCCAGCGGTCCTGTGTTACAGTGGGTCAGGACGGTCCAGCCGTCTTTGATAAGTTCTAAACCGAACAGGCTAAGTTGCCGGGTGGCATCCGCCTCCTCTTGGTGTATCTTCAAGGCTTCGTCAACGAGTGTTTTCCTGATATGCGCCGTGCTTTTTACCGATTCGGCCGCGTTCTTCATGCGTTCCAGGGCGAAGAAGAGGTTGCGGGCGGTGGGGCGGGTGGCGGCGATGGTATCGATAACGCCCTGCAGCTTCTTTAGAAACTCATCTCGGCTCGCAGATTCGATTTTACGGGCACCAAGGGCGACGGCATAGGCTCCAGCTATACCGATGGCTGGAGCGCCTCTTATTTTCAATTCCATGATGGCAGATGCGACGCTGCGGTAGTCGTCCAGCTCAATGTAGACTTCCGCACGTGGAAGCCGTGTCTGGTCGATTATCCTGACCTGGTCGTCCAGCCATTCTATAGGCTGATAGTCTGTTTTATTATATTTCACCCTGTCGCCGCTTCTCCCACTGCTCGCGTTTGAGTTCCATGAGTACGAAGTTATTACCATCGCGTTTAAGATAGCCGCAGGGCGTGAACCCGCACCTGGTGAAGCACTTTTGCGCCCGCTGGTTCCAGTCCAGCGTCTTCAGGTAAAGGCGGTGGAGGCTGGTTGTCCGGAAAACGTGGTCGACCATGGTATTGACGGCATCGGCTCCGTAGCCATTGTCCCAGTAATCGCGTTCGCCAATCATGATACCCAGCTGCGCTTCCCCCTTCTTTTCGTCGATATCGTAGCAGGTGCAGTTGCCGATATGTTTGCCGTCAAGGGTTTCTACGGCCAGGGGGTACCTGTTAAAAGTGGAATGATGTAATGTGGTAGCATAGTCCAGCAGGTAAATGGAAAAGGACATCATGAGCACCGGGGCGGCATCAAGCCTGGCCAGCTCAAGGTCGGATTGCCATCTATAGTCGTTGCGGACATCAGATAGCTTTTTCTCACGGAGCTTAACTTTGCTCCCGGTCCTTCCTTGAAGGATGTTATTACGTAGTGGTTTGAACCCGGCAAGGGTACTGCTTTTCCGTAACTTCATAGCATAAGATGAGCGTGATTGACGTGTTTAATTTTCTGGCTCTTCCTCCTCATCTCCTTCTTCACCACGTTCCCATATCGGCTCAGTGAAGTAATCGATATATTCTTCCATCGCCTGGGCGGCCACTTGCTTGATTCTCTCTCCCGCCTCTACGGCCATCTTCGCCAGCTCGGCCAGGTCGATTTTTACTCCAATCATACTGGTCAGGACCTTCAGTACGGCCAGCGCCGCCATGGGATTCGGTACACGACTGGCGTAAACGGGCACTTCGCCCAGCAGGCAAATGCCATCAATCTCTCTCTCCTTAGCCACGCCCAGCAGCAGGCCGTTGAGTCCGGCAATTTGCAGGTTACCCGAATGCTCCAGATTATATGCACTTAAATCACCGGATATCAGGTGGCTGGTAGCCACGCCCCAGACCTTGGGAGGCTCGGTATGGTGGATACGGGTTATGGCTGCGGCGCAGGTGTACACGCGTTCGACCCCGAATTTCTCGCCGACATCAAGGATGCAGTGGGCCAGTTCGTAGCCTTTATTGGCGGGCTGGTCGTCCCCGATGAACAGTATCAAATCGTTGCCGCCGCCGGTGTTTTTCCAGTAATAGAAGTCGCTCTGGGGGAAGTTGGGCTCTTCGACGACGTTGTCCCTGACAAGCACGCCGATGGGGTCGAAGAAGTAGGAAGCCTCGAGATATCCCAGCTCTTTGAAGGGGAGTTTGGCTTTCAGGTAGTTGGCTATAATTATGGCGACATTGCCGATACCGGGCCAGGCCGCCAGCAGGTTGGGCGTACGAAGCTTGGGCCGTGCAGTGATTTTTATAATATCGCTCATCTCAGTTCACCTCTTTATGCCTCTCCCTTTCCTAAAGGGAGATTGAGAGGGATTTCAAAATCCCCCTTAATCCCCCTTTAACAAAGGGGGAGGATATGGAAGAGGGGCTGTGCCCCTCTTGGACTCCATAACTATATCTCTACCCCTTGCTCGAAACCGATAGCCCGTGGCAGTAGAAGGGCGGGGTCTGTAAAAAGCCTCCCACCCACCTTGTCTCGCTGCCGATGGCGGCAATGTCTTTAAGTATCTTGTAGACATTCCCGGATACCATCGTATCCTTCACTCTACCCACTATTTTACCATTTTCGACCTTGAAACCCAGCAAAACGTTGCCGCTGAAATCGCCGCCTAGGATGTTGCCCTGCTCCGCCCCCATGAGTTGCTCGACGACCAATCCTTCCTTGATATCCTGCACCATATTATCGAAGGTTGTTTTACCGGGGGTAACGACCAGGGCGCTGGGGGCAGGTGCCGGCAGGCCGCCGCGGCCGCGGTTTCCATTACCGGTGCTTTTGGTGCCGGCCAGGCCCGCCGTTTGCAGGTCGTAGAGGAATCCGGCCACGACTCCCTTTTTTATAAGGTGCGTACGCTGGCTGGCGACTCCCTCGTCATCGCAGGGCCGACTCCCCGGGCGGTAGGCAACCATGGGGTCGTCCCGGAGGCTGAACTTTTTATCAAAGACAGGTTTTCCCAGCTTATTGCCTACTGGTGAAGCCCCCTCGAGGACAATCTTGCCGTTGAAGGCGGATATCAGGGGCATTATCAGGGCACTGGCGACCCCGTTGGGGGTGAAGACCACCGGTATCTGTTTCGTCGGTGCTCTGGCACGGTTCTTCGCCAGGTCGAGCTGTCTGAGCACCATGTCGGTTACTTTTTGGGGGTCGGATAAGGGGTGGCAGGAACTCTCGCTCTCGCCGACGAAGAGCATGTCTGTCTCGTTGACAAGGTTGCCTTCGATATCGAGGGAGAAGAAGCTTTTACGGTATTCCGCCTGCCCTCCACGGGAATTGATGATACGTACCGAAATAATACCCCGGCTAACTCCGGCCTCGCACATGATACCCGGCGTGTGGCCGGTAACGGCGGCTATCATTTTTTCGCCGAGACGAATCATTTCTTTGATGGCTACGGCCTCTACGGCCGGGTCGAAGATGTCCACCTTCGGAAAGGCCGCAGTATCGGGCAGTTGAAACCTGGCGACAGTGCCGAACTCGGCGGTCTCCACGGCATTCCTGACCAGTTCCTGCTCGTCGCCCGTCCCGGTGGTCGTGGCATAGCCAATTTTGCCGTCCTTGATGATACGCAGGGCGACGCTCGTTGACTGGTTAGTCTGGAGCTGCTTCAAACGGTTGGCTTCGAATCTGACCTGGGTCTCTTCGGAGGAAACCTGAAAGACTTCGGCCTCACTGGCGGCTTTTTTTGCCCGGGCCAGGATGTGTTCCATTTACTTACCTCCGACCAGGCAGCGCTGGATGCGGATATGGGGGCTGCCGTTAGATACCGGCAAAGGCGATTGCCCCGCCTTGCCGCAGCCGCCGCCCTGGTTCATGTCAAGGTCGTTGCCGATGACATCGATATTTTTAAGAGTGCTGAAAACGTTGCCGGTGAGCATGACCGGTCGGAGCGTCTCGGCGATTTTGCCGTGGCGAATCATGTAGGCTTCGCCGGCCGAGAAGGTAAACATTTCCATGCTGGTCATGCCGCCGTACCAGTTCTTGGCGTAAATACCCTCCTTGATATCGGCTATCATGTCCTTGAAGGAGACCGACCCCGGCTCGATATAGGTATTGGTCATGCGTACGATGGGCGGGTAGCGGTAGTTGATGGCCCGCGCATTGCCCGTGGGTTTCTCGTTCATCCTGGCGGCGGTCTCCCGCGAGTGTAGCCTGCCGACCAGTTTCCCCTCGCGTATCAGGTAGGTCTTGACGGAGCGGACGCCCTCGTCATCGTATTTATAGCTGCCCCGCAGCCCCGGCGTCGCCGCCGAATCGACGATATTAAGCTGCTCTAAACCGAACTGCTTGCCCAGGGTCATAATCTCCCGAAGTCGGTCATTCTCATAAACGAAGTCGGACTCGGACAGGTGTCCGAAGGCCTCATGCACGAAGACGCCCGCCAGGATGGGGTCCAGCACGACGGTATATTCGCCGCCTTTGGCCTGCGGCGCCGATAGCAGTGCCACGGCATTTCTGGCCATCACTTTTACCTGTTCATGAAGCCCCTGTATTGCATTGAAGTCCCCCCGACTTCCCAGGCTCAGGCCGACCTGCTGCACCTCGCCGTCTTTAGCCGCGATGGCCGTCAGCCGCAGGGTGACATCGGCCCTTTCCTGCGTGATATAACTGCCTTCCGAGCTCAGGAAAATGACCTTCTTGCTGCTATCCGAGTAGCCGATAGTCGAGGTCTGTATTTGCGGTATGCTCCAGATTATTTCGTTATACTCGTCCAGCAGGCGTTTCTTTTCCGCCAGAGGGATAGTAACCGGATTTTTGGCCACTCCGCTCGGTACGCTATCAACCGCCGGAGATACCGGCACCAGGTCGCTCTTACTACGACCGGTGGACTGTGCCTGCTCTAAAGCCAGAGATATGCGGTCGGAGAGTTTGTCGAGGTCGTTAAAGCTGGTAAAGCCCCACCCCCCTTTCACCAGGGCCCGCACGTTTCCACCGGAAGCGGTAGAACGTCCGATGGACTCCAGTCCCTTGCCCCGGTAGGTGATATGGCTGGTCTGGCTCTCCTCAAGACGAGCCTCCAAATAGTCAGCGCGGGGCTTTTTCAACGCTCCGGCCAGACTGGCGGCGATAGCATCGATTTCCGACATAGCCAAAACCTCGTTGAAAAGTTGAGAAGGTTTACAGTTAAGTAAGTTTAACGGATATAGGCGGGAGTGTCAATTTGAATAGAGAGAGACAGCAAGAACTTTACCTTGACACATATGAGCCTGTTAGCTTAAACTATTTAAGGAATTTTCTTCTCAGGTGGAGCCCCAATCACCTCAATTAACGAGAACAGGTACGCTATCCGAAACGTCCAAGCGAGCAGAGAGGAGATAAGACCGTGACTTACAAGACTTTACTCTATGAGAAAAAAGATGGCATCGGTATTGTTACCATCAACCGCCCGGCCTCTTTAAATGCCCTAAACGGCGAGGTTTTCACCGAGCTCTACGAATTATTCCAGGAAATTGAGAATGACGCCGAAGTACGGGTGGTCATCATTACCGGGAGCGGCCCGAAGGCTTTTGTAGCTGGCTCCGATATTGTAGAGATGCAGCCACAGAATAGCCAGGAGAGCGGCCGCTTTGCGGAAAAGGTGCGGAAGGCGTCGGACCGGATTTACACCTTGAGTAAGCCGGTTATTGCCGCCATCAACGGCTATGCCCTCGGCGGTGGTTGTGAACTGGCCATGTGCTGTGACCTGAGGATAGCCTCAGAAAACGCGAGATTTGGTCAGCCAGAGATAAACCTGGCTGTCATTCCCGGTGGTGGCGGCACGCAGCGTCTCACCCGACTCGTCGGCATGACAAGAGCCAAAGAGTTGCTCTACACCGGGGATATGATTGATGCCAAGACTGCCCTCGCCTGGGGTCTGGTTAACAAGGTTGTGCCGCTGGACAGCCTGATGACAGAAGCCATGGCTTTGGCGCAGAAGCTCATGACCAGGAGCAGCCGAATCTTACAAATAATGAAGTCGGCGGCTAATAGTGGCGCTAATATGAGTCTCCCTGATGCTCTTGATTATGAGGCGCAGTGTTTCGCCCTCTGTTTCGCCACAGAAGACCAGAAAGAGGGCATGAAGGCATTCATGGAGAAAAGAAAAGCGGTGTTTAAGAATAAATAATGAGAGGTTGTTTATTATTGTCATTCTGAAGGACGACTGAAGAATCCGTAACGTTATCATTGTGAACGGATTCTTCCCCCGATTGCATCGGGGTCAGAATGACAAAATAGGCAATTTATATACAAAATTAATAGGAGGTTAGCTATCGTGGTGATTAAAAAGGTGTTTGTCATTGGCGCCGGGACGATGGGCAACGGCATAGCCCAGGTAAGTGCCCAGGCCGGCTACGACGTGGTGATGTCCGATATCAAGGACGAGTTCATTAAGAAGGGCATGGCTGCCATTGAGAAGAGCCTCGACCGCATGGTGAAGAAGGGCACGATGCAGGAGGGCGAGAAGACCACCATCATATCCCGCATCAAGACCACTCTGGATACGAAGGATGCTAAAGATGCTGACATGGTCATCGAGGCGGCGCCGGAAATACTGGAATTAAAGAAGAACATCTTCAAACAGCTCGACGAGATATGCAAGGCGGATGCCATCCTGGCCACCAATACCTCCTCCCTTCCCATCGGTGAAATCGCCGCTGCCACCAAACGTCCGGGGAAGGTTATCGGCATACACTTCATGAACCCGGTGCCGGTAATGAAAGGCGTTGAAGTAATACCTGGTCGGCACACCGCCGCCGATGTCCTGGAAGCCTCCAAGGAATACGTGAAGAAAATCGGCAAGGAACCGTGCGAAGCCAGGGATTACGCCGGTTTTATCGTCTCGCGGCTGGTGGATGCCTTGATGAACGAGGCCTTCTACTGCGTCATGGACGGCAATAAGCCTGAAGAGGTGGATAAAGCCGTAAAACTCTGCCTGAACCACCCCATGGGCCCGCTGGAGCTCTGCGACCTGGCCGGCGCCGATGTCGTCATGCACGGCCTGGAGACAATGTATGAAGAGTTCGGCGAGAGGCTGATGCCCGCCCCGCTATTGAAGAACATGGTCCGCTCCGGCGACCTCGGGCGCAAGACCGGCCGCGGCTTCTATGATTACACGCAAAAATAGAATATTAGATAGTTTATATGCTCAATCAGGAAAGGAACGGAAGGAAATAATATGGCAAACAATAATGATGTTGTAATTGTAGCAGCGGCAAGGACACCGTTCGGGAGATTCGGCGGTTCGCTGCGGGATATCGACTATTACGAACTGGGCGCTATCCCGATGCGCGAGGTAGTCAAGAGGGCAAATGTCAAACCGAATGTTGTGCAGGAGGTCTTCTGGGGCGTAGGTGATACCTCGGCCTGCCGTGACCCTTATACGCCAGTGGCCGCACGCCAGTCACTCATCCGGGCCGGTCTTCCCCATGAAACGGTATCCATCTCCTTTGATATGGCCTGCGTCTCCGCCATGCATGCCGTCAAGCTGGCGGCCATGGAGATGAAAGCCGGGGAGATAGAGGTTGCCATCGCCGGGGGTGCCACCTCTTTCGGTCAGTCTCCCCTCGTTGTCAGGGGGCTCAGGTTCAATGGCTACAGACTGGCCGACGTCAAAATGGAGGACCCGCTGGTAGCCCTGGGCTATAAGGATTTCAATCCCGTTTCCGTGGATAGCGATAATGTCGCCAATGAGTACGGGTTCACCAGGAAAGACCTGGACGAGTGGTCGCTGCGCAGTCACCAGAACTACGGCAAGGCCTGGAACGCCGGCAAGTTCAAGGAAGAGATAATGCCCCTCCCCATACCCCAGCCCAAGGGCGACCCCAAGGTGCTGGACATCGACGAGCAGTACCGCGCCGATACCACGCTGGAGAGGTTGGCCTCCCTGAAAACGGTCTATAATACCCGCATGATAACCGCCGGCAATGCCCCCGGTCTGAACGATGGTGCTACGGCGATATTGCTCATGACCCGCCAGAAGGCTAAGGAACTCGGCCTGGAGGTACTCGCTACCGTGGTCGCCTCAACATCCATCGCCATAAATGCCAGCCGTATGCCGGAAGGCCCCGGCTTTGCTATGCTGAAAGCCATCCAGAAGGCAAACCTGACCTTCGACGATATGGCGGTCATGGAGATAAATGAGGCTTTCGCCTGCGTGCCGCTCGTGTCTATGAAAGTCGCCGCAGAAGGTAGCGATAAGAAGTACAAAGCGCTGGTGGAAAAGATGAACATCAACGGCAGCGCCGTCGCCATCGGGCACCCCAACACCGCCAGCGGCGCCCGGATTGTCATGAACCTGATGTACGAGTTGAAGCGGCGGGGCGGCGGCTACGCCATGGGCTCTCTCTGCGGAGGGCTAGCGCAGGCCGATGCCTGCATTATTAAAGTGGAATAGTACTGGAGGTTATTTATTGTCGTCATTGCGAGGAAGTCCCGACAAAGTCGGGGCGACGAAGCAATCCCAATCAATGCATTATGCTATCTTTGAGATTGCTTCGCCTTCACAGATGCGCTGTGAATGGTCTCGCAATGACATAGTAACGAAACCAACAGTAGGTAAAAACAAAAAGGAGTATTGCATGGAATTATCCAAATTTTCTTTAAAGGGAAAGGTAGCAGTCGTCGTCGGGGGGGCGGGGGATATCGGGCACGCCATTGCGGTAACTTTCGGTAACGCCGGCGCCGATGTGGTCGTCACCAGCCGCAAGCTGGAGAACCTGCAAAAGGTCGCCGACGAAATCAAGTCCAGGGGCAGCAAGGCGATGGCCATCGCCTCCCATATTGCCAAGCTGGAAGAAATTCAGAGTCTGGTCAAGCAGGTGATGGACAACTTCGGCCGTATTGATATCCTGGTCAATAGCTCCGGCGCCAGCTTTATCGTCCCGCTGATGGAAATCGAAGAGAGGACCTGGGACCACGTTATGAACATCAACCTCAAGGGTCCTTTCTACCTGTGCCAGAAGGTGGCACCCATCATGAAAGCGCAGGGCGGCGGCAGTATCATCAATATCACTTCCTATCTGGGCACAAGGACGGAAGAAAACCTGGGCGCCTACTGCGTCAGCAAGGCGGCCGTGATGCACCTTACCCGCGTCATGGCTAAGGAGTGGGGCAAATATAATATCAGGGTGAACGCCATCGCTCCCGCCTGGGTACACAGTCACCTGGCCGACCCCTTTTTGCAGCAGCCGGGAATAAACGAGAGAATGTTGAGTCAGACCGTTATCGGGCGCTTCGGTGAGCCTGACGACATAGCGGCAATTGCCCTTTACCTGGCGTCCGATGCCGCCGCCAATCAGACGGCCGGTATCTTCCCGCTGGATTACGGTATGCTCACGTAATCACGTTGAAAAAACTCCTCTCCCTCGATGGGATTCATCCTGAAGGAGAGGTCAGAGCCTGCCCTGAGCGTAGCGAACGGGGTGAGGGTGGAAATTTAATACCACCCCTCACCTTAATCCTCTCCCGCAAGGGGCGAGGAAATTCAATATTTAAATATTTAGAAATTTGGTACACTTACACAAAAAAGGAGG
>CAYQZZ010000021.1:8695-32176 GCA_964422155.1 uncultured Dehalococcoidaceae bacterium | reverse complement strand
TTAATCCTTGCCCAAGGATATGTCAATTACATGTTAGCTGATAAGTTGAATTAACCCTGCTCAACTTTGACACAGTTTAATATCTAATAATATACTTCACTGAATCGTATAATATAGAAAAAGGAACCCGAATGTCCGTTAATCATCAATCGAATTACAGATGGCATATACTGGTGCTTTTAACAGCAACCGGCACTTTTGTTGCGGCCATACCTTTTTCCTGCATGCCAGTCCTTTTCAAGGAGATATCAGAGGATTTAGGCTTGAGCCTGGTACAGATAGGAACCATCTGGGGTATAGCCAGTCTGGCAGGAGTTTTTGTCAGCATAATTGGTGGGGTATTGAGCGATAAGTT
This sequence comes from uncultured Dehalococcoidaceae bacterium, assembly GCA_964422155.1. Taxonomy (GTDB): domain Bacteria; phylum Chloroflexota; class Dehalococcoidia; order Dehalococcoidales; family RBG-16-60-22; genus JBGPRB01. The sequence goes on along the minus strand of CAYQZZ010000021.1, from coordinate 31,821 downwards.
TGGAGTGAAATTCATCCTGAGTTTATTCTGCATACTGGTAGGAATAACCGGCGCATCGAGAGGTTTGTCTAACAGTTTCCTCACACTTGCAGTCACCGTCTTCATTAATGGAATTGTCAGGTTGATAATACCGATCAACTTAACGAAGACCGTCGGTTTATGGTTCAAAGGCCCTAACCTGGGTATAGCAATGGGTATTTCTGCCATGGGCATGGGTCTGGGGCTTATGTTGGGACCAATGATCAGCGCTACGATACTATCGCCATGGCTCGGCGGCTGGAGAAATGTAATGTATTTGTACGGAGCTATCTCGGTGATAGTAGGTATAATCTGGTTTTTATTTGGAAGAGCGCCCCCTCAGGTTGAATCGACAACTGGATATCCAAGTGCGGAGCCATTTCGCCAGACACTTTTAAGGTTATTTCGCATCAAACCACTGTGGCTCCTCGGATTTCTCTTATTATTCCGTTCTTCTGGTATCATGGGAATGACGGGCTACCTGCCGCTTTATCTGCGAGGTGAAGGATGGCCAGCCGCTGGCGCTGACGGCACTCTGGCTACCTTCTACGCAGTTAGTACGATATGTGTCGTGCCGTTATCGCTACTATCGGATAGACTGGGTTCAAGGAAAGCGATACTGTTTCCAGCACTGATAGTGACTTTTATATGTATGAGCCTTATACCCGTAGTTAACAGCTTCACGATATGGGCCTTGATAGCATTGTCCGGTGTTTTTATGGATGGCTTTATGGCGATCACTTCCACGATGCTGCTGGAGACCGAAGGGGTCGGACCGGTTTATTCGGGGACAGCCCTGGGTATCGTTTTCACCATAGCCCAGATTGGTAGTGTAATCTCTCCTCCCCTGGGCAATAGCTTTGCACGTATTAATCCGGGACTACCCTTCATCTTCTGGGCAGTTCTTTCGGGTATAGCGTTAGTAACCCTTGCTTTTATCAAAGAGACAGGAAGGAGGAAGAGAAAAGCTTTCGAGAGTTAGCTAGATACCAATCTGTAATATAGACATAATTTCTTTTTGGGTAAACTCACATATTATTTCTCGAAGGGGAACAATTATCAGGGCCGGTCAAACAATGGAATAGGTAGAGCGTAATACATCTTTTATTGAGGATAAGCCCAGCTTAACTTTTGTCATTCCAGCCTGGGACATCGTTACCATTCCCTGATTAAGCGCCTCCTGTCTGATGTCTGCGGCACAGGAAACGCTCATTAATTTACTTCTAATCGTATCATTCATACTAAGAAGTTCGAATATACCGGTTCGCCCGCGATAACCGCTATTGGAACAAATACCACAACCTTTGCCAGTATAGATAGAAGTCAGTTCCTCACCCATTACATCCTGGTACGCCTTGAGATCCTCCGCCGATGGGGCCGTCTCTTCGGCACAATATGAACAGACACAGCGAACCAGACGCTGAGCTAGTAAGCCAACAAGAGTTGATGAAATTAAATACGGCTCGATGCCAAGGTGAATTAACCGGAAGATCATACTGGAAACATCGCTGGCATGGATGGAAGCAAGCACCAGGTGGCCGGTAAGAGCCGCCTGAACGGCAATTCTTGCCGTATCGGGGTCACGTATTTCACCGATGAGAATAACATCAGGGTCATGACGTAACGTTGATTTCAGGGATGTCGAAAAGTTGATTCCCGCCTTTTCATTAACCTGTATTTGAGTGATATCGGTGAAATTATATTCAATCGGGTCCTCAATAGTCATGATGTTAAGCTCCTGGCGATCTAAATGGTTTATCATGGAATATAAAGTAGTGGTTTTACCTGACCCGGTTGGACCACCCACAAGTATCATGCCAAAAGTAATTTTCAGCATATTTTTGAGCTGCTCCAGAGTATCAGGTAAAAAACCGAGTTTATCCAGGCTAATCAGCGTAAGAGATTTATCCAGAATACGTAAAGTGGCTCTTTCACCATGGGCTGTACCCATGGTGGCAACTCTAATGTCGATGAATTTTTTACCTGACTTTATCGTGAATTGACCATCTTGTGGTCGTCTGCGTTCAGCGATATCCATTTTGCTGAGTATTTTTATCCGGCTTAACAGTACGTCATTCGCTGAAATGGGCAAGGAATATCTGTCCTTTAAGAGACCGTCAATTCGCAAACGTATTCGCAATCGTTTTTTGTAGGGTTCTATGTGTATATCTGAGGCACCATCATGTACTGCTTGATTAACTATCTTATTCACGTTTTGTGCCGCCGGTGAAAAGTCGATGTTCTCATCATCATCGCCCTCTTCGTCCGATTCCACACGGTTCTCGTTTCCGTCACTCCCCATATCTAAATTGTTGGATTGATAATTGAAAGTAATCGCTTCTTCAATATCAGATGGATTACCAAGAGCGATATATATTTTCATACCCGTTATCAGGTTAATATCATCAATGGTAATAATATCTTCCGGGTGCCCCATTACGATTACTAATTTGTCATCGACTACTTCCACGGGAATAATGTTTCGTGTTTTGGCGATGTGTTCCGGAATCAGATCCCGTACTTCCTGTTTAATGACACGCCCCTTCAGGTCCACGATAGGGACACCTAACTGCTTGCTGAGCAATTCCAGTAGAGCATCAGATTTTATAAGTCCTTGCCTAATAAGGATCTCCCCCAACCTACCACCCTCCTGGTGTTGCACTTCCAGGGCTATTTGCAGCTGGCTGGAGGTGATGACTTTACCCTCGACCAGGAGATCACCTATCCTTTTGTTGCTGATTCTCCTGGACATATCAGTATAGTTAATGGTCTGTTCTAACATAGTGTCCCTAGCTTTAGGTTTGGCCTCGCTATTTATCTCCTCGGATTCTTTTATAGCAGGCAGTTCTATTTTGGTTGGTCCATTGTTTGTTTCCGGCTGCTTTTTGGGCTCCTCCTGAACCTGCCATACCTTTACGTCTGGTTCATCAGAGACAACGTCAGTCGCAGCATCAGGTACCGTGCCATTATTATGGAAATCTCTTTGCGATCGCCGTGTAATCTCGTCTATCTTGGCGCGGTACACGTCAAAAATCTTGGTGATCTTGTCATCGGGCAATGCTTTAGTATTCTGTTGTTTGGCCATATTAGCTAACAACCCATAAAAATCACATAATTATTTATACGATTTTCTGCATAAATTTTCACAGTAGTAGTGAAGTCCGCTATCTAACCTTGTGCCTTTCCAACCATACTCGTGATGAAATACGGATTTGCCGATTTACCCATAATATCATATCCAAAATAGCATTAAACCAGTATATGGAAAATAAATAAAATGTCATAAAAATAAAAAATAAGTAAATACTTTGTAGCCCGTGCTGTTAGCCTGCTCACCAAGAGGAGCATCTTGGGGCTAAATCCAAGCCAGCTTTATAAGGCAATCTGAAATAGATAGGGTAACAAAATAGCAAATTGTTGGGTCACAATTGCTTGATTTGTTCAACGACGTCACTGCAATCAATAATCTAGGTTAAAAGCCAACTTAAAGGTTCTGCCTTCCGCACAGTACCGCCCACCACCGGTTTAAAGAAATATTAGCTGGTACATTAGAGAGTCCCGATTACATCGGGAAGGTCAGTGGTTCACCCCGATTTCATCGGGGCTGCCGCCCACTATTCCCCATCGTCAATGAAGTAGCACTTTATGTTTTGATAGATGCTTTTTAAAGCGAGGATGTTTTAAGGTTCGAGCCATCACTCGGTAAAGTGTTTGGATACGCGTTGAATATCTTTTGCCGCTTCGTCCTGTTTTTGCCCTATCTTCTCCATTCCCTCTGTCATTTTGTTCTGGCTTTCGATTAGTCCGTTTACGCTCATGCTTAAATTGTCAATATTCTGGCTCAGGGTGTTCGTGTCCTGGTTCAGGGCTTGTATATCCTGGCTCAAGGCGCTCGAATTCTGGTTCTGGTTTTTAATATCCTGGCCCAGGGCGCTTAAACTCAAGGACAGGGCTTTTATGTCCAGGCTCAAGCTCTTGGCGCTGTCGCTGAAGACCTTCGTATCCTGGCTTAAGGAGTTGATGCCTATGTGTATACCTCGCAGATAATACCAGGCAATACCCATGATTGCTGCCAGAATTACGACTCCCAGGCCGATAAGCCCCATGGTTATGTTCTCTATGGTAAATTCCATTTTTGCCTCCTTTCGGGCTTTGCCCGTCAATCGGCGGGCTTCTATTTACCTGCAGAATGACCTGGCTATTATAACAGCCTCCGACACGATATTATATCGGAGACTGGATTATATTTAGCAGTTAATTATATACCATGAATATTTTTTCATGTATGTTTATATCATGTATTATTTATTCATGTATAATATCACGGTACTTTAAAAAAATCAACAGAAACCGGTGGAGATTAAATCGGTTGGGAGATACTCAGCCTGGAATAAGCATAATGTATCCTCTACTGCTCCAGACAATGGTTGCAGAGTTTAGATTAGCCGCTTTTCCGAAAATTGTGGTTCGGGAAAGGTTCTTTAGAGCCTGCGGTTTCCGCAAATCTCTTTTCAGTCCTTTTGCGTGCCGTCGGCGTTAATAAATACCATTTTATCTCTCAGCTCTTCCGCCACCAGCTTTTTATAAGAAGTTTCAGTCAGTTTGGGCGCGTACTGGCACTGGATGAAGATAAATGGCCTGCGGACCTTTAATATCCGGAACGGACAATGGATGAAGTTGGCCGGTATCCATATCATCGTGGACACGGTGACGATGTGGCTTTCCATCTCCGGTCCCATGCACATTTCCATGTCTGCCCCGAGGTCTTTAGGATTGGATGGGTCAGTGCCGATGGCTATGAGCAACTCCGGGTCTTTGTGCGTGTGGGGTCCATGACCGGCGCCCTTCGTCGCTTCTTCGCCCATCCACATCACGGAAAAGTACTTGCTGCCCTCGATGATATCGGCATCGGTGAAGGCGACCATCGACGGCATGCGGCCGAAACCCTTTTTACGTTGTGCCTCGGGAAGTTCGTGTAAGAAGTACTTGCTGTATTTCATTTTTGCCATTGTGGTTGTCCTCCTAATAAATAATTTTTAGTATATCATTTTACCCCGGTTACTGTTGTGCAGTCCTTGCGCAGGTGAAAAACCGTTGTACTATCCGGCCTGAGTTCCGGCCCACCGACGATTTGATACCCGTTTTTCTGCCAGAATCGCAGGGCATCGGGATTATTTACCTGGACCGCTGAAAGAATCGTTGTTACGTGAGAATCCTTGAGGATTTCTTTTTCAATACGTTTAACTATCTCCGTCCCTATGCCGTAGCCGCGATAAGAAGCGGCAATCATCAGGAGAGAAATAAAGGCCGCCTGAGGTTTATTTTCAAAATTTCTGGCAACATAACTAACGATTCCTATCATTTTTCCATCGGCGTAAATACCTTGGAATACTCCACCCTCATGCTTGGTGGTCTCGATGTCTTTGAGCACCATGCCCAGCGAAGCCCTGGGTTCTGGCCCCAGAGCTAAAAAGTCTTCGCACTGACGATATACGTCGAGAACGGCATTCTTATCGTCTTGTGTGACGGTTCGTATTTCGAGCGTATTTTTATGTATTGACATGACCAACATATATTACCGGTAATTGTTGATGTTATTTAACCGTTCATCAGGACTTTATACCTTGACGATAGCCTTGGCCGGGCACCACCATTCATGGGAAAAACAGGCGCCGCATTCGGTGCATTTCTTTCTGTCTATCCTGGTAGTGTAAAGAGTCAAACCGTCGCTTTCCGTGACCTTCTTATCGACTACTATAGCTTTGTCAGGGCATTGGGTGACGCATAGACCGCACCTGAGACATTTCTTGGTATTAATTTTATAAACCATTTTAACCTCCGATTACTTGAGTATAAGAATTTTATATTCGATGAAAAATCAGTCCGGCTTGGGGTAACCTTCATCCGGCCACATCGACCATTTTATTTTTTCTCTGGCTTCCTTGGGCAGCACCTGCCGGTAGGATTTTTCGGTGTGGGAGGGTCCCTGGTTTATCTCGATAAATATCCAGGGTCGGACTGTTTTGACGGGTTTCCAGGGGGCGTGGATGAAATTCGGCGGGATATAGATGCAGGTTGTCCGGTTGAACCTGTATTCCTCTAACTCCGGCCCCATGTACATTATTACTTCCGCCCCCAGGTCCATCGGGTTTTTAGGGTCGGTGCCGATATGGAAGAGCAGCTCGGCATCTTTGTGTATGTGCGGCGGATGTCCGGCATATTTGAAATCGCCCATGGGACTATCACCGAGGCCGGGCAGCATCCAGTGTATCAGGTAGAAGTGGCTTCCCTTCATAATACTATCCTGCATGCGCGCCATGACCGGGCGGCGCTCTTTGGGGAACCATTTGGGGTCGTACTCTATAAAGTATTTAGCGTATTTCTTAGCAGCCATATTCAATCCTCCTTATCTGTACTTGCCGAAATATTATCGTAATACGAGGATGGCTGTCAAATAACTTTGCGGTATTTGACATTTGTTATTCATGATGTATAGACTGCTTTTACAGCTTGTTTAGTGCGATGATTTAGTATTTTTATAAGGAGGTAGTATGAAAGCGGCTGTCTGTTATGAATTCGGGAAACCTCTGGTTATTGAGGAGGTGACTTTAGACCCGCCGGGGAGGGGTGAGGTAAAAATACGCATGGCGGCGACTGCCATCTGCCACAGCGACATCCACGCCATGAAGGGTGAGCACGGCAATCTGCCCCTGCCAGCCGTTCCCGGTCATGAAATCGCCGGATACGTGGAAGAAGTGGGGGAGGATGTTACCTACGTGAAACCCGGCGACCCCGTGATTGCCAGCATTATACCGGAGGGCTGCGGGCAGTGTTACTATTGCCGTGTCGGTCAACCCGACCTGTGCATGACTAACAGGCTTTATCTGTTCGGCAAGGGGAGATATGTCAACAAGAAAGGAGAGCGCCTCACGCAGTATGCCGGCGCCGTGGCCGGCTTTGCCGAATATGCTACCATTCCCGAAGTTAACCTGGTGAAAATACCGGCGGACTTGCCCATGGACCGGGCATGCCTGCTTGCCTGTGGCGTTATATCGGGGTTCGGGGCGGTGGTCAACCGTGCCAGGGTTACCATTAACAGCAGTGTAGCGGTCATAGGCTGCGGGGGCGTCGGCCTTAACGCTATACAGGGGGCGGTCTTTTCCGGGGCTTATCCGGTTATTGCGGTGGACGTTCGTGACAGCAAGCTGGAGACAGCCAGAGTTTTCGGGGCAACACATACGGTCAACGCGAAAAAGGAAAAAGACCCCATCAAGAAGGTCCAGGAGCTTACTTACGGTCGCGGGGCGGACTACGTCATCGTGGCGGTGGCGGGCATCGAAATCCTGCGTCAGGGATTTTTGATGTCAGCCCAGTCTGGCACCACGGTGGTCATCGGGCACGGTCATGGCGAGCAGCTATCCGCTTTCACACCGACCGACTTTATGCGGGGGAGGAAGCTCACAGGCAGCGCCATGGGAGCTGTCCGACTCAGGATAGATGTTCCCCGCCTGATAGAGTTATATAAAATCGGGCGGCTCAAGCTGGACGAGCTTGTTTCCGGTCACTATCCCTTCGAGAAGATTAACGAAGCACTGGCATCCATGGAAAAGGGCGAGGTCATACGCAACGTAATAATGTTTTAAAAGCGGTGTTATATAAAACTACTTTTTCAAATAGGCCGTTACATCTAAACCTGTGGTGTAACCGTTCATCCAAACTTCCTTAATCTTATCGTTCTTTAGATGGAAAAGAAAGAGAGAATCGGCGGTAATTTCTTTGCCTGCGGGTGGAAAGCCCGGCACTTTACCGCTAGAGACATATAGCGCTTTGTATGAAAGTGCTAATAGATTGCCTTCGCCGGTCAGGTACTTCCATTCCACTTTAATATCAGATAACGCCATCCGTGAGCCCAAGATGTCCTGCTCATGAGCGTCAGAGCCGACAATGTCCCCTCTGAAGCCCATGTGATAAACTACATTTGGGTCTTCTAGCGCTTTCAGAGGTTTTGTATTGCCTTTCAGTAAGGCTTCGTCATAGGCTTTGATGAGTTTTTCCGCGAAATCTTTGGTTGACATTTAACTACCTCCTTATATTTATTGTTTTATTTCTGTCCCATCAGCGGTACAACACCGAGCTATTTCCCCGAAAGGGCTGACAAATCTAAGCCTGTGGTGGTGCCGTTTATCCATGCCTCGATAATCCTGCCGTTCTTTAGACGGAAAAGAAAGAGAGAATCGCTGGTTATTTCTTTGCCCGCGGGTGGAAACCCCGGCACTTTACCCGTAGAGATATAGTGTGCTTTATACGAAAGCGCGAAGAGGTTGCCTTCGCCGGTTAAATACTGCCACTCCTGATTGATGTCGGAAAGTGCCATCCGCGCTCCTATGAAATATTGCTTGTGCGCTTCCCACCCCACCATATCTGGACTTGGGGGCTGTAAATGATAGACTACATTAGGGTCTTCCAATTTCTCCAGTGCGTCACAATTACCTTTCCAGGCCTCATCCTCTGCTTTGATTAATTTCTCCGCGAACTCTTTGATTGACATGTGACTACCTCCTTATATTTTGTTAGCTTAAACCCGTGATAGTGCCATTTGACCAGGCTTCGACAACCTTGCCGCTCTTTAAACGGAAAACAAAGAGGGAAGAAACTATTACTTCTTTACCGGTGGGCGGGGGAAAGCCAGGCACCGTACCCGTGAACTTAGCGCCGCTTGTTTTAAACAGAGCCGTGAAGAGATTACCTTCGCCGGTGATATACTTCCACTCCGCGCGGATACCGGGAGCCGCCTGCCGCATTCCCAGAATGTACTGCTTATGCGCTTCAAATCCCGCAAGTTCCTGGTTAAGAGCAAAAAAATGAAAAACTATCTTGGGGTCTTCCAGTTTCTCCAGCGCGTCACAATTGCCTGTCAGGAAAGCTTCTTCCTCGGCTTTGATGAATTTCTCCGCGAAATCTTTAATGTTCATTTTATTACCTCCTGTTATTTTGTTAATCTAAAATTGTCCTGTAACCGTTTGCCCAGCCCTCGATAACCTTACCTTTCTTTACACGGCAAATAACGAGGTAATCGCCTGAGACGTTTTTCCCAACAGGCATTGGGATTGAAGAGCGCGGATTTTCACCGGTAATTCTAGCGTTTGTTTTGAGGGATAGTGCGAAGAGGTTGCCTTCGCCGGTTAAATACTGAAATTCCAGTTTGGTAAAAGATACTCCCTGCTGTGAACGAATAATATCCTGCTTATGTGCTTCATGCCCCACCACTTCTGCGGGAAGTTGATACATATGATAGACCACATAAGGGTCTTCCAGTTTCGCCAAGGCAGTAAAATCGCCTTTCTGAAAAGCATCGTTTTCAGCTTTGATAAACTTCTCCGCGAAATCTTTGATTGACATTTTAACTCCTCCTTATTATTAATTAATGTGTGACCTCTTTTCAGAGTGACATGATAATACATCAAGTCTCTTTTATTGTCAAGTGGTTTGCTAAGCACGCTTACAAACGTGTAAAATATAGCTGGAGAAACCTTAATTTCTCTTACAGATTTGATTCAAAATTGTCCGTTTCTCTCTTAGTAAATAAAAGCTGCAATTACCCATAGAGTAGTTCATGCTCTGGTCAGGAGGACTGTCTTGAACAAGGTAGCTGAAATAACGATAACCTCCGATGCCCCCGGCGCCCGGCTCTTCATGCTCGGTAACGAGGCCATCGCCCGTGGGGCTATCGAGGCCGGCGTCCAGGTCGTGGCGTCTTACCCCGGCACGCCTTCCAGTGAAATCACCGAGACGCTGGTAAGCAATGCTAAAGAGACCGGCATGTATGCCGAGTGGTCAATCAACGAAAAAGTGGCCCTGGAAGTGGCTATGGCGGGCGCTATCAGCGGCTTGAGGTCGCTTTCGATTATGAAGCACGTTGGTGTGAATGTCGCCCACGACCCGCTCATGTCGGCCAGCTATATGGGTCTCGGGGGATTGGTGCTGATTACCGCGGATGACCCCGGCCAGTGGAGCTCCCAGAACGAGCAGGACAACCGTTATATAGCCCGCCAGGCTTACATTCCGGTGCTGGAGCCTGCCACCGCTCAGGAAGCCAAGGACATGATGGTGGATGCCTTCCGTCTCTCCGAGGAGTTCGGCCAGATGTTCATGCTGCGCTCCGTGACTCGTATCGGCCATGCCCGCAGCGATGTATCACTAGGGGAAATTATCAAGGAGAAAAGGCAGGGAAAGTTCGTTAAAGACCCGGTCAGGCTCGTCTGCCTGCCGGCCAATTTCCGCGTAAACCGCCGACTGGTGGTGCAGCGGATGGCAAAAATAAAGGGAATGGTGGACACTCTGCCTTATAACCAGCTGACGCTTAAAAAGGGAGCCAAACTTGGTGTTATTACCAGCGGCATCTCCTACGGCTACGCCCTGGAGGCTATCAGGTGGATGGGACTGGAGGATAAAATTTCCGTGCTGAAAATCGGCACGCCATACCCCTTGCCGGCCAGGCTGACGGAGCAGTTGCTCAAATCGGTGCCGGAATTGCTTGTTGTCGAGGAGCTGGAGCCGTTCGTCGAGGACGCGGTCAAGGTTGTCGCTGAAGATGCCGGAATTCTCGCTAAGATTCATGGCAAGGATGTCCTGTCGCTGGTAGGGGAGCTTTCGACGCGTCAGGTCGCCGAAGCGCTCAGCAAGCTCATGGGGACAAAACCGCCGATTGATTTCGCGCAGCTGGACAGGATAAAAGAGGAAACAGCGGCGCTACTGCCCCTGCGTCCCCCGACGATGTGCGCTGGCTGCCCGCACCGTGCTTCTTTATATGCCATCAATATCGCCTGTCGCAAATATCAGCAGGAGACCGGCATCGAGCCGGTAAAGACGAGCGATATTGGCTGCTATGCCCTCGGGGCTAATGCGCCGCTGAACGCCGACGATGTCGCCATCTGCATGGGCGGCGCTTTCGGTTTAGCTGACGGATTCGCTCATGTTCTCGATGCGCCTGTTGTAGCTCACCTCGGCGATTCCACCTTTTTCCATTCCGGCATCCCCCCGATGATAAACGCCGTCTATAACAAATCCAATGTGACGATGGTCGTGCTGGACAACTCGACCACCGGCATGACCGGCTTTCAGCCGCACCCCGGCGCCACCGGCGATGCCACCCTCGATATCAAGATTGAAGATATCGCCCGGGCCAGCGGCGTAAAATTCGTCGAGGTCGTTGATGCCTTTGACCTCCCCAGGCTCATCGATGTCCTGGAAAAAGCTATAAAATTCAAGGGGCCTTCGCTTATCGTTGCCCGCCGGCTCTGTAATATCATCGACCAGCGGGAGAAGAGAAAAACCGGTGAAAAGACCCTGCCCTATGTGGTCGACCCGGAGAAATGCCTGGCTGGCAGCCCGCCTTACTGCCAGGCCACCTGCCCCCTGCATATCGATATCCGCGGCTATATCGGCCTGATTAAAGATGGCAAATTCGATGAAGCGCTGGCCCTGATAAAGAAAACGCTGCCCTTCCCCGCCACCATCGGTAGAATCTGCACGCGTCCCTGCGAAGGCAAATGCAAGCGGCATGAGGTCGAGGAAGCTATCGCCATCAACGCCCTCAAGAGGAGCGCCACGGACTTCGGCAGGTCTGTCGATGATTATTCCATCGCTGCCGAGAAGAAAGAGAAAGTAGCTATCGTCGGAGGTGGCCCGGCCGGTATCATGGCGGCTTACGACCTCAGTAAGGCCGGCTATAGAGTAACCGTCTTTGAAGCTCTGCCTAAGCTGGGTGGCATGATGGCGGTGGGCATTCCCGAGTTCCGTTTGCCCCGGGACATCCTCGATAAAGAAACGGATATTATCAGCAGGCTGGGCGTGGATATCAGGTTGAATACCCGGGTCGGCAAGGATATTAAGCTTTCTGATTTAAAGAAGGAATATAATGCCGTCTTTATCGCTGTCGGCGCTCATAAGGGTAGAAGCCTCGGCATTGAGAATGAAAAAATAAGCGGTGTCATCGATGGCACCGAGTTTCTTTATCGCATCAATGTCGGTGAGAAGGTAAAGGTCGAGGATAAGGTGGTGGTGGTGGGAGGCGGTAACGTAGCTATCGACTGCGCTCGTACCTGCGTGCGGCTCGGTTTTAAAGATGTGAACATCGTTTATCGCCGTTCGAGAGCGGAGATGCCGGCCATCGCTGAGGAAATCACCGAAGCCGAGCGTGAAGGAGTCAAGATACAGCTTCTGTCCGGCCCGAAGCGGGTAGTAGCTAAAGCTGGCAGGGTCGCCGGACTGGAGTGCATTAAAATGAAACTGGGGGAGGCGGATGAAAGTGGGCGGCGAAGGCCCATACCGGTGGCTGGCTCCGAGTTCGTTATCGAGACCGGCCTGATAATTGCCGCCGTCGGGGAGGAGCCCGACCTCTCATTTATGATTGGGGAAACGGCTTCCCGATTGAATCGGGATGGCTATATCAAAGCCGACCCCCTGACGCTGGAGACCGGTATCAGGGGAATTTTTGCCGGCGGTGATGCCGTCACCGGGGCAGCCACAGTCATCCAGGCTTTGGCGGCGGGGAGAAAGGCCGCTATCTCTATCGATAGGTATTTAAAGGGTGAGCCTCTCGATACCGGCCGGGAAGGCGAAGCCGTTTTTGAAAGCAAATTAATCGTGGATACCTGGGGCATCGATAAAGAGTCGAGGTCGGCAATGCCGGCGCTGCCCATCGCTCGGAGAAAAGGCAATTTCAAAGAGGTCGAGCTTGGCTTGAGCAGAGACGCAGCCGTTAAAGAAGCGAAGCGGTGCCTTTCCTGCGATTGCCGTATCTGTATTAATCTGCTGGGCTGTCCCGCCCTTATCACGGAGAACGGCAGGGTAACGGTAGATGCTGCCGGGTGTCCGGGCTGCGGGGTCTGTGCCCTGGTCTGCCCGCACGATGCAATAAAAGCAGGAGTATAACATGGCTACGAAGAATGAGATTAACATAATTATATGCGGGGTCGGCGGACAGGGCGTCGTCCTGATGTCTGAACTGATCGGCAACGCGGCCGTTAGAGGCAAGGTCGCCGTGAAAGGTTCGGAGGTGCTGGGGATGGCGCAGAGGGGAGGTTCCGTGTTCAGCAATCTCCGGTTGGGGGGCGACGCTATCGCCCCGATGACGCCGGAAGGCAAGTGCAATGTCCTTATCGCCGTGGAACCGTCGGAAGCGCTGCGGAACATACACTATCTGGCCAAAAACAGCGTTGTCGTCCTCAATACCACCACTGTTCTACCGTATACCGTCTATCTGGGCAAGAGCGGTTATCCCACCCGGGATGAAATAATCGCCAAACTCCGTGAGGTTACCAGCCGTATCATCACTCTGGATGCGAGCGGGCTCGCCAAACAGGCCGGCAGCTTGCAGGCAGCTAATGTTGTGATGCTCGGCGCTTTGTTCGGTACCGGCCTCATGCCTGTATCGGATGCCATCGCTAAAGAAGTCATACTCTCCCGTTTCAAGGCAAAGGTCGGCGAGACAAACATCAAGGCTTTCGACCTGGGTTATCAGGAAGTCCAGAAAGCCCTGAAAGGCGCGGCAGTATAAAATTAACATTAAGGGATATTATTATAGGAATTAAAGTTAGGTTAAATGCGTGAATATTTCTTCTTCAGTAGTTTTGATTCCTAGAGTTGTAAAAACATAACCATTAGAATTAAAATGCGCTAATTTAGCTTTTCGCATGTTTGCTAGACTTAAACGAATGTTCGAAGCAGAGTGATTTGGAATCCATTTAATTAGATCGTTGGTTTTAGTACGGTTTGGGTGGCGAGTATATAATATAAGGGCAATTTCTTGGCGTGCTGATGCTCCTTTCAATAGAACAATATAATCTTTACCAAATTTCTCTACGAATGGAGCAGATTTCACTGTAATTCCAGCTACAAATTTCATTGCGAGGTTTGGTTCAGAAGTGCAATATAGCCGTACAAGCTCACCGATAATCCAGTCAGAAATGGGAACTATCATGGAACAATCCATTGAATTTGGATCAAAAGAGCTATGTGCACCACCTCGTTTACTTCGGTGATCATATATCACCTTTATCGCTCTGGGTATTAGTAGCCTAATTGAATCTGGTAGGTCAGTTCTTTTATTTACTTCGTTAATTTCTGCCTCTACAGATATTTTGGTTACAGTGTTGCCGGTATGGATTAAATGAATTGCTTTCATAACTGCTTCGCTGAACTTACCTCCACGAAGTAAACATTTTTCCCAATCCTGCAATCTAAATGAAGTTTTCAAAACATCATAATGTTCAAAAATTTCATTCACAATATCTCGGTTAATATTTGAAATGAGCTCAGTTTTTATTTCGTTTAGCATACTAACATCAAAAATTGTTACTTATTAATAAAATTCTCTTCAATATATTTCTCACCTGTTTGAGTTATTTGCCAAACTTTTTGTCCTTCCTTTGGCTCGGAAGCCTCTATTATATGCCCTTTCCTAATACATCTAGCTATCACGTCTGATAAATTAACTGGTTGACGTACTCTAGCATTATTATATGCCTGTATTATTTCTGCCCTTGAGCTAGATTCTTGTCCATTATGAAAATGGTGGTAGAGAATCGCAACAACTCTATCTGTTTCTGTCTTGATATTAGTCTGTGCTAAAAATTCGCTAATTTGCATTCGCTTTACAATAGCTTTCGAGTTATCATTAGTACTTTCGGAAGTTTGTGTAAAAGATTGCAACAATATACGTAAAACCTCACTAAAAGCAATTTGATTCAAAGGATCTTTTGGATCTCCCCCTACAAGCTGCTTGGCCTCTTCAATTTTCTTTTGTATTTCTTCTTTTTTCATCATAGTCTCCTTGTTTCTTACTTATTCAACATGGCTTTAACTCGTTCAATGGCATGATTCGGTATAAAATATCGGCCATCTTTCTCTTGGTCAACTAGTCTATTATCATCTAGGAGATTTCTAAGTGCTGGATTAACTGTCCCGGTTTTCAAGCCTGTATCTTTAGCTACCTCACTAGTACTAGCACTTTCTGATGGAATGTTGAAATCTAATGCCACCATCGCTTTTCTTGAGAGAAGGTAAATAATAATTTTCTCATAAGCTTTTAGTGAATTCCATCCTTCTGTAGGTCTAATGTTACAGGCATCTTTATCTAGCTTCACATATGGTGATAATATTTGTGCAACGAGTTTTTTATCGACATCCTTACCACTTACTACTAAAGACTCTAAATCATCGGTCATATTACCCTCCTCAATTCTTTGACACTAATATTATATATCTCCAACTCCGAAATGTCAATATCTTACTCAACTATTTTTTATAGCATGTTTTATTTGGATATGAAAAATAGATATTATTATAGATATAGCAAAGTACTACCGAGTGACGAGTTAGAAAGGTTGTAAAAGTATGAAGCTAATAAAGATATTTACAACTGATAAAAGTTAATATATGATACAACAGAAGAAAAAATTATATTATAAAGTAAGCGTGAAAACAATATATTACAGAACATATATAATGTTGGATATAAGGATACCGAAATAGATGTTATAATGTGATCTTAATAAAAAACATAAAATGAAAATAATCAAATGAGTAGAATTGGAGTGCGTAGCGAGAGGGGGCGAAGCCCCCTCTCAAGTAAATTCCCCCTCTCCAAACAAACTATTGAAGGCCTTCTCCGATTTCGCTGTTTGGAGAGGGGGACACAGGGGGTGAGATCCACGCGATATCACCCTCATTACCCGTATTTCTGATAGTAGTCGGCTTTTGTCCTTCGTTGGGTTGTTGAGGATGCGGCAGCTTTCGTCTTCATAATATCCGGCAAATTTACCCCCTGTTTCACCAGGCTGGCGCGCAGGGCTTTGTAGTCCACTTTTCTGGGTTGGATGTCGGCCTTGGCCGCCATGGCCGCCGCCGTGCCGGCCGCCTGCCCGTAGGCGATGCAGTGCGGGATGATGTTGAAGGACTCGTTGATGGTATCCGCCGAAGAAAACGCCCGTCCCGCCACCAGCAATCCGTCCACACGCTTCGGCACCAGGCAACGGTAGGGGATGCACAGGGTGGGGTGCTTGGCGGATATTTCATGGTAATCGTTATTCGCCAGCATGGCAATCGTATCCTCGAAGACTTCATCTGTCTCCAGGTCTTTTTCGGTAACGGTGTATTCGCCGATAATCCGTCGGCCGCCCTGGGTGCCCAGCTGCGGGGCTGTCAGCATGATGAAGCACCTCTCGAAGCCCGGAACGTGTTTTTTCATGAAATCGTACGTTATTAAGGCCCGTTTCCTGGCTTTTACGTCTATTCTGGTCAACTGTTCCACATCCATGGCATCGGTACGCTCAGGCTGCGCCTGCATACAGTGGTACCAGATAGTATTACGCTGGTTTTTCAGGACGCTTTTGAAGAAAAACGGGTAGCCGCCCAGCTTCGCCAGCTCCTGCATCAGTTCCTTATGCTTTTCCGGCTGTAACGCCTTGAACTCGTCGAATTTCCTGATATTAACGTTGGTCATCCACCAGACCAGGGCCAGCCAGGCCGTGCGGCGTTTGTTGTCCAGCTCATTATCGAACTCGGCTCCTGCCGTCACGAACATATCGCCGTCGCCGGTAGCATCGATGATAACTTTGCCGAGAATAGCCTGCCGCCCGGACTTGCTCTCGAAGAAAACGCCCTTGACCGTATTATTTTCCATGATGACCTGGGTGCCCCAGGAATGCAGGAGCAGGTCGGCTCCCGCTTCCAGCACCATATCGTTCAGTTCGTCCTTTAATATCTCTGGGTCGACGACGGCTGAGTACAGCACTCGCTGCTTACCGATATTGTGGTCCTGCCGCACATAGAACCAGCCCAGGTTGGCGTCGAGGTAATAGTCGACCGCCTTTCTCTCGGTGGTGCCCCGGTCTTTCTTTTTCGTATAGGAGGCCCCGCCCCTAGCGTCCAGCCTGTTTAACAGCTCCATGGTGAGGCCGTAGATGCGCTGCTTGCCGCTGATATCGCTGAGATTGGGGATGATGTTGACCAGGCCGCCGGTAGCCATGCCGCCGAGGTGCCCGTATCTTTCGATGAGTATCGTTTTCGCGCCGCTCCGCGCCGCGGCTATGGCCGACCCGATGCCGCCGGGACCGCCGCCTACCACCACCACGTCCGCTTCCCGCCACACCCTGATTTTTCGGGCGGGTTCTGTAATCGTTCTGACTGAAGGTTTCCCTGACATTTTAGACCTCCAAACACAAGGGGGTAGTCATATGCTACCCCCCTGGATGATATAAATTTGGCGAATTGAACCGCCTTTAATATTATTCGTATTTTCTAAACACCCGCCTTGACTTTGCTCATTTTGGGCAGCGGCACGCTCGCCTTGGCCAATTTATCGTGCAGGGCATCCATGTTGACGTCCCTGATTTTTTTCCCTTCCTTTACGCACAGCGCTGCGGCCGTGCCGGCCGCCTCTCCGAAGGCAATGCAGTGCGGGATGAGGTTGAAGAAGTTCTGGATGACCTGGTCGGAACCGAAGGCTCGGCAGGCGACGAGCATGTTTTCCACGCCGCGCGGGATGAGACAGCGGTAGGGTACATGGAGAGAGGGGTGCTTCATCGATTCCTCGCCGCGGTCGACATCCGGGAAAATGGCGATGGTGTCTTTAAAAACCCTGTCTGCATTAGCATCAGCTTCGGTAAGCATGTAATCGGAGTGGACCCTGCGACTGCTACGCGTGCCCAGCTGCGGTGAGGAAAGAGCGATAAAGCTCTTCTCGAAGCCGGGAAGGTTCTTCTTGAAGTAATCATGTGTCAGCAGCATCTTCTTCCGGCCTTCAAACTCAACGCGGGTCAGCTCTTCGACATCTATCTGGCTGGTGACGACGTATCTCGGGTGAATCCAGACCACGCTCTCCTGGTTCTTGAGGCAGCTTCTCATGTACATGGGGTGGCCGCCCTTTTGCATGAGGTCGCGCATGATTTCGCCGAATTTCTGAGGATTGGTACCGCGGAACTCCATGGCTTTCTTGAGGTCGACGCCGCCAATCCAGTAGCAGAGGGACAGGTTGGCGATTCTGATGGTCGGGTCGATATCCGTGTCGAACGTGGCTCCGGCAGAGGGGAACAGGTCGCCGTCACCGGTGCCGTCGATAATAATTTTAGCCAGTATTGCCTGTCTGCCGGACTTGCTTTCAAAGATAATGCCCTGCACTTCGTTACCGTCGACAATCGCTTTAGTGCCCCACGAATGGAGAAGCGTCTTAACGCCGGCTTCTTCGACCATATCGTTAAGGACGCACTTGAGAATTTCGGCATCGAACAGCGCGCTGTAGATAACCCGGTCGAGGCGGACGTTGAAGAACGAGCGGTCGAACCATTCCTTCACCAGGGCTTTGTCCGTGGAACCCCAGAGTTCCTTGGGAGCGTAGGCTGTCGCTTCCCTCTTGTCCATCCGGTCTATCCATTCCTGGGTCTGGCCGGCGATTTCCTGTACGCCGTCCCGGCCGGTGAGATTGGGGATAATGGTAACGACACCGCCGGTCGCCATGCCGCCGAGACATCCGTACCTCTCCACGAGAATCGTCTTGGCTCCGTTTCGGGCGGCAGCGACAGCCGCCGCATGTCCGCCGGGACCGCCGCCTACCACAACCACGTCGGCTTCCTGGAACACTCTGATATCTTGCGCCGGTTCTCTTATTGTTTTCATTGATGGGCCTTTTGCCATATTTAAACCTCCTGAGAAGATTTCGAATATTGTATAATTATCGTGATACTACTAGCCAAAGCATATAAGATACCCCGTCTTTCTGTCAAATGAATAGAGGTCGTTTTGCAATACCTCAATGTTATTCTGAGTCCTTCCGCTGAAGGACGAAGAATCCGTATCCCTACGTATTGGAGGACGGATTCTTCAGTCGCCCTTCCAGTACTGGAAGGACTCCTTCAGAATGATAATATTAAACAATCTTTAAATATTCAGTTCACGCGGCGTCCGGTGACTTCACCACCGCTCTCACGATACTTACGAGCAGCCTTATCACTCTCACCAGCAGACCGATTCCAAAGCCCACGGCGATAAATATTAATACTACCGTGACGCCGGTATTTGTCGCTGCGGCCGCTACGGAGTTGGGTATGACGTTGAAATCGAAGGGGAAAACGACGAGCAGGGTGATAACCGTGGCCAGCCCGAACCCGTCCATGATGACATGAAGCGCCTGCCGGAGGATATTTCTATCCAGGATAATCATGACGATGTGGCCAATGATGGAGATAGCCAGGGTGGTGTTTAAAATCGGTAGCCAGAGCCCGATATCGCTGGTGAAAAACGGACTCCTCGTCCAGGTGACAATGCCGCCGGTCGTATCGGCATTATAGTAGGCGGCATACTGATAAAAGAAATTGAAAAAGACCAGTAGAACGATGCTCCAGGCGATGGCGAAGGCATATGTCGTAATCCTCCCCTCCCTCCTATTCCTGCGCTTGAAAAAGTCGTCGACTCTTTTATTGATTCTCTCATCCAAATCAATACCGGCGGGTGGCGGTGGTGGTGGGGGTGTCTCTTTCCTTTCTGGAGGTGCCGGCGGCTTTTGATAGTCGGGAATCGTTCCTGAAGAAACGACCATCCTTTCGGCGATATCACCGGCCCAGGCTACCTTGTACCGCTCGCCGTTGTAGGCTTTGACCATGAGGACTATCCACAGGACAACTCCGATAATCCAGATAACGCCAGAAAAGAACCAGCCTATAAACGGTATCCAACCTAGAATTCCCAAGGCGATGCACAGAGTGCCGAAAACGACTATCGACTGCGCGGCGTGATAGCGGACCCATTTGTTTTTCTTCTCCAGGATTAAAAAAATGATGCCGGTTACCCATCCGAGGACATAGCACAGCAGCCCGGCGACATTCGGCGCTATGCCTACGGTGGTCTCCGGAGACACCTGCCGTCTCTCCTGTTCCAGTTGTTCCCTGGCTTCAATCCTTGCCTTCTCTTCCTCGTAGATTTTTCTTCTTTCCTCTGGTGATAGCTCCATGGAAGTCACCTCCGTTATATGGGTTATCTCATTCGTTATGATTATACAATAGGGCGGGGTTCAGGTAAATATAACAGGGTATCCATGTGGTATTATGGTATGCCGTACGTGCCGGTGACTGAGTCCATGAAGAAAGGTATATGCGGTGGATAAAAGGTAAACAAACCGTATATCAAAGCGAGAATCACGAGAAAGGCCAGGGAGAACAATTTCAGCCATTCTGGGAGGGGTTCCATTAACAATATCCTGTAGCTGATAAGCTGTCCACAGGCCACGGCCACGAAGAAAATGAAGATGTCGATAAACACATTCTCGATTCCGGTAAGCGTTGTATAGGCATAGAAAAGGATTATTATGGTCAATGGCATAATATACACAGCAGCCGTCTTGGCGACGATGAAGTTGTTTGTGCCTTTTCTTAGCAGTTTACAGGTTACAGCCGCATAGAGTATCGTCGGCCAGAAGGTGAGCTTGAGATGCTCGAAGACACTTTCGTTTACGGCGGCAATAACGCCTACCGGAGTCCATTCACCCGACCACTCGAAGGTAAAATGTAACGCCGACCCCAGTAAAAAGATGACGGCAATGCCGATGAGTTCCCATTTCAAAGTCGGATGTTTCATACCAATAATTATATCTTAGCTGTAAGTAATTCTCCAATTGTTTGTCTTCTCTAACTTATGGTTGTACAGGCCGGCTAATCTTTAGATTAAGAGCGGAACTGTGCTATATTATATCGGAAAGCTAACTGTGGCGAAGTGATAAAGACCGGGAAAGGAGCCTGATAGTGGCTATAGATAACGATACGCTTGTTCGACTGTACCGCACCATGTTGACCATCCGCCGCTTTGACGAAAGAGCGTGCCAGGAAGTAAAAAATGGCGCGGTGCCCGGGTTGGTCCACCCCTATATCGGCCAGGAGGCGGTCGCGACCGGGGTCTGTGCGAATCTGGAGGAAGGCGACCGTATCATCAGCAATCACCGCGGGCACGGTCACCTTATCGCCAAGGGTGCTGATGTCCGCCGGATGATGGCCGAGATTTTCGGGAAAAAGACCGGCTACTGTAAAGGCAAGGGCGGCTCGATGCACATTGCCGACTTCGGCATAGGCATCCTGGGGGCTAATGGCATCGTGGGCGCGGGGCTGCCTATCGCCACGGGGGCTGCGCTGGCGGCGAAGCTGGATGGCAAAGGCAAGATAGCCGTGGTGTTCTTCGGTGACGGCGCCTGCCAAGAAGGTGAATTCCAGGAGGCGATGAACTTGGCTTCAATATGGCGGTTACCCCTCCTTTTCGCCTGTGAGAACAATATGTACGGGGTAAACACTCTTTATACATATGCCATCGCCGGGGGAGACCTGGTAAAAAGGGCGTTAGCCTATGATATGCCGACGATTTCGGTTGACGGTAACGATGCTATTGCCGTCTGTGAGGCAGCGAAGAGTGCCATCGACCGGGTAAGGGGGGGTAGGGGACCATATTTTATAGAGTTCAAAACCTACCGATGGTCCGGCCATTTCGTCCCACCGGCCATACCGGACCTGCGTCCTAAGGAAGAACTCGAAGTATGGAAAAAGCGGTGTCCCATCGTCCGCTTCGAACGTAAACTACTGGAAGACGGCATTATCACCCCGCCGGAACTCCAAAAAATCGAACGCCAGGTAATGGAACTTATTGAAGAGGCCGTGACGTATGCCCGGGAGAGTCCGCTTCCCGCCCCAGAGGATGCCCTGGCGGACGTGTATTCCGCCTAATGCTGACTAGAGAGAGGGAAAAAACCAATGAAAGAAATAGGCTATGCCAGGGCTGCTGCTGAGGCCATCCAGGAGGAGTTCCGACGAAACATCAAGCTCGTTTACCTGGCTACTGACACCCAGCCAGAGCTACGCAGTGAATTTGGGGAGGACCGGGTCAGAGTGACGCCGATATCAGAGTCCGTCTTTGTGGGTACGGCTATCGGACTGGCCGGCTCGGGTTACCGGGCGATTGCTGACCTACGCATGGCCACGTTCGGCTTCGTCGCGATGGACCAGATGGTAAACCAGGCGGCCAAAATTACCTATATGTTCGGCGGGCAGACACATTTTCCCATGTTGATACGTATGAGTTTCGGCGCGGGTATGCACTGGGCAGCGCAACATTCGATAAGCCCTTATTCTATGTATATGAACGTGCCCGGGCTTAAAATTATTCTCCCCTCCACCCCTTATGACATTAAAGGACTATTGAAGACCGCCCTCAGGGATAATAACCCTGTGATATCATTCGAGCATACCCTGCTGGCGCCTTTGCCTGGCGAAGTGCCGGAGGAGGATTATACCATTCCCCTGGGCAGGGCGGATGTAAAGAAAGAAGGCACCGATGTAACGGTAGTCGCCCTGTCGCGCATGGTGCATGAAGCCCTGGCGGTGGCGGAGGAGGTGGCAAAGCAGGGGATATCGGTAGAGGTCATTGACCCGCGGACTCTCGTCCCGCTGGACAGGGAAACAATCAGAAATTCGGTGGCTAAGACGGGCAGGCTGGTAGTCGTTGACGAGGCCTGTCAAACCTGCAGCGCTGCCTCAGAAATCATCTCATTGATTGTCGAGGATGATAATATCTTCCGCCGTCTGAAGGCGCCTCCCAAGCGTGTCTGCGGTCTTGATGTGCCGATACCTTATAGTCCGCCCATGGAGCGATATGTAATCCCCAGCCGGGAGAGAATCAGTGCTGCCGTAAGGCAGTTTTTCTATTAGTTAGAAGGATGTGTCTTGAGTTCAAGAGTCCCGACTTGTCGGGACTCTTCTTTTTTCTTCCTGGCTATCCGAAAAAGCCCGCTTACAAATTCATTCTATCATTCACGCGAAAGCATCCCGATACTATCGGGACAGTATTCCAACCAATTATTAAGCACCTGGATTCCCGAGCAGGTCGGGAATGACAATTTTCGGATAGCCTTAAAGGGGACAGTTAATTGGCTCCAGTTTTTTCATGCTATATATGATAAAATAGCTTAACCGCGTATTAATAGATAAACATGAATACCAGTAAATCATTTGGCGAACTGTACCGGCTGGCACAACTTTATAATGTGCAGACGGCTTATTACGATGTAAATCATCGCC
>CAYQZZ010000021.1:6287-8595 GCA_964422155.1 uncultured Dehalococcoidaceae bacterium | reverse complement strand
CGGCTGGCACAACTTTATAATGTGCAGACGGCTTATTACGATGTAAATCATCGCCGAAAACAGGTTTCTGCAGAGGCTCTGCTGGGGGTTCTCAAAGCTTTGGGAGCTCCGGTTGTTTCGATGGAAGATGTCCCATCAGCCTTGCGTGAAAGAAGGCAATCGCTCCGGCGGCGCATGATGGAGCCGGTTACCGTAGCCTGTAATGGCGAAAGACCGGTAATCAAGGTTTGCTTTCCCTCAGAGCTTGCCGACGCTTCAATCACCTGCCGGTTGGAGTTGGAGTCCGGGGAACTTTCTACCTGGAAGTGGCCTGCCAACGCACTTCCAGTTCTGGAGAGCGTGGATGTTGAAGGTAAACATTACGTAATGAAAAAGCTTATTTTACCTGAAAGCTTGCCCTGGGGCTATCATAAACTGGTTATAGAAGTAAAGGGCAATTCCTGTGAGACATTAATTATATCGGCTCCTCAAAAGACCTATTCTCCTTCTGGAGACGGGGAAAGACGCATGTGGGGCGCTTTTTTACCTTTATATGCCTTGCAGAGTCGGGATAGCTGGGGCAGCGGTAATTATGCCACTCTCGGGGCTCTGGCCGAACGGGTGGCGAGAGCAGGTGGTAATATTGTAGCAACTCTCCCTTTGCTGCCCGTTTTTCTCGATAATCCGTTTGACCCTAGTCCCTACGCGCCGGTGAGCCGACTGCTCTGGAACGAGTTTTATGTTGACATAACAAAGGTCTCGGAATTTAATGTCTGCGAGTCGGCACAGGCACTGGTGCAGTCCGATTCTTTCAGGATGGTCATCAAAGAACTGCGGGAAAAACCCATGGTGGACTACCGCGCGCTGATGTCTCTGAAACGGCAGGTCATGGAAGAGCTCTGCCGGTGCCTGTTCAGTTCGAATACGGTTCGTCTTGAAGAATTCAAACGCTTTATTAAGGCAAATCCCCTGATTGAGAAGTACGCCAGTTTCCGGGCGGTCATGGAGAAGCGGCATGTCCCCTGGCCTGCCTGGCCGCAGCGAATCCGCGACGGGGTTATTCATGAAAGCGACTATGACGAAGCGACCAGGAACTATCATATGTATGCGCAATGGCTGGCCCATCAGCAGGTACAGGAACTATCCGAAAATTCTCGTGGGAAGGGCGTAAAAATGTATTTTGACCTGCCTCTGGGTGTCCATGCCGATGGCTATGATGTCTGGCACCAGCGTGGCATCTTTGCTACAAACGTCACGGTAGGGGCACCGGCGGATGCCGTTTTTACGAACGGACAGAACTGGGGGTTTCCGCCTCTCCACCCGGAGAGTATTCGGGAGCAGGGCTATCGCTATGTCGTCGATTATCTGCGCCATCATCTCAGGTACGCTGATGTTCTCCGTATCGACCATGTCATGGGAATGCACCGGCTGTTCTGGATTCCGCAGGGATTTGATGCCGGTCAGGGTGTTTATGTGCGCTACCGCCCCGATGAGCTCTACGCTATTCTGGCTTTAGAGTCGCACCGTCACCGGAGCATCATTGTCGGCGAGGACCTGGGCATAGTGCCTTCCTATGTCAGGCCGACCATGGCCAGGCACGGACTGCACCGGATGTACGTTTTATATTATGAACTGGCCGATAAAGCTTCGGAGACCCTGGGGCATATCCCCCGCAATGCCGTGGTCAGCCTGAATACTCACGATATGACGCCCTTTGCTTCCTTCTGGCAGGGCGCCGACATCGAAGAGAGAATGGGTCTGGGTCTGCTGGACGAAAAAGGTGCCCGGAAGGAAAGAAAGACACGTCGGGCTATCAAAAATGCCCTGATAGCCTACCTGCGTAACAAGAAGTTTCTGCGGAAAATCGATTCCGGTTCCCGGGCCGTTTTAAAGGCCTGCCTGGCATACCTGAGCGCCAGCCGGGCGCGTATCGTCCTGGTTAATCTGGAGGACCTCTGGCTGGAAACCCGGTCGCAAAACGTACCCGGTATCGGAGACAAATTCCCCAGCTGGCAGAGAAAAGCGCGCTATTGGCTTGAGGAGTTTTTCCACATTAAGGAGGTCAGTGATACTCTGAAGGAAATAGACAGGCTCAGGAAACAGGAGACAGGTAAGGAGAGGTAGATGGAACGCTATATCTGTATCCACGGGCATTTCTACCAGCCGCCGCGTGAAAACGCCTGGCTGGAATACGTCGAATGGCAGGAATCGGCTTACCCTTATCACGACTGGAATGAAAGGGTCACTGCTGAATGTTATATGCCTAATACCTCTTCGAGGATTCTTGATAAAGACGGATACATCGACCAGATTGTCAGCAACTATGCCA
>CAYQZZ010000021.1:0-6187 GCA_964422155.1 uncultured Dehalococcoidaceae bacterium | reverse complement strand
ATCGACCCCACCCGGGCTTACGTTGTCAACCTCCCCTCAGGACGCCAGATAAATATCTTCTTTTACGATGGCCCCATTTCAAATGCCGTCGCCTTTGAAGATGTCCTTAAAAGCGGGGATGCTTTCGCCAAAAGGCTTACCGATGCCTTCTCGGAGAAGAGGAACTGGCCCCAGCTGGTGCACATCGCTACCGATGGTGAAACATACGGGCATCATCACCGTTTTGCGGATATGGCCCTGGCTTTTGCTCTCCAGCGTATCGAGAAAGATAATATAGCGAAAATCACCAACTACGGGGAATTCCTGGAAAAATATCCGCCCACTCAAGAAGCGGAGATAATCGAAAAGACCTCCTGGAGCTGTGTACACGGCATCGACCGCTGGTGGAGCGACTGCGGTGATACCACCGGTGCCCCCAATCACCCAGGGCGGAACCAGAAGTGGCGGACGCCATTGCGCAATGCTTTTGACTGGCTGCGTGATAACCTGGCCCCGCGATACGAGGAAAGGGCCTGCCAGTTTTTAAAAGACCCGTGGGCTGCCCGCGACGGGTATATAGATGTCATCCTTGACCGCTCACGGGAAAACGTGAATAATTTCTTCGGCAAGTATGCCGCCCGGGAGTTGAACGAGACAGAGAGAATAACGGCGCTCAAACTCCTCGAGCTTCAGCACCATGCCATGCTCATGTATACCAGCTGCGGCTGGTTCTTCGACGAGATATCTCGCCCCGAACCCGTGCAGGTTATTCAATACGCCGGACGGGTTGTGCAGCTGGCGCAGGACTTGTTCGGTGATAGCATTGAAGAGGACTTTTTAAAGATTCTGGAGCAGGCAAAAAGCAATATACCGGAACAGGGTGACGGCCGCCGCATTTACGAGCATCTGGTCAGGCCAGCGATGATGGTGACGAATCTGTCTGACGGCTACGATGCGCAGCGTAAAGTCCTCGGGGATATTCTGGAGTCCGCCGTATCCGGCATGGAGAAATCATTCCGCCAGCTTTTTGAACGGCTCTATCCTCCGGAGCGCTTTTCAGCCGAGCTCGCCGGGCCGATACCGCCGGCTTTCCGTGCGACCGAAGAGTTGATTATAAATAGCGAGTTTCACCGCGCCGTTAAAAACTATTCCGTGGATGCGGCAGAGGTGCGTAATCTGCTTGATGCCGCCGCGAAATGGCAAATCAAGCTGGATACGGAAGGCATCGGCTATGATTTTAAAATTAATCTTGAAAAGATGATGGCGGCACTGGCGGCTAACCCTGCGGACGCCGACAATCTGAAAAGCCTTCTGGCGGCGGTTTCACTGGCACGCAGCCTGCCTTTTCCCGTCGACCTCTGGAAGGTGCAGAACCTCTACTGGGGCATGTTGCAGTCCAACTATCCTGAGTTCAGGCGTAAGGCTGAACACAACGACCAGCAGGCTGCGGCATGGGTAGAAGCCTTTGTAGCTCTGGGTAAGAGTTTATCCATACGGGTAGATTGAACAGGATGAGCCAGTGGTAAAAGTAAGCGAAACAGATTCTTCAATCGTCATTCCAGCGAAGGCTGGAATCCAGATATGATAGAATCTTTGAAGATGTACTTCCATTAGCTGGATTCTGGCTTTCGCCAGAATGACAATAAGCCATTGTGAGACACCATCTCTTTTTTTATTTATCCGGTTCTGTCCTCTTCAGGAATATTACAGCCAGCGGCGGTATTGTCAGGGTAATAGAGCAGGGCCGTCCGTGCATGGCCTTGTTTGAAGCCTTCAGCGCATCAGGGTTGCCCTGGCCGCTGCCCCCGTACCTGGTGGCATCGCTATTGAGGACTTCCTGCCAGATTCCCGGCAGCGGCACACCGATGTCGTAATTAAAATGCATCTCCGGGGTAAAGTTGCATAATACCAATATCGGGTCATCCGCAGTGTGTCCTTTGCGGATTAGGCTAAAGATGCTTTTTGGGACGTCACCGCAGTCAATCCATTCGAAGCCGGAAGGTTCAAAGTCCAGCTGGTAAAGGGATGGCTGGTTCCGGTAGAACTTATTAAGGTCGGCAACCCACTGCTGAAGGCCGGAGTGCGGGGGATACTGGAGCAGGTGCCAGTCCAGACTTCTTTCGTGGGACCATTCCTGCCGCTGACCAAATTCTCCGCCCATGAAAAGGATTTTTTTTCCTGACTGGGCATACATGTACCCGAAAAGCAGGCGCAGGTTGGCAAATTTCTGCCAGTCATCCCCCGGCATCTTGGATAAAAGGGAGGCTTTGCCGTAGACAACCTCGTCATGAGATAAAGGCAGGGCAAAGTTCTCGGTAAAGGCGTATATCATGCGGAAGGTCAGTTCGTTGTGATGGTACTTACGGTAAATCGGGTCTTTGCTCATGTATACCAGGGTATCGTGCATCCAGCCCATGTCCCACTTCATGCCGAAGCCAAGCCCGCCGGCGTAGGTGGGTCGTGACACCATGGTCCAGGCGGTAGACTCCTCGGCGATTGTCTGGACATCGGGCTTTTCGCGGTAAACTATCTCATTGAATTGTTTCAGGAAATCAATCGCCTCAAGGTTCTCACGGCCTCCGTATTTATTGGGTATCCATTTTTTATTCTTCCGCCCGTAGTCGAGATATAGCATGGAAGCTACGGCGTCGACACGCAGACCGTCAGCGTGGTATTTGTCCAGCCAGAAAAGGGCGCTGCTCTTTAAGAAGCTTCTTACCTCGTCTCTCCCGTAGTTAAAGATGTAGCTGTTCCAGTCCGGGTGAATCCCCTGTACCGGGTCCTTGTGTTCATAGAGATGGGTGCCGTCAAAGAAACTCAGGGCATGCTGGTCATCGGGGAAATGGGAGGGTACCCAGTCGAGAAAAACACCGATATTATGCTGGTGAAGATAGTCTACTAGGTACATGAAGTCCTGCGGCGTACCGTAGCGGCTGGTAGGCGAGAAGTATCCGGTAGTCTGATATCCCCACGACCCGTAGAACGGGTGCTCCATGACCGGTAGGAACTCTACATGTGTAAAGCCCATCTGCTTTACATAGTCGGCTAGCCTGGGGGCAAGCTCCCGATAGGTGAGGTAACGGTTCCCTTCTTCGGGGACGCGCCGCCAGGAGCCGAGGTGTACTTCATATATAGAAATGGGAGCGTCCAGTGCGTTTCGCTCACGGCGCTCTTTCATCCAGGCATGGTCTCCCCATCTGTAATCCATGTCCCATATGATAGATGCTGTCTTCGGGGGAGTCTCGCTGAAAAAGGCGAACGGGTCAGCCTTATCGACGGTGTAGTTATGATACCGGGAGACGATGTAGTATTTGTATACGCTGCCGGTATTGATGCCATTAATGAATCCTTCCCAGATGCCGGATTTTCCCCGGTGTTGCAGGCGGTGGCGTGTCCTGTCCCAGCCGTTGAAGTCGCCGATGACATATACCTCTCTGGCGTTGGGTGCCCACACGGCAAAGTATGTCCCTTTAGTACCGTCAACCGTCAGGGGATGCGCTCCCAGCTTCTCGTATAGTTTGTAGTGGGAACCTTCATTGAACAGATAAAGGTCGTCGTCAGCTAGCAGGGATTTATCATATCGGACGGTTGGTACCCTGGGTATCTCGCTATCGGGCTGTCGTGGTGTATCGCTTTTTTTACGTGGCGTCATGGCTGATTCCGGTTAACCTTCTGCCTCCAGCATCTGTAATATGCCCTGAAGAGGTATGTTTACCCAATCAGGGCGATTATTCAGTTCATAACCGACCTCGTAGAGGGCTTTATCAAGGAGGAAAGCGTCCAGGAGGATTTTCAATTGTTCAGAGTCTTCCGGGAGTAATCCCGTTTTTTTGATGATATCGAGGTACGTGTTCAGAAAAACTACCGAAACCCAGACATACCAGAACTGTGCCCAGTACTTCAGGAGCAGGGTATCTTCCGGTTTGTGATGTAACGTTACCTGTTTGATAAGAGCCGTGTGTGCCGCATAGTGGAAGGAACGAATCATCCCGGCTACGTCCCTGAGCGGCGAACGTTTGAGGCGTCGCTCACTGAGCGAGCGTGCCGGTTCACCCTCAAAATCGGTAATGACGAAATCTTTACCGGTATAGAGTATCTGCCCCAGATGGTAGTCGCCATGACAGCGGATGCGTGATGCCGATATTATATCGCGGCGGACCAGGTTATAGCGGTCAATGATGGTCTTTTCCCTGTCAAGTACTAAACGTGCATCTTTTTGCAATTCTTCGGGTAGATTGTCGAGACGTCCCCGGAGCAGTTCCAGAGTTCTTATGGCGAAACCTCGAAACGACTGGTATAGAGATGTCTGGTAGGTAAGGGTATAAGGCTCCGGAGCGAAGTCGGCGTTTTCCACACCCGAAGCCAGGGCGATATGTAGCTCGGCAGTACGTTGCCCGAGAATCTGTGCCGAGGTTATGTAAGTGCCTATGGTGTCTCTGGCCAGGGAAGGGAGCTCTTTTTGTAAAGAGAGTAAGTGTTTCTGCGGGACAGGCGGGGCCTGTACCGTGGGGTGTGCCAGCACCAGCTCAAAATAACGTTGCAGGGTGTCAAGGGTATATTGCCAGGCATCGCCTTCATTGGACACATAACTCTGGAGAATGGCCAGGCTTACTGGTTTCTTGTGCCCGCTCCGGTATTCCAGGGAACCGGCTACTTTAGCGATATTCATGAAAGGCGTATTTTCCGTGAGGAAGCGGCCGATTTCCACCTCGGGGTTAATGCCTTCTTCTGGTTTCCGGAAAAGCTTGAGGATGAACCGGTATCCGTACACAATTGACGTGTTACTCTGCTCGGCTTTCAGTAGGACAGGTTCTACATCTTTTACCCCCGCGATAGAGGTCAGGCGCAGGAATGCCGTCGGCGGAGCGGAAATCTCGCCGGAAATCCCTTTGAAACTGCGGTGGCGCTTTATGGCGGATATCAGGAAGTTGTCGAAGTCACGGTCGACCATGGCGTCATAGAGGATATCGCCACCGCTTTTGCCTCGCTGCTTCAAACAGGCGATAATGGCATGGGGGTGTTTTTCTTTTATCTCGGCTTCCCGGTTGGCTGGTGCGGTCATCAGAGGAATGGCATAGGTCTCGTCCTCACCCTCCGAATATTCGACCTGCAACAGAGTAAAATAAGCGGTCGCGTTATCAAAATGCATGGGAATAATATCCTGAATCTCGGCTATCCAGGCTTCACGCGCCTTGCCGCGGAACCAGCGCTGACCCTGGATATAGTCGAGCAATATCGCCTCAAGGACGAACCAGTTCTCCTTTTTTCCGAAAAGGCTCTCCTCGGTTTCATTCATTATCGGTAATTCTCTGACTTCCTCAGCAGGCGAAATACGCAGGCGCGAGGACTCCGCCGGTTGCGGTTCGAGGGAAAACCAGTAGAAGGCATACGGACTGAGGGTGAAAAAATATTTGTTATCGGTGATGGGGGCAAATTCCACCCGCCCGAAGAGGTCCACGGGACGATAGCCCATGAATCTGGATAGGTCGAACTGGGTCTGCTGTGCCAGATGGGAAAGATTGGCTACCGCCAGGATTGTCTCGTCCTTATATTGCCGGAGGTAAGTCAGCACTTTGCGATTCTCCGACTGGAGGAATTCGATACTGCCGCGCCCGAAGGCTTGATAGCGTTTACGAAGAGCGATGAGGCGTTTCATCCACCAGAGAAGAGAGTCGGGATTATTCAACTGGTTTTTCACGTTGACCACTTTGTAATGATATTCGGGGTCGGTGATAAGTGGCAGGTAAAGCTTCTGCGAATTGGCTTTGGAGAAGCCGGCGTTTCTTTCCGGGCTCCACTGCATGGTGGTGCGTACGCCATCGCGGTCGTTAAGGTGGAAATTATCCCCCATGCCTATCTCGTCGCCGTAGTAGATAACCGGCGTGCCGGGCAGTGAAAAGAGCAGGCTATTCATCAACTCTATTTTCCTGCGGTCGTTGCCGAGCAGCGGCGCCAGGCGGCGGCGTATACCCAGGTTAAGGCGGGCAGAGGGGTCGGGGGCGTATTCCCGGTACATGTAGTCCCGTTCTTCATCGGTGACCATCTCCAGCGTCAGCTCGTCATGATTGCGCAGGAATAAAGCCCACTGGCAAGTGTCCGGAATCGGTGGGGTCTGCCGGAGGATATCGATTATGGGGAAGCGGTCTTCCATGCGCAGGGCCATGAAGAGCCGGGGCATGATGGGAAAATTAAATGCCATGTGGAACTC
>CAYQZZ010000020.1:28670-34188 GCA_964422155.1 uncultured Dehalococcoidaceae bacterium | reverse complement strand
GCAGGATACTCAAACCGGGAGGACACATCGTAATTGCCGATGGATATAAGACCCAGGAGAGTTCTGAACTTAGCAATGACCTCATGGGCTGGGCGGTACCCAATATTCCGAGCGTAGCGGAGTACATGGATTATTTGACGAAGGCTGGCTTTCAGCATGTAGTATGTGAGGATGTAAGCGATAAAGTTAGACCATCATCACTTCGCATTTACTGCTTTGCCTGGATAGCCTATCCTTTAGTCATGTTGCTCAAGCTGCTCAGGCAAAAGACAGAGCTATCGATAAACCATGCCCGGCTGGCGTTAAAACAATATAGTTACGGAACTAAAGGTCCGGGGGCATATTGCATCTTCGTTGCGGAGAAGGCCATTTTCAAGTAGAGGGGGAAAAAGGGGTTCACCCTGAAGGGTTCTCCCTGAAGGGGTGAGGTTAAATAATAATGGATTCTTCCCCTTCACTTCGTTCAGGGTCAGAATGACCCGCCTACGCTAAAGCTACGGCGGGCAAGCGATTTAATAGATAGGACTAATTATGAACATGAAGATAACCAAGGTGGCGGCCATCATCGTGGCGGCAGGGGACAGTAGGGGATAAAATCCTCCTTTATCCCCCTTTACGAAAGGGGGACAAAAGAACGGGTTGAAAACGATGATTGCATAGGGAAATGTCATCGTCTCCCTTTACTAAAGGGAGAGTGAGAAGGATTTGGTGATTCCGTACAACAAGAATTTAAAGGAATTGTCAAAAAGCCTCCGGGACAATCTGACGGAAGCTGAACGGTGCTTATGGACAAGAATTCGGTTGAAACACCTCTGTTATATGTTTTACCGGCAAAAACCAATTGGAGAATACATCGTTGATTTTTATTGTCCAAAGGCACGGCTCGTGGTGGAAGTTGACGGAGGACAGCACTTTACGGAGGATGAAGCCAGTAACGACAGGGTTCGAGACGAATACATGCGAAGCCTCGGCCTGATGGTATTAAGGTTTTCTAATTCCGAGGTGTTGAAAAACGCCGATAGTGTCGCGGTAACAATATATGAACTTTTAGGTAAAATCCGTCACTCCGCTCCTTCAGAATGACAGAGTGGCTATCAGGAGCAAATTATGAACATGAAGATAACCAAGGTGGCGGCCATCATCGTAGCGGCAGGGGACAGCCAGCGCATGGAGGGTATTGACAAGATGTTTGCCCCGATAGGGGGTCGGCCGGTGCTGGCGCGGGTGATTGACACCTTTCAGAACTGCCGCCGCATCGACCAGATAATAATAGTGATGAACTCGAAAAACATCGAGCAGTGCCGGCGGATGGTGGCGGCTGAGGCGGAGACATGGAACAAGTTAAGGGACATCTGTCTCGGGGGGAAACAGCGGCAGGATTCGGTGGTGGAGGGTTTAAAAAGGCTCAAGGAAGGCGAATGGGTAGTTATCCATGATGGCGCCCGCCCGCTGGTGACGGCAGACCTTATCGAGAGGGGACTGGAGGCAGCTAAAGAGACCGGAGCCGCTGTAGCGGCCGTGCCGGTGACGGACACCATCAAGTTCGTGAACAGCAGCGAGATAGTGCGCCAGACGCTCCCACGTCAAAATCTGAGGGCAGTCCAGACGCCGCAGGTGTTCCGCATCGATGTCATCAAAAATACCTACAAATACACTACCGGAGACGTGACCGACGACGCCGCGCTGGTGGAGAAGGCGGGCTATAAAGTTAAGCTCTACATGGGCTCTTATGATAATATTAAGATAACTAAACCCGACGACCTGGCGGTGGCCGAGGCGCTATTGAAAGAATATGGGCGATAAAATACGTATCGGGATCGGTTATGACGTGCATCCCCTGGTGAAGGGACGTAAGCTGGTGCTGGGAGGAGTAGGGATACCCTTCGCCAAAGGACTGGAAGGCTGGAGCGACGCCGATGTTCTTACCCATGCCGTTATGGATGCGCTGCTGGGAGCGGCGGCGCTGGGGGATATAGGGCAACATTTCCCGCCGAGTGAAGCGGAGTATAAAGGCATCTCCAGCCTGGTATTGCTTGATAAAGTGATAGAAAAGCTGGAGGAGAGGGGATGGCGGGTAGGCAATATCGATGCCACGGTTGTGGCGGAAAAGCCCAGGCTGAGTGAGTACATTGATGACATGCGCCAGACGTTGAGCCAGGTACTGGGCATCGGCATCGAGAGGGTCAGCATCAAAGCCAGCACCAATAACGGGCTGGGCTTTATCGGGCGGGGGGAGGGAATAGCGGCTTACGCCGTGGCGATGATAGAGGATAAGTCCTAAATACTAATATCTAATTACCACTCGCCCTGAGCTTGTCGAAGGGCAAAGCACATAACCTTCTATGGTTCGACAAGCTCACCATGAGCGGTTGCTAAACAACCTCCAGATGACTAAAATGAAAAGGAATTAAGATGAGAATCTTCAACACGCTCTCCGGAAAGAAAGAGGAGTTCCAGCCCAGGGGCGACGTGGTGACGATGTACGTGTGCGGCATTACCCCTTATGACGATTCTCATGTAGGTCACGCTATGAGCTACATCATTTTTGATGTCGTACGGCGTTACCTGAAATACCGGGGCTACGGTGTCAAATGTGTGCAAAATGTTACTGATATCGATGATAAAATTATTACCCGGTCCAACCGTCGAGGTGTCCCTGCCAAAGAACTGGCCGAGAAATTCACGCAACGTTACTTTGAAGACATGGACAATCTTAATGTGATGCCGGCCGATTTTCATCCGCGGGCCACGGAAGAGATACCGATGATGCTGGATGTAATACAGGGATTAATAGATAAGGGGTATGCCTATCCAGCAAAGGGCAGCGTCTATTTCCGGGTAAGAAATGTACCGGACTACGGCAAGCTGTCCAGGCGCAGCCTCGATGCCATAAGAACGGGGGCGAATGTCGAGACCGGGGAGGAAAAAGAAGACCTCATGGACTTCGTCCTCTGGAAGGCAGCCAAGCCGGGTGAGCCGTCCTGGGACAGCCCGTGGGGTAAAGGCCGGCCGGGGTGGCACATCGAGTGCAGCGCCATGTCCCTGAGGTATCTCGGCGAGACGATAGATATCCACGGCGGCGGGCAGGACCTGGTCTTTCCCCACCATGAGAACGAGATTACGCAGTCGGAAAGTTTCACCGGTAAAAAGCCGTTCGTGAAGTACTGGATGCACAACGGCTCCTTGCAGTTGGGCGCGGAGAAGATGAGCAAGAGCCTGGGTAACCTGATAACGATACGTGATGCCCTGAAAAAGTACAGCGCTGATGCCATCCGCATCTTCGTGCTCAGTTCCTACTACCGCAGTCCGCTGACCTACACGGAAGAGGCTTTGGAGGCGGCGGAGCGGGGTGCCGAAAGGCTGAGACAGGCAGTCCGGAGCGAGGGTAAGACGAAGTCGGCGGCCATGAGCGTGGAAGTGGAGACTTACAAGCAACAGTTCATTAAGGCGATGGATGATGACTTCAACACATCACAAGCGATAGCCATCCTCTTCGACCTGTCGCGGGATATCAACAGGGCGGAGGAAGCGGGAATGGATGCCGGGAAAGCCCGCCAGACACTCAGGGAGCTGGGAGGATTAATGGGTTTGACCTTCAAGGCGCCGGAAGAGCTGCCACTGGATGTCGAGCCGTTGAAGAAGCTGGCATCAACAATCAAAGCAAAGCTGGTGGAGGCTCACCTGGAAGCGATAGCTAAAGGCGATATGCCCAATGACGCCGACTCTATAATAGGACTGCTGATAACCATTCGTAAAGAGTTGAGGAAAGCCAGGCAGTTTCAGCTTGCCGATGAAATACGCAACAGGCTAAATGAACTCGGCATCGCACTTGAGGATACGGCCACGGGCACGGTCTGGAAGAGAAAACGGTAATACCAAAAACCAGTTCATTCCGGAAGCATTCTTCTGGAACAGGCTATCCCCAGGCCTTCCAGTCCGAAAACTACAATGAAAGCGGTCACCAGCATTATCAGGTAGTCGGTTCTTACTTCTATCATACTAAGTCCGGACACGATAAAACTAACGGCGTAGATGATGGTTATCAAGTGGTCGAAGACCATCGTCCTCAGGCTGAGAGACTCCTGTAATGCTTTCCCGGCAAGTCCCTTCCTGATGATGGTAAGGATATTCAATATAATAAACGGCAGCAGAATAACCGAAAGGCAAGCGCTGATTACCGGCACGCCGAAGAAAGCAATAACGATAATATTTAAATAGCACAAAATAAGCAGGACGATATATAGGATGCCTGTTTTCTCTCTGCCCAGCCTGACCGCCAGAGTGTTTTTACCGGAAAGCTTGTCTGACCTGATATCAGGAATTTCGTTCATAAGTATGACCAGGAACACACTGATAGCCCCGGGGAGCGAAGCCAGTGTCGCCACGGTGTTGAGTTGCCCGACCTGGAGGTAGTAGCCGGTGATGGTAGCCAGCCAGCCGCAGGCAAACCAGATAGTTATTTCACCGAGGCCGCGGTAGGACCACTGAAACGGTTTTGCAGTATAGAAATAGCCGATGATAATCGCTATTGCGCCGAGAGGGAGGGTCAGAGGCCCGGTCTGGAAATAGAAATACAGCAATAGCCCGATAACGATGGCGACGGTGAGAAGAATACAGGCGGCGATGGCAGCGTGGCGGCGGGGAATAAGTCCCATAGTCAGGATACGGCTGCCACCGGAAAGCATGTGATAGTCCACATTGCCCTTATCGGTATCATAGTCGTAATACTCATTCACGAGGAAGGTCATTAACATTATGCAGATAACGGCTATCGTGGAAAGGAGCAGTACCATCGGGTCGATGGATTTGCCCTGGCTCCAGGCGATGACGGCGCCGAGGAGAAAGGGAAGAACGCCGCGGGCGGTTGCCCCCAAACGGAAAAGGGTGAGCCAGGAAAGTAGTCCTTGCCTGGATGGGATAACCTGTCCCTAATTGTCGCTCCTGTGCGGTTTTTACCCGGGGCAATGGAAAACGCCGGGAAGAAGCAAATACAGTTTAAAGGTACTGTATACTAAAGAAGGCACTGCATATGCAATGCCTTATTAGTTTTATAACACAATCCAACATAGCAATTAACCGCGGTCGAAAAAGATTACACGCTTACCCCTAAGCCTTTTACCAGCTTCAGGCCGACTCGCGGATAAGTCGCTATACTCAGATAATAGCGTTACTAATCCCGGTTACGAACAGGGCGGGGGGATTAAAGCAGGACTAGCCCTTGCCGATGCGGAACACCTTGGTGCCGCAGGAGGGGCAAACGCCCTGGGTGGCCGGTCGCTTATTCTTCAGCGTGACCGACTTGGCATTCCTCATCTCAACTTTCTTCCTGCACTTCATGCAATAAGCCTGCATTTCGCACCTCCAATGTTATCCTTGCCTAGCAGAGTAACAAACCTGAGCGTATTTGTCAATAGCAACAAGCATAAAATTATAACAATTTATCAGTATTTAGCGGCACAGATAGGAAAAAGGTGATTATTCCTTAAAAAAGGGGGGGAAAGGGGGTTAAATTCCCGTT
>CAYQZZ010000020.1:0-28570 GCA_964422155.1 uncultured Dehalococcoidaceae bacterium | reverse complement strand
GGAAAAAGGTGATTATTCCTTAAAAAAGGGGGGGAAAGGGGGTTAAATTCCCGTTCCCGTATCAATCCCGTGTAAAGCACGGGACAGGGTACGGGACAAGTTTCACGGGAATGATAGTATAGAGGTGTCGCGATTCATGCCCCGGTGTCAGGAACCTATACGGATGGATACTATCGAGAGGATGATGAATATAAAGGCGAGGGCGATGGTAAGCTGAAACAGGGTTTTTTCCACGCCACGCTTGGTGCGATATACCGTGTCCGCCTGGCCGAAGATACCTCCCAGACCGCCACCACGGACCTGAAGCAGGGCAACCAGTATCAGGGCTACGGCGACAACTATTTGCGCGATATATAAATACATTTCCATATCAGTTTCTCCAATAATCGTTTTTATGTTTCGGCAAGCTTCCGTTTTAACACTTCATTGACAAGCTGCGGATTAGCACGACCTCTGGTCGCCTTCATCACCTGGCCGACCAGGAACTTGAGGGCCGTCTCCTTCCCCGACCGATAGTCGGCCACGGGCTGCATATTAGAGTTTATCACCTCGGCAACGATTTTCTCAAGCTCCTGCGTATCGCTAATCTGGCTGAGACCGCGCTCTTTGATAATTTCATCGGCGGTCTGACCGGTATTAAACATCTCTTCGAGCACGGACTTGGCGGTGGCCGTATTTATCGTACCGTGCGAACTCAATATAAGTCCGGAGAGCATCTGCGGACTTAACTTTTTTCGGAATTCGTCAATATTCATGTTATGGGCATTGATAATGCGGCTCGCTTCGCCCAGTAGCCAATTGCCGACCTCTTTAGGCGAAACTTCTTTACCGGCCCCGACGCACTCCTCGAAGTAGTCGGCCAGAGCTTTGGAGCCGGTGAGCAAACTGGCGTCATAGAGCGGCAGGTCATATCCGGAGATGAATCTATCGCGCCTGGCCTCGGGCAGCTCGGGGAGCTTTTTCCTGACAGCCTCCACCCAGTCCCGACCGATAATTAAAGGCGGAAGGTCCGGCTCCGGAAAATAACGATAGTCATGGGCGTACTCTTTACTGCGCTGGGAGACGGTCCTGCCCTTGTCCTCCACCCAGCCCCTCGTTTCCTGGATAAGTCTTTTGCCCTCGGCGGCGGCTTTTCTCTGGCGCTGGGCTTCATATTCCATGGCCATGAAGACCGCCTTGAAGCTGTTCATGTTTTTGACCTCCACCTTGGCAGTGAAGTCCTGGCTGCCTTCAGGTCGCAGGCTGATATTGGCATCGCAGCGGAAGCTGCCTTCCTCCATATTGCCGGTAGAAACGCCGAGGTACTGCAAGATGCTGCGCAGCTTGATGAGATACTGCCGCGCTTCCTCCGGCGAACGCAGGTCAGGCTCCCCGACGATTTCCATGAGAGGACAGCCGGAGCGGTTGACATCCACCAGGCTGTAGTCTTCTTCGTCCGGGGAGGTGCGGTGTAAAAGCTTGGCGACGTCTTCCTCCAGGTGGACGCGGGTGATGCCTATCTGCTTTCTCTGTCCGTCAACTTCAATGGTGAGCCAGCCTTTGTTCCCGATGGGCGCATCA
The DNA here is from genome assembly GCA_964422155.1 of uncultured Dehalococcoidaceae bacterium. Lineage (GTDB taxonomy): Bacteria > Chloroflexota > Dehalococcoidia > Dehalococcoidales > RBG-16-60-22 > JBGPRB01. Next base: position 27,010 of record CAYQZZ010000020.1, on the reverse strand, counting down.
TACTGGGAAATCTGGTAGCCTTTCATGAGGTCGGGGTAGGGGTAGTTCTTGCGGTCGAATTTTGTAAAATCGGATACAGGGCAGTTTAAAGCAAGGGCGGTCATCATGGTGAATTCGACAGCCTGCTTATTAATGACGGGGAGAACGCCGGGCATACCCAGGCAGACCGGGCAGACATGGGTATTGGGCGGCGCGTTGGCGTAATCGGTACTGCAGCCGCAGTACATCTTACTCCTGGTCAATAGCTGGGCGTGGACTTCCAGCCCGATAATCGTCTCGTAATTCATGAATGCCCCGTCCTAAAAAACAACATATCCAGTATAGCAACAATGAGTGTGACTGACAAGGAATGAGAGTGTGTGTTATAATTTTTCTATAGTTCGGGGCCGTAGTTCAGTTGGGAGAACGCCTGCTTTGCACGCAGGAGGTAGGGGGTTCGAATCCCCCCGGCTCCACCATTTCCCAACCCTGCCTATGCCCCACCCAGGTTCCAAGTATCAAGTACCAAGTACCAAGTATCAAATAACAAATAAAAACTAATTACCAAAATCATTAAATATCCGAGAGAACGTCCCGATTATATCGGGAAGGTAGGGGGTTCGAACCCCCCGGCTCCAGCTAAGGGGACGATACCGAGAACTCCCCGCAGACCTAACTCAGACTGGCCGGGGAAAGTTTTTACTATAACTTTTCCATGGTCTTCCAAGCAATAATGTTACTAAGTAGCTCATATGGTTAATTGCAGTTCGTTGAAAAAGTGACCTGAGTCCTGATACACTATCTTTGACTTTTGCTGTTCTGTCTCAGATTTGGGAGGATGAATATATGACGCTGGCTCAAATTCTGGCTATAGTGATCTTCTTAGTCATGTTCGGCGTGATCACGTGGGGGAAGGTACACAGGTATATTCCTGCCCTTATCGGTGCGGCGTTAACTATTGTCGTCGTGTTTCTCATTGTGTTAAGGGAGCCCCATCTGGTGGCCAATGTCCTGAACATCGGCCAGCTTGGTAAAGCGGAATTCTGGCTACCGGGACACGTGGCCGTAGAGTCCCGCGGCGTCAACTGGCAGACGATCATCTTTATTGCCGGTATGATGATTATGGTGGAGGGTATGGCTGAGGCGGGGTTCTTCAACTGGCTGTGCCTTTATGTGGCCAAGATTGCCAGGTACAAGGTCATTCCCATCCTGATTGGCTTTATGCTCCTCTCCGGTTTTCTGGCCATGTTTATTGACAGCATTACCGTCCTGCTCTTCATGACGGTGGTCATCATCGAGCTGGCCCGCCTGCTGAAATTCGACCCGGTGCCGATTATAATAGCGACGATTTTTGCCGCTAATGTCGGCGGCAGCGCCACCATGAGCGGCGACCCGCCGAATATCATCATCGGCACAGCCTTCGGTTACACCTTCATTGATTTCGTCACGAACACCGGGCCGATTGCCTGGGTCGCCATGCTGGCAGCCATGTTATTCTTCTACCTTAGCTTTCGCAAAAGCCTTACGGCGACTAAGTCCCGGACCGAGCCCCCACCCGAGTACCCTGAACCAAGGGATGCTATTAAAAATGCCCTAATGTTCAAGCTCAGTACGGCCATCTTCGTCATCGTCATCGTCCTGCTGATTACCCATGCCCAGACAGGGCTCTCGGTAGGACTCATCGGCGTCATCGCCACCTCCCTGACCCTAGTCGCCACCCCGCATAAGGCATTTCACATCATGAAGAGGCTAGACTGGCGGACAATACTCTTCTTCATCGGGCTGTTTGTCTGTGTCGGCGGGCTGGAAGAGACCGGGCTGCTGAAGATGCTGGCCGAGTACATCGGCCGGATATCGGGGGGTAACATCTTGTTGGAAATAACTATTATCCTGTGGGTCTCCGCCTTCGCCTCGGCCATCGTGGATAATATCCCCTTCGCGGCCACTATGGTGCCGGTCATCGCCAATCTCGCCCAGGCGACGGGAGTACCCCTGCCCACGCTGGCCTGGACGCTGGCCCTGGGTACGGACATCGGCGGAAACGCCACCCCCATCGGGGCCTCGGCTAATGTGGTAGGTACGGCGATTGCGGAAAGAAAGGGCTACCCGATTGGCTGGGGGAGATATATGAAATATGCGATCCCGGCCACGATTATATCGGTGGCCATGTGCTGGCTGTGGCTGGGACTGAGATATGCTTGAGTAAAAAGCTAGATATGACCAAGATAATTCTTCTTCCGTCAGATGGCTTAGAACTGGGGTTAAAACAGCGGAGAAATCCGATGGAAACGAAGCCTTATACAGATGGGCGAGCGCTCGCCTCAGCAGGGCGACGCCCTGGCGCCGCTCACCCTGATTGAATCTCACAGTCCCCAGAATAATGTCGGCCCGGGCGCGCGCAGAGGTGTCAGTCATGGCATCACCGGCCAGCATAATTACGAGGGAGCCCCCTTTGTGCTAACATAGTAATAGGGTCAGATGCGTATATTTCTCAGGATTGCGGTTCTATTCTGGAAGCAGCGGAGGCAGGCAGCCCTGACTTATATCTGTCTCTTTGCCGGGGCCGGCCTGTCCATGGCGATTCCACAGCTTACCGGTCGGGCCATTGACCTGGCCCTCGGTTCGAGCCAGACGAGCCTTCTGGTGTTCACGGCTATGGGCATAGCCGGGGCCGGCATCCTGCGCGGCATACTTAACTACGGGCAGACATACCTGGCCGAGGCTCTATCGCAACGAGTAGCCTATAACCTCCGCAACATGATGTACGACCGGCTCCAGAAGCTTAGCTATGCTTTCCACGACCGCTCCCAGACGGGGCAGCTGATGAGCCGCGCTACCTCGGACGTGGAAGGGGTACGCATGTTCGTCGGTTTCGCCCTGCTGCGGGGCGTCTATTTCCTCGTCCTGGGGGTGGCGATAGCCGTCGTGCTTCTTATGCTCGACTGGAAGCTGGCGCTTATCAGTCTCTGCGTTCTCCCCTTCATTTCCTTCCGGGCTGTCGTCATCGGCGATAAACTGCGCGTCATCTCCATGAAAATCCAGCAGGGCCTGGGCGTCCTGGGGACTTTTATCCAGGAGAGCATCGTCGGCGCCAAGGTGGTGCGCGCCTTCGCCCGCGAAGAATATGAAACGGAGAAATTTATCCGTCAGGCTAAAGAAAACTATAACCTTGAGATTGGAATCGCCAAGCTGCTCGCCTCCAACAGCCCGATGATGAGCTTCGCCCTTTTTATCGCCATGGCCGGGATATTGTGGTACGGGGGCAGGTTGGTGATTACCGGAGCGATGACCCAGGGCAAAATGGCCGAGTTCCTGCTTTACGTGGTCATGCTCAATATGCCGGTGAGGATGCTGGGGTGGCTGACACAGCTGTATTCGAGGGCGATGTCCTCCGGGCAGCGCGTCTTCGAAGTCCTGGACGAGGTGACATCGGTCGAGGAGAAAGCCGGGGCGATTGACCTCGGTGGGGTCAAAGGGGCCGTACGCTTTGAAAGTGTCTCCTTCAGCTATGATTCGCAGCAGCCGGCCTTGAGGGAAATTACTTTCGAGGTTAAACCGGGTCAGGTGGTCGCCCTCGTCGGCGCCAGCGGCAGCGGCAAGTCCACGATAGCCAATCTATTGCCGCGGTTCTATGATGTGACTAAAGGCCGTATTGCGCTTGACGGCACGGATATGCGTGACCTGACGCTGGAATCGCTGCGGCGGAACGTGGGAATCGTGCACCAGGATACCTTCCTCTTTTCCGCCACCATACGTGAAAACATAGGCTACGGAAAACCGGGCGCCACTCTGGAAGAAATTAAGAAGGCGGCCAGGATAGCCCATCTGAACGACTTCGTGATGAGCTTACCGGAGGGCTATGAAACGTGGGTGGGGGAGAGGGGCATCACTCTTTCCGGCGGTCAGAAACAGAGGCTGGCTATCGCTCGCACGCTGCTGCTGAACCCGCGTATTGTAATTATGGACGATGCCACGTCCAGCGTGGACATGGAGACCGAGCACCTCATCAGGCAAGCCCTGAACTCGCTGCTGGCGGGGCGGACGACTTTTATCATCGCCCAGCGGCTGCGCTCCGTACAGATGGCCGACCTCATCCTGGTGCTGGAGGACGGGCGCATCGTGGAGCGGGGCACCCATCAGGAGTTAATCGCCCGTAACGGGTATTATAATCGACTCTATAATCTACAGTTTCAATATCAGGAAGGCTGGCACGCTTCCAAGGAAGAGCAGTTGCCGGAGGAACCCCTGGAGACAGTATCGCTACCGGTTACGGAAGGGCTTGTTATACCGACGACGGGGAGAGGCCTTTCGCGGAGCAGCCTCAGCGACTCCGATGATATCGTTTTCGGAAAGCCGTACGATTCGCGTATCGTAACCCGCATGGTTGAATACTTCGCTCCCCATAAGGTCGCCGTCATCCTGACCATCGTGGCGACTCTGTTCTATACCGCTACCATCGTGGCCAGCCCCTATCTCGTGGGGATGGCAATCAACAAATATATCGTGGTAGGGAATATCGCCGGTCTCAACATCGCCATCCTGCTTTTCCTGGGTAACGCGGCGCTCAACCTGGCGGCATACTGGGGCCAGATACGGGCGGAGGCGGTCATAGGGCAGGGCATCCTGCTCAGATTGCGGCGGCAGGTCTTCAGCCATTTACAGCACCTTTCCATCAGCTTTTTCGACCATAACGAGGCGGGGAGGATAATGTCCCGCGCACAGGATGACGTGGGAGAGCTGGGCGACTTTCTCGATTCCGGGGCTTTCTGGGTGGTCGGGGAGATTATCAGCCTCATCGCCATCGTGGTCATTATGCTCACGATGAGCTTTAATCTGGCCCTGGTCAGCCTGGCGGTGGTGCCGTTCCTTTTCTGGTTTGTCATCGTCTGGCAAAAGAGAGCCAGGCAGTCTTTTATACATGCCAGGCGAACGCTCTCCGCCGTGAACGCTTCGCTACAGGAAAATATTACCGGCATCCGGCTTATCCAGAGCCTGTCCCGTGAGAAAATAAACTCAGAGCATTTCGACCGCGTCAATAGGGTAAACCTCCAGGCAAATCTGCAAGCCGCACGACAGTCCGCCGTCATGATGCCGGTGATGGAGACGCTGGTATCGCTGGCGACGGCGCTGACCATCATTTTCGGCGGGATAGGCGTCATCCAGGGGGCCATCCTGGTGGGTACGCTGGTGGCTTTTACCCTCTATATCCAGCAATTTTTCGACCCCATCAGGACGCTGACCATGGAATATACGCAGCTCCAGCGGGCTATGGCTTCGGCGGCACGTATCTTCGAGCTTACCGATGTCAAGCAGGAGGTAGTCGATGGCACAAAGAGCCTGAAACCGTCCCGGCTCAAGGGCGAGATTAGCTTTGAGAACGTCTCATTCCACTACGAAACCGGGCCGGAGGTGCTTCACGGCATTAACTTCTACGTAGCTGCCGGGGAGACGGCGGCGCTGGTGGGGCCTACAGGCGCCGGCAAGAGCACCATGGTGAGCCTCTTGGCCCGTTTCTACGATGTCACCAGCGGACGCATACTGGTGGATGGCAACGACATACGTGAGATGAAACAGGTTGACTACAGGAGTCAGCTGGGGCTGGTACTACAGGAACCCTTCCTCTTCTCCGGGACGATACGCGATAATATACGCTATGGTAACGCGCAGGCTAAAGAGTCGGATATGATAGAAGCGGCTAGAACCGTCGGGGCTCATGATTTCATCATGAAGCTGGAAAAGGGATACGATACCTGGCTCCAGGAACGGGGCCAGAACCTGAGCATGGGCCAGCGCCAGCTCATAAGCTTCGCCCGGGCACTCCTGGCCAATCCGTCCATCCTGCTGCTGGATGAAGCGACCGCCAACATGGACTCTTACAGCGAACAGGTCCTCCAGGAAGCCCTCAAGCACTTATTGAAGGGAAGGACCGCCATCGTTATCGCCCACCGGCTTTCCACGATTCGCAATGCCGACCGCATCGCGGTACTGGACAGCGGGCGCATCGTCGAAGAGGGTAAACATGAGGAATTGTTAGCCCTGGGTGGCCTCTATGCCCGGCTCCATGAGATGACTTATGCCAGTGTGGCCGCCCGTGAGAAGTAATACAATTATACTAAATAATGGTTAATAAATTATCCGCCTGAGGCGGATGTCATTCCCAACTTGATTGGTCCTTCTAGGGAATGACAGGAACGTCTGGATTCCCGCTTTCGCGGGAATGACAGTGAAAGTAGCAGGAATGAAAAATATGGAGAATCTTTAAATTGACATCATTCGCTACAGTAATAATATCAAAATAAGATTTGAAAAGGAGTCTTGAAATGGCAAAAAAGAGCTACAAGAAAAACCTGGTGAATAAACCAACCTACGAGGTCGGTAGCGCGCAGGTAATCAAGGGCCGTCAGAACCCGACGATGACATTCATGAGTAACGACCTCGTCCCGGGCAGCAATACGTATATCGAAATCGGCTGGGTATATAAGATGCCCGAGCCTAACCCGCATATCCACAAGCACGCCCATGATTACGATGAAATAGTGCTGCACATCGGGGGCGACCCGAAGAACCCGGAAGACCTCGGGGCGAAAATAGAGTTCGTGGTCGGTGGTGAAAAGATTGTCATCGATAAGACATCAGCCCTGTTTATCCCCCGAGGCGTGGACCACGGCCCGGTGACCTGGGATAAGGTGGAGAGGCCCCATATACAGATGGTGGTCATGCCGGGGGCGGGAACGGTTAAAGAGTCCAACCCCGCCGGCTACATAACGACCGATAAAAAGAAATAATGCGCTCTATGTTGTTGTGTAACCTTTGCTGAAAAATCTCAAGGCGGCAAACTGGTTGACGGCCTGGTTGAGAAGTTTTTTGTCCAGCGTCGCTTCGGGGTCGATGCTCCTTGCCAGGAACACCTGCGCCATTCTCTGGCGGTCTTTCATGATAGCCCGGGTACCCAGTCCGCGATAAGTCTCGATGTCCTGATAGTACCGGAACTGGGACATCTCTTCGGCGTTAAGCGGGTCGGGGACACCCTTCGGCGGCTGAGGAACCGTGAGATGTACCTGCAGCCTGGCAGGATGTGCCTGCAGCAGGCCGGTAACATAGCTCCAGGCGGTCAATACCGACGGCACCATAGCTTTCATCCGAAAGACTTTGAAGTTGACCTTGCTTTTCTTAATAGCTTCATATTGCGCTTTGTGCAGCCTGGCGAAGGCTTTAGCGGCTTCTATGAGACCCTTGTCCGTCCATAAGTTGCTCCCCATCTTTTCCGTTAGCTGGCGATATTCTTCGTCCAGGAAGATGCCGGTCTGGCAGAGATAGGGTTCATAGACATTCCTGTCCAGCTCAGCGTCGATTATCTGTTCGCCGGCCTGCTTGCCTTTGAAGTAGTTTACGATAAAGCTGCGGGCACCCTGGGTGGTGATTTTCTCGGCGTGTGAGCCGACATCGGGAAAGTCCTCCCCCTGCTTGAGAAGGCCGACCCTGGTGCACCATCTTCTCAGATAGGGGCCCATATAAGTCTCTTCCAGCTGTCTATCGAAGAGGTCATTCGATACCGACATAGAGGTATTCGATATCAAAGCAAGCTCGGTCCTCTGCTCCTTGGACAGGCAAAAGTAGACGCGGAACCCGTGATATCTGGAGACTTTTTTCTCCTGATACGCATCGGTGATGGCACGGCACCGGTGTTGACCTCCCCAGATTTTCAAGGGTTTTCCCGGCAAATAGGAGGTAATATATTCGGCGATAATATCGTTGAACTCGCGTTCGCTGGCGGCATCGGCTCTCATGCGCAGGAAGGTATTATGTGTCAGGAGTATTTCGCGGTTATCGCGGAATGTTTCGCCGCTTTCCGGATTGAGCCTGGCATCCAGGCTGATAAGACCGGTCATGGTCTTGCCCGTGATGGTGCAGCGTATATAGTAGCTCTTTTTTACGCCGTCCTGAAAGATGTAAACGGGCATGTTCCTGGCTTTTTCTAAAGTATCGATGCTTTCCAGGAACTTCCTGACGGTCTTTTCTACCTCCTGATTTTTAGCAGCGCTCTTATCATAAACGATATCCATTTCCTTACTCCAATCCCCGGTGATTCATCTGTCTGAGTCTAAATCTATTTTACACCTTGCTGAGATGTGGGGCAATAGTTCATGGATTCAGGGCTGGGTGTATTGGTTTGACGGTTATACCTCACACCGTTCGCTACGCTCAGGGCAAGCACCTGTAGCCCCTCTCCGCAAGCTACTCCCTTTTTAAGAAGAGAGGTAAATTGTCTAATAATATCTCGTTGTCATTCTGAGTCCTTCTGCTGAAGGACGAAGAATCCGTAACCATTCCCTTTAAGGACGGATTCTTCAATCGTCCGCCCGAGGCGGACTCTTTCAGAATGACATAAAAAGACACCTTTGAAGAGGATGATGGATTAAAGGACTATTAATATAGTGTGTTACCCGCGGCTGGTCGGTAAGATATCGTCAATACGTTCCACTCTATCTCTGCGGCGCAGGTACTGGTAAACGGTCCCACCCAGCCCCTCCACCCTACCATCGGGAAAGACCTTGATGGCCGAGCCGCTGGCGAGCCCGTATCCCCTGCCCCCCTCTTTTTCCAGCATGATTGCGGCCTGCAATTCCTCCCAGCCTCCCTGTTCGTCATGGGTATCGCAGATAATCGGTGCAAAGTCGAGGCAGGGAAAAAGCTCGGCAGAGTTATCGTCTTCGGGGTCAGTCCAGCGGACCCACTTTTTAGCCAGCATAATAGCACCGGCGGAGATACCGAAAAGGGGTTTTCCCTGCCGGTAGAGGTCGGTAAGAAAGCCAATCATGTCTTTTTCCCTTAGAATCTCGATACCGGCTTCGACGTCTCCGCCGCTGACGAAGATAATATCGGCGGACTTCAGGATTGCCCGGGCCTTTTTAATGTCCGCCCCCTCCGGCGCTATCACAGCATGGGTCACTTTATCGGCGCCCGCATCTATGAATGATGCCGCGATAAAGTTGAAAAAGCTCCGGTCATCACCGCTGGCAGTACCGCTATAGGCTATCGTGGGCGAGGGAATGCCGTATTCCCGGAAAACAGCCTGCAACAAGGGGTCCGGCTTTCTGGAGGCCCGGTGCCGGCCCCCGGCTAATAAAAATACAGGTTTGATATCGGGTGTCATATAAGTATCCAATCGGTATAGGTCACATTATAAGCACTAAATTCTAAGCGCGAAATCCTAAACAATATCAAAATCCAAAGCATTAAGTTCAAAGCCAACCGGTTTTTTAGTTTTGGTAATTTAGATTTGTTTAGAATTTAGATATTAGTGTTTAGAATTTCACCTTCTCCTTTTCGTAATTACTTATATTTTACCTGGAAAAGCATTCTGTATCCAGGTAATCTTCTATCTTCATGGAGAAAAGGGTCTTTGCCAGGGAGTATTTACCAGAATCTTCCGGGGCAAGGTCTTCCTCATAAATAATCGATATACTGGCTTCTTTGCCGTAGAGCTTACGGAGCAAATCCGCAGCTTCCTGGTTTAAGCGGTCGGTATCTTTCCGCTGACTTACCAGATGCAGGGTATAAGCTCCGGGAGAGGGTTGTTCCAGGCGGTACTGGTCAATGTTGTCCAGAGCGCTCAGGGCATCGTCGAGCCGGCGCATGGTAACCAGTCGGCCATCGCAGGTCAGCGTGGCATTGACGAAACGGCCCTCGATGGCCGAAACAATGAAGCCGGAGTCCCGACCGCAGGGACAATGTTGTTCCTCATCGAGACGGGCAAAGTCGCCGACATCGAAGCGGAGCATGTAGTACCACGGGTTATCGAAGGTGGTGACCAGAACTCTACCCACCTGCGGGCCGCCGTGTTCCGCCTTCAGGGGCTGAAAATCCACGCGGCAGAACTCGCTATTTTGATGGAACTTGCCGGCTTCACACTGCATAAATATATAGCCGGTCTCGGTGGTGCCGTAGGAGCTGGCCAGGGGAGTCGTGAAAACGCGGCTTATTTGCTGATGATGCAATCTAGAAGGATATTCGTAGGTAAAGGTGATTAATCCCGGTTGAAAGACCGTCTTTTTCTTCCGGGCGGCGTAGCGGCAGAGTCGGGCCAGCAGGGAGGGATTGGCCTCCAGGATGGCCGGCTTAAAGATATCCAGTTCATGAATCATCCTGTCTATGAGCTCCGGAGTCCATGTGGTCGGGTCGGTCTTTTCATTGAGATAGAGGAAGCGCGAAAGGCGTCTCTTTTCAAAGGGGAGGTCAACGTCGTCCGAAATAAAGCCGACGTTCCGTGAGTTAGCCAGAATAGCCTCCGGATGGTTTCCCGTAGCTAAACGAGCGGCGTGGGAGTTCAGTTTCCAGGAAGCCCTCTCCGAGTCGTCCCACCACTTCTGGTTCCAGATATTAGTCACTCTTAAGGCATCGCTGGAGCCGCTGGTTTTAACGAACTGGATTTCACCGCTGTCCAGGCCGCTTTTGATGTCCTGACCCGAGGGAACGAAACCCTGAGGGAAATGCTCGCGGATATCGCTCTTGGTAAGCGCCGGCATGGCGGCATAACGCCGGTCAACAGGCTGCCCGGCGCCGGGGTCGAAGGCCCGCCAGGAACGATAGGCGTGAAGCTCATTGAGAGATGTCTCCAGGACATCAATGGATTTTCTGTAGTATTCCGGTGTGAACTGGCGATGACAAATCATGAAAAAGCCTTTCTTTTGATATTAAACCGCTTCCAGGACACGCAGGGCGCGTAGAGTGACCCATTTATTGGGCTGCTTTTTGGGGCCGAAATCCACCCAGGTTTTACCCGTATAGTCATATTCAAGCAGCCAGCGTCCCTGACTGTCCCGCTTATCGCGGATTATTTTCAGGGCGTTCGCCAGGCGTGGGTCTTTGCCATAACCCAGCCCGACCAGCGCCTCGGCAATTTGCAGGATATCAGCAACATAAAAGTTGGGGAAGCCGAATTTCCACCAGTTACCGCTCGGCTTGCCACTCGGCTTTGGGCTGTAGCCGATGGGGTAATCGGCCTTGGCGGGGTCTTTACTGAAAAGAAAGTCGACCCCCGTTTTTATGGCATTATTTATCAGGGGTGTCCTTTTCTCCACGGGCAGTCTATTGAACGCGAGCATTACGTTCACCGCGCCCCAGGCGCAGGGCTTTTTATAGGTCCCACTGCAGGCGAAGACCGGCCCGCATTTATTGGTGGAGTAATAGCGTATTGGCGCTGCCCTGTCAGTCATCGGGGCAATGCCTTCGCCGGTAACGCTGCGCGCCATCCACTCGAAGGCTTTGTTTAAACGCGGGTCAGAGCAGCCTAAATCAAAGATAGAATAGCAGAGGCTTCCCTGTAAACAGTCAAGTGTTCCTGATGGTAGACCGTTAAGGGTGAACTGCCCGTGTTTTGTCAGGTTATGGTCCAGAATATATAAGCAGGCGGTGGCGATGCGTTCGTCCATATCTATGGAAGCGCCAAGCTGTGCAAGCAGAATCACCGACCATACCGTACCGGTATATTTTGGATTATACCCGGCCCCCGGCTGTACCCAGAAACCTTCTTTATTCATTTTCGCCAGGACTAAAGCGATGGGCCCCTCGGTGTGTGCCAATTTCTTTACCGCCGATAGCTCCCCGGGATCTGCCCTGACCAGGTCACGCATGGCGAGGTATCTCACGCCAATGTCGTCGGGTTCCAGGAGCCAATCCAGCGGATTTATTGATGGCTTTGCTTCTTTTGGCATGTTTTTACTCACGGACATATAGTTTGTCAGGATAGTTTGGCTTTTGAAAAAAGTACTCTTAAATAATTTTAAACGATTATCAGGTCAGTGTCCAACAGGCGGCCCATCCCGACCAAGATTCGGCTTTTCCGTTTTTTCCATCGCGGCGGCTTTCTGGAATCTCCTTATCAGGGGTATCAGCAGTGCTAGGGTAAGCAGGAAAGTAAGTACATCGGCGCCCGGGAAAGCGAGCCATAAGCCATTCATCTGGTAGTAGCGGGGAAGTATCAGCACCAGAGGTGTTAAAAATACAATCGGCCGCGCGATAGCTATAATGAACGACTCAATAGCTTTGCCGATTGAAGGGAAGACCAGCGAACCGACGTTGAAGAAGCCAAACAAAGGCAGGACCAGGAATACACGTCTTGCCGCAAAGATGCTCTCGGCAACGAGCTGTGTATCGTTAGTGAAGATTCTTATAATCGGTTCCGGTATGAAAAAAAGCACCAGAAATGCCACCATGCTGAATACCATGGAGGCAACGGCAGGGATAGTGATAGCTTTTAGTGCTAGGTGATAGCGTTTGGCTCCATAGTTGAAGCCCAGTACCGGCTGCATCCCCTGCCCGAGGACCATGCCCGGCGTCATCGTAAACATCATGATACGCTGGATGATGCCAAAGGCAGATATGGCGATATCGCCACCATAAGTAACGGCCATTCTTATCAGGAACATGGCTGACAGACTACCGGCTATGGTCTGCACGAATGAGGCAATGCCAATAGCGAAGATTGACTTCAGTATTTTTAAATCGGGAGCAAAGTTGCTGGTGCGGATTTTCAAGTAGCTGCTTCCGGTGAGATAGTAACTCAGGACGTATATCAGGGCAACTATCTGAGATATTACGGTTGCTAAAGCGGCCCCTTTTACCCCCATACCCAGCGATATGATGAACACCGCATCGAGTATGATGTTGAGCACGGAACACAGTATCATTGTGGTCATGCCAACGCGCGCATTGCCCTCGGCCCGCACAAAGTAGAGGAGGACACTACTCAAAATATTAAAGGTCGCGCCGCACGTGATGATGACCAGGTAATCCCTGGCCAAGGGAAGGACATTCTCCGAAGCACCGATAAGTTTGAGCAAGAAGTTGACACTGGGTAAGATAATGATCATTAAAAGCACGGAGAATAATATGCTGAAGGTTATGCCGTTGCCCAGCGCGCGCTCCGCCTGACGCTGGCCACCACCTCCGATTAATCTTGAAATCAGCGATGCCCCGCCCACTCCCACCATCGACCCGATACCCATGGTTAGCATTTGTATGGGAAAAGAGATGGAAAGGCCGGCGATTCCAAGAGAACCAACGTAGTGACCGATAAATATGGTATCTACCACGCTGTATATGGTCTGGACGAACATGCCGAAAAACATGGGCACGGTCAGTTTCATGAGTAACCGACCGATTCGGTCGGTGTCCAGCACATTATGGTTATGGTTTTGCATATGGTTGTTCATTCTTTATAGTCGAGCAATGAAAAATATGCAAGTGTTTCCAGACTAATTACTGAAGCTTAAATAACGTATCGCGCAGAGTCCGCAGCGAATGTGATAAAGCTTCCAGTTCTCCATTGGTGAGGGAGGACATATTGTCCCTTACAGCACTGATGACGAGGTTGTCCTGCTCGTCAAGCACTTTACTCCCTTTATCGGTAAGGGTGATGTTAAAGGTACGCCTGTCGTCAGAGCCCGTCTCCCTTTTTACGAAATCCAGTTCTACAAGTTTATCGATGAGGTGGGTCATCTGGGCTTTGGCAATGAGTAGTCTCTCACCGATTTTGGCAGGATGCAGCGTTCCTTCTTCCTTCAGCACTCTCATAATTTCGAAGTGCAATAGCTTGATATCCACATCCGTGTCAGCAAGAGTCGCCATCATCAGCTTTCTGCGGATAAGCCTGAAAATAAGCGGGGGTATAGAAAGTAAATCTACGGCTACTTTTCCCAGAATATCGCTGCGCATATTTACGTTCCTCCGGAAAGATATTTGGGGGTTCAGTTGGTATATGAAATATACAGTTTAGAATCTATATAGTATATATTATATACTATAATTTGGTAAATAACAAGGACTGATAGAAGAGAGTCCATCGCCGTCCTGTTACTAAAAATGAGATGTGTTACAATTGAACCAGGGAAGTGATTACGAGGGCCAAGGAGGGTTGGAATCATGGATGTAAAACATGTCGCCGGTAAGAAAAAGGGTAAGGTTATGCTTTACGCTTTGAGCACCTGCGGGTGGTGTAAGAGAACTAAAGCTCTTCTCAACGAACTGGGTGTTGAATACGATTTTACTGAAGTTGACCTGTTAAAAGGGGAAGAACAAGCGGAAGCCCTCAGGAAAATCAAGAAATTCAATACCACAGGGAACTTTCCGACACTGATAATCGACGATAACAAATGTATCATCGGCTATAAGGAGAGCGATATCCGGGAGGCGCTGGGATGATGAGCGGAAATACAGAGGTAACACGGGACGAGGTAAAACAGCTATACGAGAAATTACGGGATGAGGCGGAATCAGCCGGATACCATCTGAACCCCGACATGGCAATGACCAGGGACCTGGTAAACGGCCTGCTGGTTAACGAAAAGAGGAACGGGTACCGTTCCTGTCCCTGCCGGCTGGCCTCCGTCGTAAAGGAGGAAGACCTGGACATCGTCTGCCCGTGCGACTATCGCGACCCCGACCTGAACGATTTCAATGCGTGTTATTGCAGCCTCTATGTCTCCCAGGGGGTGGCGGACGGCAGGGTAAAAATCGGCTCTATTCCGGAGAGAAGGCCGCCACGCGAGAAGAGATTAAAAATGAAAACTGAAAAGAAGGCAATTTCCCTTTCGTCACTGCCCCTGCCGGTCTGGCGCTGCAAGGTCTGCGGTTACCTGTGCGCCAGGGAGGGCCCTCCCGAAGTGTGCCCCATCTGCAAAGCGAAAAAAGAGCGTTTTGAACGGTTTATTTAATGTTAACCGTGCTTTCTTTAGACTTAGACTTCACAATCAGGTAAATCAGGTCGATTTCCAGTAAAACCTGGGCAATCTTGGTAATAAGGCCGGGGGCACTGAGCATTATGTCGGGTCTGCCGGCATACGCGGTATAGAACATCACGATTGGTAAAGCGTTAATAGCGGCTCCAGTTATCCACAACCAGCGCTTTTTCAGGAGAATCAGGACACCACCGATTATATAGCCGGCAGGTATAATATAGAAGAAAGCCGGGATACCGTCACCAGGCGTCAGGTCACCCGCATGCATAACCCCGATTCCCAACAGGACGTAAATCAAAGCAGATATCAAAGCCATCGCCAGACAAACAAGCATAATTCTTTTCATAAATGGTCTCCTTTAGATTCGGAAGTGATATTATTTGCTATCATACACAATCCCTAAATGATTAGTCCAGACTATGCTTTGTTTCTCAGTTCCGTTATTTGACAGCCTACGTTTTACAGAATAAGATATTTAAGGCATTTAATACGCATAATTAACTCAGGAGGTATCGAGATGGCAGGAATATTGCAGGGTAAAGTCGCGCTGGTCACCGGTGCCGGGATGGGTCTGGGACGGGCGGCGGCGATTGCCTTTGCCAGAGAGGGCGCGAAGGTTGTCGTGGCTGACATCGACGTGAAGAACGGCCAGAAGACAGTAGACGTGATTAAAAAAGCCGGCGGCGAGGCTATGTTTATCAAGACAGATGTCTCCAGGGAAGCCGATGTCGAGGCTATGGTCAATAAAACGGTAGAAGCCTACGGGCGGCTCGACTGCGCCCACAATAACGTCGGCATCGAGGAGCTGCCGCACCCCATTACCGAAGGCACTGAGGCTCAGTGGTACCGCCTCGTGGATGTGGATATGAAGGGCGTCTGGCTGTGCCTGAAACATGAGATAAAATACATGGAGAAGCATGGTGGTGGGTCTATCGTCAATACCTCCTCCATTGCGGGACTGATTGGCGCGCCGGGCCAGGCCATATATTCTGCCTGCAAGTGGGGCGTCAATGGATTGACCAAGTCGGCGGCGGCGGACTATGCTAAAAAGGGTATCCGCGTGAATTCCGTCTGTCCCGCCGGAATGAAAGGCACGGGTTTCTATAACCGGATGCTGGCCAACCAGCCCGGTATGGCAGAAGCGGTTATTAGAATGGTGCCTCTGGGAAGGGACTCGGACCCGGCAGAGATTGCCGAGGCCGTGATATGGCTATGCTCGGACAAGGCCTCCTATGTCACCGGGGTAGCCATGCCCGTCGATGGCGGCTTTACGGTAACATAGGGCTATCAGTCGGCTTCACCCGATAGAATAGCGTAGAGTTAGAAATCCGGGGATTAAACGGGGTGTTTTAAAAATCTCCTTTACGGGATTTCGAACTGTCCGGGCATTACCATCTTATTGAGGATGTCAGGTAAAACACGCCAACCGGAGCGTCAGGCGAAAAGAAAGGAAAAACGGGGAGATGGTTGGTATTACAGCGGTAGGAGCTTATATTCCCATATACAGGCTTAACCGGGATGAAATCGCTAAAATGTGGGGGGGAAGAAGCACAGGTGGGGCCAAAGCCGTGGCTGGCTATGACGAGGATACCGTTACCATGGCGGTGGCGGCCACTCTGGACTGCCTGAAGCGGGGAGGGGCCGAAGTGAACGGCTTATCCCTGGCGACGACCACGGCCCCATACAGGGAAAAGCTATCGGCGGCTATCGTGGCCAGCGCCGCCGACCTTCCCACGGAATGCCATGCGGCTGATTTCACCGATTCACTCAGAGCGGCGACGGCTGCCCTAAAATCGGCCACCGATGCCGTTAAAGCCGGCTCGGCCAGGAACGTGCTGGTTACGGCTTCGGACTGCCGTATGGGTGCGGCCAGGGGCACACTGGAGCAGACGCTCGGCGACGGCGCGGCGGCGCTCATGATAGGCTCGGAGAAGGTCATCGCCGAGGTCGAAGGCAGCTATTCAATATATAACGATTTCACCGACCTGTGGCGGAGCGAGGAAGATAAATTCATCCGCTCCGCCGAGGGACGCTTCATTGACGAGATGGGCTACCTGCCGACCATGCAGTCGGCAATAACGGGCCTCATGAAAAAGTACAAGCTCACTCCGGGCGATTTTTCCACAGTTGTCTATTATGCAAGCGATGCCCGGCAGCATGCAGCTTTAGTGAGAAGGCTGAAGTTCGATAAAGCGCAGGTGCAGGACCCGCTTTTTAACGACATCGGCAATACAGGGACGGCGGCGGCGCTTTTAATGCTGGCGGCGGCGCTTGAGAAGGCTAAGGCAGGGGACAGGATTCTCTTCGTTGGATACGGGGACGGCGCCGATGCCTTTATATTGCGCGTTACCGATGAAATTAAAAAGTTCCAGAAGAAATTTGTTATATCCGATAAACTGGCGAGGAAAACAGCCATCAGCTACGGGCAATATCTCAATTGGCGCAATCTCGTCCCGGTAGAGGCTTCGACGCTGCCGGAGCGTTCGGCGCTTTCGCTGCCGAGTCGGTGGCGGGAAAGAAGGGCGATTTCCGCTCTGTACGGGGCCAGATGTAAAAAGTGCGGCACCCCGCAGATATCTCAAATAGGTCAGACCCCGAGGGTATGCGTCAATTGCCAGGCTAAAGACGACTTCGAGCCTTACAAGTTTTCCGATAAGAAGGCAAAGCTCTTCAGCTACGCCATCGACCAGCTACAGCCGACGCTGAACCCCCCGGGCGTTAACGGCGTCATCGACTTCGACGATGGCGGCAGATTGATAAGCGAGCTTACCGACTGCGATATTGATAAAGTAAAGATAGGTATGCCGGTCGAGATGACCTTCAGGAAGATGTTTTACAGTCGGGGGATACATAACTATTTCTGGAAGGCGAAGCCCGCTGAATAAATATAGCCGTCATTGCGAGGAGCGCAGCGACGCGGCAATCTCCCTGGTTGACTGAAGCCAATCTATGGGATTGCTTCGCCCTCGGGCTGAACTCGGGCTGAAGCCTCCCCGACCGCAGTCGGGGAGGCGAAGCAATGACAACCTACTCTAGGAGGCTCTTATATGGAAGGTATAAAAGATAAAGTCGCCATCGTGGGCATGGGCTGCACGAAGTTCGGGGAGCGCTGGGATAAAGGCGTGGAGGATTTAATCGTCGAAGCTGCCTACGAGGCGTTCGAGGACGCCGGTATAGAGCCTAAAGATGTCCAGGCGGCGTGGATAGGCACAGTATTTTCCGGCCTCAGCGCCATTACGCTGTCACCCTTGCAGCTCCAATACATACCCATGACAAGGGTGGAAAATATGTGCGCCACCGGCTCCGAAGCCCTGCGGGCGGCGGCCTATGCCGTAGCTGCCGGAGTCTGCGATGTGGCTCTGGCGGTGGGGGTGGAAAAGCTTAAAGATTCCGGGGCGACGGGCGTCAAGGGCCCCAGCGTTGTCGGGGACAACCAGGACGGCAGCTCGGGAATCGGCCCCGGCTACAGCGCCCCGGCTTCTTTCGCCTACCTGGCGACCAGGTATTTCCATGACTATAATATTAAACCTGAAGAGGGCAAGCGGCTGCTGGCGCAGATTACGGTGAAGAACCATCACAACGGCAGCCTGAACCCCAAGGCGCACTTCCAGAACGAGATTACGATTGAGCAGGTAATGAATGCGCCGATTATCGCCTGGCCTTTAGGTCTATTCGACTGCTGCGGAGTCAGCGACGGCGCGGCGGTGGCCGTCGTTACCCGTGCCGACATGGCGAAAAAATTCCGGGCTGACCCCATCTATATTAAAGGGCTGCAAATATGCGTCGGTGCGCGTCAGGGCGCCATGAAACAGGACTACGACTTCGTGCATATCGAGGAGAATGTCCTCGGCTCCCGGAGGGCTTATGCCGAAGCCGGCGTGAAAAATCCGCGCCAGGAGATAAGCATCGCCGAGGTGCACGACTGCTTCAGCATCCACGAGATGATAGTCTATGAAGACCTGGGATTCAGTCCGCGGGGCCGGGCCAGGGAGGATATCGAGGCCGGGACATTCACCCTCAAGGGAGAGTTGCCGGTGAATACCGACGGCGGCCTGAAGTGCTTCGGGCACCCGCTCGGTGCCAGCGGCCTGAGAATGATGTACGAGGTGTATAAGCAACTCCAGAGCAAAGCCGGGCCGCGGCAGGTGAAAAATCCGCGCCTGGGTCTGACTCATAACCTCGGGGGTAACGCCGGGACGGGCGTTTGCAGCGCCATTATCGTCGGCAACGAAAAATAAACGAAATAACCAAATTACAAGAGACAATAACCAAACAATGACCAATTAACAAATTCAAATTACCAAACTATTGGTCATTGGATATTGAAATTTGTTTGGAATTTGTATCTTGGTTATTAGTTATTGTCACAAGTAATTTCTCATAGAACCGGGAGGTACGGCTTATGAAAATGGCACTTGAAGGAATCAGGGTACTCGATGTCAGCGAGGCGGGTTTAGCCCCTGTTTGCTGCCGCATCCTGGCCGACATGGGCGCCGAGGTCATCAAGGTGGAGCGGACGGAGGGCGGCGACCAGACCAGGGGTATCCTGAAAATAAGTGGCAACGTGCCGATTTATGATATCAATTATGTATTAGAGTTCTATAACTTCAATAAAAAAGGAATCACGCTGGATTTAAAGAAGAAGGAAGGCCAGCAGGTTTTGTATAAACTGATAGAAAAGTCCGACGTTTTTGTCTGTAACTTTCGACCTCACGCCCTTAAGGACCTGGGGCTGGAATACAAAGACATATCCAGGATTAACCCCCGTATTATCTATACCCACCTCAGCGGCTACGGACTGCATGGGCCGGAAAAGGACGTCGGCGCTTATGACTTCGTCGGCTACTGGGCGCGTAGCGGCGTCATGGCGTCCCTGGGCGAGCCAGGCACACCGCTGTCCTTCCAGTTGCCGGGCTTCGGGGATAATACCACCGGCATGTACGCGGCCTGTGCCGTAATGATGGCCCTTTTTCACCGGGAGCGTACCGGAGAGGGGCAGGAAGTCTGCGTCTCTCTCGTCGGAGGCGGGATATGGTCGATGGGTATCGTGCTGTCTTCGGTGCTGGCAACGGGACTGGAATATCCCCGCGTATCCCGGAAGGTCCAGAGCAACCCTATCTTCAACAGCTATGAGTGCGCCGACGGCAAATGGCTGCAGCTCGCCTGCATCCAGGGGGACAGGTACTGGGCCGGGGTCTGCAAGGCACTCGAACTGGGAAAACTGGAGAATGACCCTAAATATTGCACGCATGAGAAACGCATGGAGAACCACGAGGTTTTAATCCAGATACTGGATAAAGTATTCAAGACCAAAACTCAGCAGGAATGGGCGGAGCGTTTAGCCCGTGAAAACATCATCTGGACGGTAGTCAAAACGCCGGCGGAGGTAGCTGCCGACCCCACCCCCTGGGCGGACGGATATTTTAAGGAAATCGACCACCCGTCGGGGAAAAAGCTCAAGATGATAATGCCGCCGTGGCAGTTCAGCAAGACTCCACCGACCATACGCAGCACCGCCCCGGAGTTCGGCCAGCACACGGAGGAGGTCCTCACGAATGTCCTCGGTTATACTTGGGACGATATCACTGCATTAAAAGATAAAAAGGTTATTAGCTAAAGCATTGAATAAATATTAATCCCTCTCCCTCGACGGGAGAGGGAATGGTGAGGGTGCTGAATTCCCCCTCACCTTAATCCTCTCCCACGGAGGGGAGAGGAGATTTATTGCCTTCAGGAACTTAAGCAACATAATAAGTGAAGGAAGGAGGCGACGATGGGCGAGCTATTAAAAGGGAGAGTCGCGGTAGTGACGGGAGCGGGCAAAGGCCTGGGGTGCGCCGAGGCTATCGGACTGGCTAAACAGGGAGCCAGGGTGGTGGTCAATGACCTGGGCACGGCCACCGACGGCAGCGGGGTCTCCAGGGGGCCGGCCGATGAAGTTGTCGGTGAGATAAAGAGCTTCGGCGGCACGGCCGTCGCCAGCTATGCCAGCGTGGCCACCGTGGAGGGGGCGGAGAGTATCATTAAGACGGCTGTCGACAGCTTCGGGCGCATCGACGTGCTGGTAAATAATGCCGGTTTCAACAGGGACCGCATGGTATACAACACCTCCGACGAAGAGTGGGACTCAGTAATACAAACGAACCTCAACGGCACTTTCTACTGCACGCGGGCTGCCTGCAGGGTAATGCGGCAGCAGAACTACGGCCGGATTATCAATACCTCTTCTCACGCCGGACTGGGCAACATGGGCCAGGCGAACTACGGGGCTGCCAAGGAAGGCATCGTCGGTTTGACACGCACGGTAGCGCGGGACATGGGCCGGTACGGCGTGACCTGCAATGTCATCCGCCCGGTGGCCGGGACGAGGGGTTTTATAGAGTTGGTCGGGGATAAGGGGCTCAAAGAGGCGTGGGTCAAGATGTGGGGTGCCGAGCTTGCGGAAAGGCGGTTAAAGCAGATGCTGGAGCTTAACCAGCCGGAGGACGTCGCCGGGCTGGTCGTCTACCTCGCCAGCGAGAAAGCCCACAATATCAACGGCTGCGTTTTCGAGGTCTGGCACGGACATATCGGCATTTACGTAGACCCGCCGCCTTTAGAGCAGGTGCTCTGGAAGGACGGGCGGTGGACGCCGGAAGAGCTAGCCGAGACCATGCCGTCGACCCTGACCAGAGACAAAGTCCACGATTTGCCGGCTATCTTCCCGTTCTAAGAAGGAAAGACTTTTATTAATGTCATTCTGGCGCAGGCTTCAGCCCGAGTTCGGCCCGAGGGCCAGAATCCACACCCCGTTTTCTCCTCCTGGATTCCTGCCTTCGCGGGAATGACAACGAACAATATTGAATAAGGAGGGAACCATGTTGAAGAAAATCGACCATATCGCTATTATTGTCAAAGATGCCGATGAAGCCCTGAAGTCATACTCAGAGATGTTCGGCTTCGAGGTTGTGGAAAAGATGGACGGGCCGGGCGGGGAGTTTAAAGCCGTCCTGGTAAGAGTCGGCGATATCACGATTGAGTTATTTCAACCGCTAACATCCAGGGGGAGCTATGCCAGGTTCCTCGAGGAGCGGGGCGGCGGTCTGCACCACGTATCTTTTGCCACAAATAATATCGAGAAGGAACTGAAAACACTAAAAGCACAGGGCAGGCGGTTGATTAATGAAGAACCGATGTCTCTGCCTAATGGTGATAAGGTAGCATTTGTTCATCCCAGCGCCGCGGGAAACGTACTGATAGAGCTGGTGCAGAGAGCCTCGTCCGGTCCCAAAATACCAACTATAAAGATGGATTTAACCCGGAAGGACTAACGGACGGGCACTAATATGTCATTCTGAAGAAGTCCTTCCAATACCGGAAGGACGACTGAAGAATCCGTTTATCGTTGGAGTTGATACGGATTCTTCGCTACGCTCAGAATGACACGAGAAGGCAAGCCAGATAAGAATAGAGCCTGAATAGGACGTACTTCCTCAGGCTACCAGCAGCGGGATGAACTTTCTCACGCTGTCCAGTTTTTCCAGGTTTTCCAGCATTCCCAGCAGTTCCGTGGCTTTCTTTTTACTGATTTTCTTCGAGAAATCCACGTTGGTCCAGAACTTGGCGAGTATATCTTCCCTGGACATGGGGTTATGGAGAGGGTCGCCTTTAACCGCATCGCAGGACTCGGTCAGCTTACGCCCGTCTTTCAGGGCTACGTTGACTCTGGCAGCTTCGAATTTAACATCGGTTACCGCCGTGAGCTTTATCTTACCGATAAAGTCGTTTATACGGTGGTCTCGTATTGCTTTCTCGGTAAAGTGCTCCGGCTTGACGCTGCCGAACAGGAACGCCGTTGCCACCACGTACTCGTAGCTGAAGGCGGCATTACCGTGCGGGAAGGGCCCTATTTTAAAAGGGTGCCCGCAGATGTGGTCGATACCACCCTGGGCGAGGTCCAGGTTAACTGACTGTATATCCTCCGCTTTGACGCCGTACTTGCGGACCAGCGCCAAAGCGCAGTCGATGGCAGCGTGGGGGATACGGCAGCAGGGATAAGGCTTGATGGTGCCATCAGCATAGTAGACCTTACCCAGGTCTTTGGTCAGGGCTTCCGGCTTCTGGCAGCCTTCGGTGAACATCTTATAATAGCCGAATTTACTCAGCAGGGCGTCCTCCGGCCCTGTCCAGCCTGTCTTGGCAAGCCGCGCGGAGAAAACACCGACCCGGCCGGACAGTCCCTGGGGCAGTTTGAAGGCGGTGGTGCCGTCCCAGATTATCTGAAAGGTGCTGCCCAGTTGATTCAGCACAATACCCAGGGCGTTTCTCATCTGGAGCTTGTTCAAGCCGAGCAAACGACCGGCGATGGCCGTAGCTCCGAAGGCGTTTACCGTACCGGTACCGTCCCAGCCTAGAGTAAAACCAAAACCGGAGGCAGCCAGGGTGCGTGCGGCAATATCATCGCCGACGAGCAGGGCGGTAATCATTTCCCGGCCGCTGGCATTCGTAGCCTCAGCCATGGTGAGGGCCGTCGGCACCGTGGTGCCGCTGATGTGCCCCGGACAGCTAACGCCGTCTACCAGGGGGCTTACCGGCTCGAAATCGAAAGAGCGTGACATAACGCAGTTGGCCAGGGCGGCGTTTTCCGCCGGCACTTTACCACCGTGAACCAGGATGGTGGCCTCCTCCTTGCCGCCGCTCTCTTTCAGGAGTCCGGCAAGCTCCGGGTTGCCGGTATCGGTAGAGCCGCCTATCAGGCAGCCCAGCGTATCGATAATGCGGTATTTCGTGCTCTCCAGGGTGGCTTTGTCGAAGTCCTTAAAGCATGTTTCCAGCGTATTTGCGGCCAGTTTTTCGATAGCCGTGGTTTCCGTAGCTTTATTCATAAACAGCCTCCAGCAGCCGTTATTTGCCAATCACCGTCGGGCTCTTGCCGGGAGTGGCGAGCTTCTTTACGGCAGCCTCGTTAAGTTCCACGCCAAAGCCGGGCCCATCGGGCGGATAGAGAAAGCCCTTCTCGTACCGGGGGACTTTTACCGCGAGGTCGTTCTTCAGCGGGGTGCTGACCGTATCGGGTATATTATAGAGGTTCAACGGGCCGATGGCTTCCTGTTCAATCCTGCCCATCCATTCGGTGGCAGCCAGGAAGTGCGCTTCGACGGCGGCGCCGAGGCCGGAGTTAATCATGCAGCCGCACATTACCGGGAGGTTGGCCGACTGGGCGATGGAGACCCATTTTTGCGATTTCAATATCCCGCCGGCCTTGGGCACCTTGAGGAAAAAGCCGTCCGCCGCTTCCAGCCGTATAATTTTTATCAGGTCATTAAGCTCGGCGGCAGATTCATCGGGGAATACCGGCACCTCTACCTTCCTGCGGAGGCGCGCCAGGCCATCGATATCCCACCAGGGTACGGGCTGTTCGGCGACGAAGATATCGTATTTGGCTACTTTCTTCAGGACGTAGAGCGCCTGGTGATATTGCCAGCCGCCATTAGCGTCAATCATTATCTTGATTTTGCTGCCGACCGCTTCCCTTAAAGCGCCGACCAGCTCTATATCTTCATCGGGCGTCCTGGCGCCGACCTTCAGCTTCAAGCCCTTAAAACCGGCCTTTACCAGGCTCTTTCCTTCTGCCTCTACCTCTTCTTTAGTTCCAGAAGACATTACGAAGGCCAGCGCTATCTTTTCGTTGACCAGACCGCCCAGGAGTTTATAGACGGGGACTCCCAGCGCTTTACCCATGATATCGTGCAGGGCATAATCGACGACCGCCTTGGACTGGTTGTTGACCCTGGCGGCCCGGTCCATCCTCGCCACGACTCTTTCGATATTAAAAGGGTCCTCGCCGAGAAGTATCTGGGGTCCGAAAACACGGTTGATATTGTGCATGATGGAATCCTGACTCTCGCCCATGTACCACGGAGACGTGTCTCCGGTCTCGGCTATGCCCGTAATACCCTCATCGGTGTATATCTTAACGACAACGGCATCGGCACACTTGGCGGCACCGCCCGACATGACGATAGGCTTGGCGAAGGGCAGGGAGACCGGGATACATTCAATTTTGGTAATCTTCATAAAATACCTCCGGATGATGATTGATAGCGATTAGAATGCGTGCTATTTTTATATAGCACTAAATGCTGTTATAAGTCAAACTGGGGAACGTATGTGACTAAAGTCATAGCAATGGATATGGGTTAATGTAATATACTAATGTGAGTGAAAGAGGGAACCTAAAGGGCGAGGAGGTGACCGCGATGAACACCAAGTGCCCCGGACAGGATATAAACAATCTCAGAGCTGCGATTTACAAGTGCCCGGCGTGCGGTGCTGAAGTGGAAATGTTTTCCGACGAACTCAGGATAAAGTGTAAGAAGTGCGGCCAGTACGTGTATAAAGAGCAGACGCCTTCCTGTATCGAGTGGTGCCCCTCGGCGCGCCAGTGCCTGGGGGAGGAAAGATGGAAAGCTCTTAAGGGTGAGTGTTAGCGAATAATTGCTGGAGGTGTGATGTGGTAACCAGGACTTTAAGAAAGATAGTCAAAATCGACGAGGATAAATGTAACGGCTGCGGAGACTGTATTATCTCCTGCGCCGAGGGAGCGCTCAAAATTATAGACGGCAAGGCCAGACTTATCAGTGAGACGTACTGCGATGGTTTAGGTGCCTGTCTCGGGAAGTGCCCGCAGGATGCTATTACTATCGAGGAGAGGGAAGCCCGGGAGTTTGATGAGGCGGCAACGGAGGAGCATTTGCAGGCAGAAGAGACGGAAGATAAGCTTCCCTGCGGATGTCCTTCCGCCAGCGTCAAGCAGTTTGAAAGAAAAACCGATGCTGCGGCTCCGGCAGCGGTTATCACTGAAGCCGGTACCAAATCAAGGCTACGTCACTGGCCGGTACAGCTGACACTCGTGCCGCCATCGGCGCCGTTCTTGAAAGGGGCGGACCTGGTGCTGGCGGCAGACTGCGTTCCTTTTGCCTATGCCGGTTTTCACCAGGACTTTCTCGGGGATAATAACGCCCTGCTGATAGCCTGTCCCAAGCTGGATGATTTTCAAGCCCACCAGGAAAAGCTTAACGAGATATTGAAACAATCGGGGATTAAGAGCCTGACCGTGCTGCACATGGAGGTTCCCTGCTGCTCCGGCCTGGTGCACATGGCCAGGCAGGCGATTCTCGCCAGCGGCAATGTCGTTCCCTTTAGAGACATCACCATCAGTATCAGGGGCGAACGGAAGTCCGGCTAAGCGGAAACCAGCTTTTTGCCCAGTTCATAGGCGTCGGCGAGGGCGGTGGGATGCTGTTTAATCTCACCCCTTTTATCGACGCCTCTTATTAAAAGCTCTTGGGTGTATTCAGCGTTGATTGCCTGGAAGAAGTATTTTATCGTCAGTTTCGGCCCGTCGAACAGTTTCGCTCCCCTCGTGGCCCCGACGGCGATGAAAGCGCCCTTTTTCAGCGGGATATTCATGTTTTTCAGGACGTACTTTCTCGACCAGAGCGCCTGGCAACGGCTGATGAGCGGCATAAGCTGGGCGCTGACGGTATAGAAAAATATGGGGGAGGCAATGATGACGGCATCGGCGGCGAGAATCTTGAGGTAGATGCCATCCATGTCGTCCCGGATAACGCAGTTGCCGTCTTTCAGGCAAGCGTATATTTCACGACATGGCGCTATTTTGAGCTTATAAACGACGATTTTTTCGACCTCCGCCCCCTGGCTTTGCGCTCCCTTGAGGGCTTCATCGAGCAGGAGGTCGGTGTTGCCCTTGATTCTCGGGCTGCCCATAATACCCAGAACTTTCAAAGCAACCTCCGTACCGGTTACCGACTGTCAATAAATAGCTTTCCGCCCTGACCTAGGTTTTCCTGTTTTAAGTCAACGATTTCAATCTGTACGGCTGACGGCGGGCACCCGATATTTTTAACAATCGCTTCGGTGACGTCTTTGACCATACCCCGTTTCTGTTCGACGGTCCTGCCTTCGAAAATTTTTATGGTTACCAGCGGCATACGTGTTTCTCCTTCCATGTTGACTTTATAGAAAGAGTTTAATGCTTAATAAATAGAGAGTCAAATGTGTATACCGGGGATTCTCCGGTTTTAGTTGCTGAGGTATTATCTAAAATTCCAAACGATATTAATCTCACCCCCTTGGTCCCCCTCTCAAACCATTAACATTAAACAAGACTGTAGTTAAGTCTGTTTGAGAGGGGGAGAGAATATGAGAGGGGGCGAAGCCCCCTCTCTCCTAAACTCCCCTCTCCAGCCAGGAAATAAGCTGGTTCCCTACCTTGACCCAGGCTGGAGAGG
>CAYQZZ010000019.1:0-34761 GCA_964422155.1 uncultured Dehalococcoidaceae bacterium | reverse complement strand
CTCCGCGAATCTAGCTCTCACATCATCAGGGGCGTCGTCTAACTCACTAGCTATTTCCCATGTCCAATATTCGGCCAGCTTCTTAAAAGTAGCCATGTCCGGTGGTGCCGGCTCGCCGCTAAATTCTTCCAGTCTGCCTATTTCCAGCTATTGACTTGGATTATGCATCGGAGTACATTTTTAGTATCTGCTCAATAGAATTCAGGAGATTATTCATGGAACGTAGAAGTGAAATATCAGAACACACATTACCGGACCTGGTCATCATCAATGGTAAAGTAATTACCGTTGATAGCAAGTTTTCCATTGCTCAAGCCGTAGCGGTAAAAGATAGCAAAATCGTAGCTGTCGGCACGAATAAAGAAATAAAAACCTTAGTCGGCAAGCGGACAAAAACCCTCGACCTTAAAGGTAAGACCATGCTGCCCGGGATAAACGATACTCATTGCCACATTTCCGATTGGGCATTGTCCCGGCCCCCGTTGATGCTGGATATTAGATTTCCGGTAGTAAAGTCGATCGCCGATATTGTAAAAATGGTAGCTGGAAAAGCCGGGAAGGTGAAACCGGGGGAATGGATACTGGGGGAGGGGTGGGACGAAGGATATCTGGAAGAATGCCTCGCTGACTCTAATCGTAAACCCTCCAAAGAAGACCTGGATCAGGTCGCACCTCACAACCCTGTTGTTCTCACGGAATACTCGGGGCATCGCGCCTGGGTTAACAGCCGGGCTTTTGAGATGGCAGGAATCACCCGGGATACGCCCAACCCGGTAGGCGGCGAGATTAAAAAAGACCCCGGCACCGGTGAGCTTACCGGCCTTCTATATGAAAAGGCGAGTATGGCCCTACGGGCTGTTATTCCTCCCTGGACGGAAAAACAGCGGAAAGAAGCATTACTCCATGCCATGGCTGAACTGAATTCTCTTGGTATCACGAGCTTTACGGATGCCGGCGTCGACCGTGAAAAATGGGCTGTTTATAATGACGCCTACAATGAGTTCTTTAACGACGGCAAATGGACATGCAGAGTGAACATGATGCTGATGCTGGCAGGCTTCGGCAAGTCCAGCCTCGAGGGGATTAAAGAAGCTTTGAAATACGTCGGGTGCAGGTATAACTTCGGTAACGAATGGCTAAAAGTGGGCGGAGCCAAGCTCGTTGCCGATGGTATACCCCCGCTCAAGACCGCCTGGATGTATGAACCATACCTCGATGGAACCTATGGAGGCTTGGTGGTGGATGGCAACTCCATGAAAGAGCAGGAGGAAAATCTGCGGGAAATGATTCGCATCTTTCACAGGAACCGGTTACAGGTTGGCATTCACAGCTGTGGCGAGAGGACTATCGATGTTTGTACTGACCAGTATATGAAATGCATCGTAGATGACCCATGGGACGCCCGGCACTATAACATACACAGCGATTTCTCCCGACCTGATACCATCAAGAAAATTGGAGAGTTTGGTAAACGTACCGGATACGAGCTTTGTCTGAACGTGCAGTCACCTATCAAGTGGACCATCTCCGATTTCATGGAGACGGTGGTCGGCCCAGAGAAAGCTGCTTACCACTGGCCCCTGAGGACTATGCTCGATAACGGTATCCGCGTGGCTAACAGCTCCGATGCTCCGGTTATTTACCCGGACTGGAAACAGGGTATACAGGGGGCTGTTTTGAGAGAATCGAAAGCTACCGGCAAGGTAAGCGGCCCGGAACAGCGTATTACCTTAGCCGAGGCTATCGCCAGCTATACCATTAACGGAGCCTGGCTCGACCACATGGAAAACCTCAAAGGCTCTATCGAGGCGGGTAAACTGGCTGATTTCTGCGTCCTGGACGAAGATATATTGACCGTTGACCCGCATAATATCAAAGATATCCGCACATTGATGACTATTGTCGGCGGTAAGGTTGCCTATAACGCCGGAGCGCTCTGATGCGGATTGCTGGCAGCTGATTATAAAGTACCTCTGAGCCTGGGGTCGAGTGAATCTCTGAGACCATCTCCCACCATATTAAAGCCGAATACCACCAGGCCGATAGCGACTCCGGGGGCAAAGGAAAGTACCGGATTAGTGAGGAGATACTTGTAGCCATCATTTATCATGCTGCCCCAGGCCGGTTGGGGAGGTGTTATCCCCAGGCCTAAAAAACTAAGGCCGGCCTCGGCCAGGATAGCTACTCCTAACCCGATGGTTGATAAAACCAGGAGGGGAGGGAAAGCGTTGGGGAAAATGTGTCTCAACATGATGCGCAAGCCACTGGCGGCGGAAGCACGTGCTGCCAGTACATAGTCATTTTCCTTAATGCTCAATGCCTGACCGCACATCATGCGGCATTGTCCCGATATCATACCTACGCTAAGAGCTATAATTACATTTTTCAGACCGCCACCTAAAAGTACCGAGATAATCAGGGCGTTGAGAAGCATGGGAATTGCCATCAAAGCATCCGTGAATCTCATAATAATGGTAAAGACCATACCGCCGGAATAGGCCGCTATCAATCCGAGAAATTGGCCGATAATGGCGGCAATACCTACCGCCCCTATACCTACCGCCAGGGAGGTCCGCGTGCCGTAGATTATGCGGCTTAACGTATCTCTGCCCAGCGAGTCCGTGCCTAAAAGATGTTCACGGGATGGCTGCATTAACTTTTCACCCAGGCTCATCTTGTACGGGTCGTAAGGAGCCAGCCAGGGGGCGAAAATGGCTGTAAGTATAAGCGCTACAATAATCACAAGCCCAATTACTGCCAGCTTGCGGCCGAAGAAAGTTTTGGCTACGCGTTGATACTCGCTCAAATGGGGTGTTTCCAAGGTAGCTAGGCTGGCATCGGGCACCGGTACGGGTTCTACATCTTTATCTTTCGCCATCGCTGTCTCCTCAGTTGTACCTTATCCGGGGGTCAAGCCAGCCGTAAGAGATATCAACTAAAAGGTTTGCCAGAACTACGACCGTTGCCACGATTAAAATACCGGATTGGACTATCTGGTAGTCATGCCCGAAAACGGCTTCCGCCATCAGCTTACCCATCCCGGAAATGTTGAAAACGGTCTCGATTAACACCGCTCCGCCAAAAACCACGCTAACCTGCAAACCTATCTGCGTGATAACCGGGATAAGGGCATTCTTGATCGCGTGCTTCATGATGATGACACGTTCTGTCAATCCCTTGGACCAGGCGGTGCGGATATAGTCCTGTCTGGTAACCTCAAGCGTACTGGAGCGAGTTTGCCGGGTCAATGAGGCTATAGAGAATAAACAAAGGCAGGCGATGGGCATTATTGCCTGGCGCGTGCCTAACCAGAAATCCTTAAAAGGTGAGGTGTAGCCATAAACGGGAAGTAAATCTAACTTCAAAGCCAATAAATAGATCAGTAATATACCTAACCAGAATGAAGGAACCGTGATACCTATATTTGCCAGAACCGTCAGGACGGTGTCAATCCACTTGCCCCGTTTAAAAGCGCATATTACCCCGAAAGTGATACCCAGGACGCTACTTATTATCAATGATACTGCCCCCAGGTGCACGGTTACCGGGAGGCGACGTTTGATTAGGCTGGCTACGTCTTCACGATAGAAAATGGATTTTCCTAAATCGCCATGAAAAATACCACCGAGCCAGTTCAGGTACTGGAGGGGAAGTGATTTATCGAGACCGAATTCATGTCGGAGTTTGGCCAGTTCCTCAGGGGTGGCATTGGCCGTGTCGCCCTGTCCCACAAATAGCTGGAGAGGGTCACCGGGTAGCAGCTTCATGATAAAAAAAATAAACAGAGTGACCAGGATAAGTACGACTAAGCCCTGTAGTAGCCGCCGGATTATATATGTGGTCATACTTGTTCCCGTTATTCGTGCTCAAACAATCTAGGCAATTAGCATATTCTGTGCAGGGTTTATGTTATAAAAGAGGATAACAACATTATCAAGGCCAGGCTGGGTGCCTTCAAGTCCCTTATGTTGAGCATTGGATTATTTTATTATAAATTATCGGCCTTATCCAATTCAAAGCAATTAAGTTAACGATTGAAGTCAGGTGGGGCGCGTCATCAGCCTGCACGGCTATTTTCGCGCCCCACCTTAACGGCGAGGAAAAAAGGTTATTTACTTGTTTAACCAGGCATCCGCCGCTTCATAGAAACGTGGGTGACCTCCCTGCGTCCATCTGAGGCCCTGGACGCTCTTGTCCACAGCGCTGATGTCCGGCTTGGTCCACAGAGAAATGGCCATGGCCTGGTCGTTTAATATCTTTACCAGTTCCTTAAACTGCGCCAGCTGCTTCTGGGCGTCAGGCTGTGCTACGGTCGCGTCCACCTTCGCCTGCCAGTCATCTTGTTTATACATGCTGACATGACCGCCGCCACCAGCAAGGCGGAAGGACAGGCTCCGGATGTTGGGTATTATCGGGAAGGTGGGTATATAGAGGCCATTCTTCCAGCCATTATTTTGCATATCTGACATACGGGCGGCGTCGGCCAGGTCCAGCTCGGCATCTATGCCCACATCTTTGAGATATGTCTGGATGGCAACCAGAATATCCTTATCCCAGGTTGTGCTGGCGTAAATCTTGGTCTTGAAACCGTTGGGATAGCCGGCAGCCGCCAGCAGGTCTTTGGCCTTCTTGGCATCATAGCTACGGGCTACCGCTTCCGGAACGAAGTAGGCAGTGTTCTTGACGGCAAACTGGGTGACCGCCTCGTAGTATCCCATACCTATCGATTTGGCCAGTGCCGGCTTATCAATAGCGTACTCGAGCGCTTCACGCACACCTTTATTAGCCCATGGTGAATCTTTGTTAATTCCATCGGGGAGCAGCACGACTATGGGTTTGATGTCGGTAGTGACAATATCGTAACCCGCCGCTTGCAGGTCCTTGGCTTCCGTGGAGGTGATACCGAAGATTACCTGCCCCTCTCCTTTCTTGAAGGACATTATGGAAGTAACCGGGTCCGTAACCATGTAGAATTCAAACCCGTCAAGATAAGGCTTGCCTGCTTGCCAGTAATTGGGGTTCTTGACGTATTTAATATTCTGGGTTTTCTCGAAGCTGGAGAGGACGAATGGGCCAGTCCCGATAAAATGGTCCTTTGCCATATTTTCCGGGGTCGTTGGCTTGGCCATTGCCGTGGGTGAACACATGAAACCGGCACCGTCACCTAAATCAATCATGAGAGTACTATCGAAGTTTTTAAGATTAAGGCGAATGGTGTATTCATCAATCAGGTCATAAGAGTCAATCTGCTTTAGGGACGGAGTACGGACGTTATTCGGGGCATAGACCTCCAGGTTGGCTTTTACGGCGGCAGCATTAAAAGGCGTGCCATCGGAAAACTTGATACCCTTATGGAGATGGAAGGTGATGCTTTTTCCATCCGGGGCAATATCCCATGAGTCGGCCAACCGCGGCTGGAAATTGTAGTTCTGGTCGTAACGGACCAGAAACTCATAAACGGTTTCCACCATCCGGTGAGGTGACCCTCCGGGTCCTTCAGAAGGGGTGCCAAGTATCGATACCGCGTTTCTCATAATTACTTTCAGGGTGCCGCCAGATACCGGTTTTGGTGCCGGGGCCGGTGCTGGGGCCGGAGCAGGTGCGGGCGCCGGGGCCGGTGCCGGGGTAGATTTGGCGCAACTGCTTAATACCAGCCCGCTTATCAAGATTATGGTTAGAAAAAATATTAATAAAAATTTCTTTGTTATCAATTTATACCCCCTTTTAGAATTAAAAATAGATTATTCTTTATCCCTAAATACACCCAATAAATCACCTCCTTTGCCTGTATTATTTTTGCCTTACCGAGTTAAAAACGATTTTTTTAATTTATTTCCCATCCATTATTGCAGTTCAGTTTAGCCCTAATAAAATATAATTGTCAAGGCAGATGTAAAATATAGCCAAAATATCCCTACCGAGATATTAGAATCAACATTTCCGCTTCTAGTTTAATTAGGTAACATTTCATCTTATTGTGACGACAACGATAGCACTATTCTAACAAATTTGACCTTATGCAACTCAATGCATATAATGGCTGTGGAATGAGACGTGACTCAATCAAACCCGTGCGTCACTGCTACTTCCGTGAACTCATGTGAGGAAGAGCGTCTGCCCCGACAATTTGTGTTCGCGGATTTCTGCACTAATGAGCACATGTAACTGCCCATGGTGTTCAGTCCCTCTCCGTCGACGGAGAGGGGGTTAGAGGGAGAGGTTAATCCGCAGGGGCAGAAAAAATGAAAGAGGGTCTAATGCCCCTCTTAAACGCCCCAATTTAATATCGATTAACCTTTGCCCAGCACTTCCCTCACCTTCTTTGCGTATTCTTCGCTCTCTTTATCGCCGGTCACAATCTGTATCTGGTCGGCGGATTTTACGCCCAGCCCCAGCTCCGCCGCCCGTTTAATCTGGTCCTGCTCGAAGATTTTGCCTTTACTTACCTCGGGAGTTGTTCCTAATAAGCGTAGTATCGCCACTCCTACCGCATCGATAGCGACGCGGTCGCTGCCGGCCAGCATGACGTTAGCCTTGACGCGGGTGCCAACATGAGGGCCACCGTCCACAAAAGCCTCGACGCCGTCCAGCACGATGAGGTCGGGGGAATAGGCGGTGTTAATCTCGGCAATCATCTGGCGCTGATGGGGTGAGCTGTGCAGTTCGTTCATATAGGGGTAGTCGCCGCCACTCGGCCCCAGTCCCGGCGGCACCATGCCCACGGCGCACTTCATCGACAGCGTAAAGTGGCCGCCGAACTGGTGCGTCTTGAGACAGCAGGTCAGCACGATGGACTCCGCTTCCCGGTAAATCTTCGGAAAGAGGAAGCCGTTTTTCCAGTGGCTATCCTCGGGTTTGACTAAGACCCACCCGTCTTTTCCCATCGCCTGGAGGTTGACGATATCGAAGCCAATCTCTTTAGCCATGTTGAAGATGCCCTTTTTCTCCATGATACCCCGCGTAGTATCTCCGGGCCCGCTCCGTTCCGCCAGGGTGATTTTCTTAGCTCCCATCTCCTTGAGGGTCAGAATTAGGGAGCGCAGTGTATCGTAATGGGTGGAGCCGGGGGCGGGGTCGGCGGTATTGAAATTGGGCTTAAGAACGACGGCCTTACCCTTCACGGGGTTGGACTTGAGTAAGCTGACAGCTTGACGGGTGCCTTCGGTTCTATCTGAAGTACGTACCAGGCTAATCTTGGTCATCGTGGTCTCCTCTTTTTACAGTCAAGGTGGTAAGAATCAAGAGAGTTAAGCCGGTCCTCCCGGGGGCGTAATCCGTTTAAAGACTATCCTTTTTCCGGGATTTAACCTCTCCATAAACAATTTTAAATCTTTTAATTCTTTTCTGCACCTTGGCCCAAGAAGGCGTGATGAGGAAGCTCTCTTCCATATTGCCCACCATCCTGGCAAACTTGGCTACAGGGGCAGAGAAGGTGAGTGTGTTCTGTGGCACGAAAGGACGCGCCGAGACATCGAACATGCCGATGAACGCCCTGGGACTCCGGGATTTAGTCTCCATGTAAGGGTACTGCACGATGCTGGCACAGCCGGAGCCGAACGGGGCGATTACCATGTTCTGCTCCGTTTCATCGAAGCTGGCCAGCGTAAAGAGACCGGAGAGAACATCCGGCTCGGCGAAGAAAATGATGACGTCCGGGCGGTCGGTTTCATCGAGCTTATCCCATCTCTTAAAGACGATAAAGCGGCCGGGAGCTTTCATTACGGGCGCGTGCTTTTTCATGTACTCTTTTACCATCTCCGGCGACTTCTTATAGCGTTCGCCTTCCATTTTGCCGGGAATCCCGCAGGAGAGGAAATATTCGAAGTCGGGCATGAGATTTTCCGCGAAGCCGAGGTATCTTTTACCCCCGGGGCAGCCGACGCTATCAACATCGAAAGCGAGGGACTGCCCGCTCCGCACTTTGACCAGTGCCCCGATGATACACCGCGGCACCGAACCCGGTTTGACCGACTCGGCATGGCCTTCTTCATCCGTATAGTAGAAAGTGAAGGGCAGTTCGGCGTCGTTAAAGTACTTCTTCCAGAGCGTCAGGAATTTCTCTTTGAAAGCTGCGTCCATTTTTAGCCTCCTTTATCTTTATTCAGCTTCTTCTTATATATGACCAGGTCATATGGACCTATTTTCCCACGGCTAGTTTCTACAAAACCACATTTTTGAAAGAGTTGCTGTGCCGGGGGGTTATATAACGATGTATCGAGAATTAGTTCCCGGTACCCTAATTCTCTCGCTCGCTCGATGAGTTTTAGCAAAATCGTCTGGCCGTAACCATGTCGCTGGCATTCCCGGCGGACTCTGATGCGTTTGATTTCCCCGCAGGTCGCCGATACTTTTCTAATAGCCCCTATGACGACGATTTCATTACCCTGGATGCCTATCAGGAAATCACCGTGATTATTGATATACACGCCTTCGATGTCGTCGAGGTCCCTATCTATAAATGGCATATCTTGAGATGGTACGTCTCGCCGTTCGGTATCGGGGACCATTTCTATCATTTGCATTATCCCGGCATAATGCATTTCTTTAACGGCTTCGTTATCCTGTGCCTGGTAGCGGCGAATCTTAAGCATTTTCCCCTCAAAAGACAAATAGCGGGCACGCACCAATTCAATAATAGCAAAAAGCAGGGGTAAGGTCTAACTTCTAATTAGCAGACGATTTTTCGCTCCTCTGACGACAGCGTAATATATTGATCCAATTGTATTAGAGACCATATTGTGTTTAAATAAGAGCAGCTAGTAATATCTGAGAAAATAAAGGAAGGAGATAAAAATGGCTAAAACAAAATATGGGAAGTATTTCTTAAAAGAACCCTGGGGCGTAATCCACCCAGGTACTCCTCCTGATGCGCCGGCATACATAGGAATCGGGCAGAAGGCTCCCGTAAAAGGGTGGGATGAGCCTCTTACACAGGTCCTGCGCCCCATTTATAGAGCCTTTAAAATGATACCTGAAGGGCATAGACATTCCGTTGCCGAAATCCTGTATTTTATTGGTGGCGACCCGATGAATTTTAAAGAATTCGGGGCTGAGGTCGAGTTTACGATGGGTGAGGGTGAGGAAGCAGAAACACACATCATCACTACCACCACATGGGTGTATGTCCCGGGGAATCTGCTGCATTGCCCTCTCAATTTCAAGAGGGTGGATAAACCGATTATGTTCGGGCATATTATGTTTGCACCCACTTTTGACTCAACCATAGTAGGCAAAAACCCTTTAAAGCGGTGATACATGATATGGCAGGCACAAAATAAGAGCAATTTGCCAAGAGCTTATCTATTGAATAATACGGGGCTGGCTGTATAGTGAGAATATCCGCTAATTTAATATATCCGGTTTTACCGGTTTGACATCCTGTCTAGGCTGATAAGCTATCCAAAGAAAGGAGGCAAGCGGCCTCCTTTCTTTTATCAAGCGTGATTTACACACTTTTAAGCTATCCCTTCCGTTTGTATTCCGGCGAAAAGAACAAATCATGGAAAAGGATGGGCTTTTTGGGGTTATTTATCTTCTTGAAGTAGAGCGGGCAGTGGTAAAGTCCGGCTGGAACAAAGACGGTGGTGGCCTCGGTAATGACGAACTTTTCCAGTTTTTTACCATCCCTGCTCAGGGTTAATTCGACCTCTCCGCCGAGGTCCGGCATTTTGGTGAGGTCGCCCCCCACGAAAATCAGGAACTGATTAAAATCGTGGGCGTGGCAATCTGTAACCATTTCAAACGGTTCGGTTATGGCCCACCAGCTCATGGAAAAGTTCAGGTTACCGAAGTCTTTATCGCTGTGCAGGCCCAGGCGCGGCGCGGTAACCTCGGCGTGCGGTGTTTTTCCTGCGGTCACGCCTTTTCTGAAGTATTTCTCTAATTCTGCTCTTTCACTTTTGCCATGTGTAAACCTCCTTACTTCGCGATTTTCTGAAAATTGTAGTCTATCGAGGGGACTGTTGTCCAGTATATACAGTAGGCTTACCTACCGGGTCTGGGTTGCTTTCACCTGTTCGTAAAGATTATAGCTTTCTTTGATCATCTGCCTGATGGGTAGATGGAACGGACATCTTGCCTCGCATTCGCCACATTCCGTGCAACTGGCGGCTTTTGCCATGGCGTCGGGGATAAACCCGCCCTTCAAATACCAGTCCGGCGGCAGGCGTTTGACGAACGTGGGGAATGTCATAATCATGGATATGGGTATTTGCTGGGGACACGGCTGGCAGTAGTCGCAGCGGCGGCAGAACCGGGTGCCCAGTTCTTCCGTCATCTGCCGCATCTTTTTCCGTTCGGCGGCGGTCATTTTGTGCGACCCGTTATATATCCGGACGATTTCTTCAATCTCTTGCACCTTCTGGATGCCGGGGATGATGACGATATCCGGGAACTGGAAGAGGTATTTGAAAGCGATGGCGGCGTTTTCCAGCATACCTCCGGCCATCGGCTTCATGACGATGAAGCCCATGTCATGTTCCCGGCACAGGGGCAAAAGCTCGTCGGCGGGTTCGCTGGTGATGAAGTTGAAGGGGAACATGATGGTCTCGAAGCGGCCTGTTTTCACCATAGCTTTAGCCATGTCCATCTGGTGCGATGTAATGCCGATGTGCCGGATTTTCCCGGCTTTTTTTGCCTTTTCGAAGACCTTATAAAGGCCGTTTTCGGGGTCGAGGATTTTTTCCAGTGTCGGCTTGTCGTTGACCCCATGGAACTGGTACAGGTCGATATAGTCGGTGCCGAGTCGTTTAAGGCTCAAATCGAGGTTTTTTTCTATATCTTCGCCCGTGCGGGCACCGGACTTGGTGGCAATGAAAACGTCCTGGCGCCGTCCCTTTATCGCCCTGCCGATGCGTTCCTCGCTGGTGGAGTAGCCGTTGGCGGTATCGAGGAAGTTAATGCCCAGGTCGAGGCACCTCTTGACGACCTTAACGGCATCGTTTTCGGAAAGCCTCTGGATGGGGATGCCGCCGAAACCCAGCCGCGTTACCATCATTTCTGTCTTGCCCAGTCTTATCTTTTCCATAGAGATTCCTTTCAGGTTCAGTTAGTGATTTTATTAACCTGTTAAACAGTCCCCCTTTGGAAAATGAGGACAAAGGGGGATTTTATAATCCCTCTCCTTTTAAGGAGAGGGGGCAGGGGTTCACCCTGAAGGGGTGAGGTTTATTAAATACTCTTATTAATACGGGCTTTCATTTCCCGGTAGAACTCCTCGGGCTCTTTGTTAATTGATAGCTGTTCCATGGGACATATACCCTTGCCGTCCGGTCTTTGAATATAGGGTACGATTTCGCTCAGGTGGTATTCGATGCCGTATCGCTCCAGCGTCCTGACGGCGAGTTCACTGCCCAAAGGACTATAGACCTCCCGGCAGTTTACCTTTACCGCCAGCA
Source organism: uncultured Dehalococcoidaceae bacterium (assembly GCA_964422155.1). GTDB lineage: Bacteria > Chloroflexota > Dehalococcoidia > Dehalococcoidales > RBG-16-60-22 > JBGPRB01. The sequence continues at coordinate 23,365 of CAYQZZ010000019.1, read as the reverse complement.
GGGCGGCGGCATTGCCCATGATTCTATCGAATATGGTAACCGGCTGCTGCACAGAGTCCTTCTGCTGAAGGACAATAAATTCCATCAGGGGCAGAAGTCGGTCCTTTTCTGACGAGAACACAAGCGTTTCATCCTGGTATATTCTTAGCGTGTCATCGCTGGCCAGGAAAGCGCTGAACAGGTCCGTGTACATCGGCTACTCTGATTGTTTCCTCGAGGTATAGCGTCCGACCACCCAGAAAGCCACCGGTATCAGGATAAGCTGTATGAGCATGCCGGGCCACGACTGCGCGATAGTGTTCCAGACCGCGGCATAAGGAGTGGCGGCAGTGCCGAGCGGGCTGTAAACACTCCCGCTAATGGCCTGTACGATAACGACGGTTATCAGCAGCGCCAGGCGGCCGCCGGCCATGGCTCCCAGTAACGACCATATCACCCGCAGGTTGAGTTTCTGGCGCAGGAGTCCGGCAAGCAGCCCGTAGGCAGTGACTTCCACGGCTACCTGAGGCAGGACGGTTATGGCGGGCATTCCGGAGATGGCGTAGCTGGCAAAGGGCGTGAGCAGCCCGACGATAGCCCCGGCCTGCCAGCCGCAGGTCAGCGCGGCGGCGAAAATAAAGAAGTGCATGGGGAGATAGGTGGCGCCGGCCAGGTGGAACTGGTGAAACACCCAGGGCACCAGCACGCTCAGCACCACGAAGACGGCGATAATGCCGTACGTGCGGACATCGGTAAGCCTGAGAGATAAGGGTACGGGTTGGGTGTTAACGGCGATTCTTTTCAGCATTTTCCCCTCCTTGTAAGTCAGGATATCGGCATTAGTTCATGATGTACTACTTATTATGATATCTAGCCCTGGATGAAATGTCAAAACAAGGCTACGGTAAGTAATTATCAATGGTTTGATGTCACTCCATCCTTCCCGCAGTTGTCATTCCAGCGAAAGCTGGAATCCAGTGGTGGGGGATAGGGACATGGCCTATACGCTTTGTCGGGATAACATGATTAAACAATCTCGACTGTGAGATATAAGCTATCTTTTTGTCAACCTGTTCGTTATACTATATGCACAGGGTAACACCAATATTACCGGTCGGGCGAATTCATTAAAAGTCCGGCTCTGGATGGGAGTTGTCAGGTGCAAGATGAGGAGAGCCTTATCCGGCGAGCGCAGCAGCGCGACCAGGTGGCTTTAACTCAGTTATATGAAGAGAACTTCGATAGGATTTATCGTTATATAGTTCTCAAAATAGGAGACAGGACAGAGGCGGAGGATATGACTCAGCAGGTCTTTCTGAATGCCCTTCAGTCTATCTCTTCCTACAAATGGAAGGGCATGCCCTTCGCCTCATGGCTGTATCGTATTGCGCACAATCAGATAGTTGATTACCTGAGAAAAAAGTCGAGGCATGCCTCCGTACCTCTTGATGAGTCGATAACGAAGGCCGATGCTAACGGCGACCCGAAGCATGTGACTGAGCGTAAAATGGAAATCGAAGAGCTGGTTGTGGCGACAAAGAAGCTGACCGCGGCGCAACAGGAGGTTATTTCGCTGCGTTTCGCCGGCGAGCTGTCCATCGCTGAGGTCGCCGGGGTTATGGGAAAAAGTGAAGGAGCGATTAAAGCATTGCAGCACAGCGCCATTGTCGCCCTGCGTAAAGCGCTGTCGGTGGAGGTGGTGTAATGGGTAGAGAGAGTGAATTTGAAAATATATTGGATGAATGCCTCGAGGGGGTAATAAGAGGAGAGGATATTGAGGTATGCCTGGCACGGCATCCTGAACATGCCGCCGAGCTTGAGCCGCTGCTGAGAACGGCGCTGGATACCCGAAAGGCAGTAGCCATCGGACCGCGCCCTGAGTTCCGGCAGAGGGCCGGTTATGAGTTCCAGGCGGCCATCCGTGACACACAACCGAAAGGGAGACGGAGTTTCTTCAGGTGGCAGGTTCGCTGGATGGCACCGGTGGCTCTTATTATCGGCCTGTTAATGATCGGCGGCGGCACCGTAACGGCCGCCAGTAGCAGCCTGCCGGATGAGCCGCTGTACCGGGTGAAGCTGGCAACCGAGTCGGTACAGCTGGCGTTTACCCCGTCGGCTCTGGATAAAGCAGAGCTGTATGCCCGGTTTACCGATAGGAGGGTGGAAGAAATAATCATCATGGCAGATAGGGGCAAGGTTGAGCAAGTAGAAAAGACCACGGAGCGTATGAATAACGAGTTGATAGCTATGGCGAATCTGGCCGGGCCTGGTGCGGGACCTTCGGAGAGTGCGGGGGTAGCCACCTTGCGGGCACCGGCGCCAGCGACCGCCGAGGCAGCGCCGAAGGCGCAAATGAGAGAAGCTCCCACGACTGCCCCGGTTCCAGCCCCGGCACCGGCTCCTGAACCAGCACCATCGGTTGAAGAAGTACCTTCTCTGATGCAGGTGCCACCGCCGGCCATAGAAGTGCCCTCATCTCCAGAGGAAGAAGCGCCCGTAATAACCATACCCCCGGCCCCGGCATCGGTTAAGGGAGTTGGGCCGGAAAATAAACGCGTTGCTAAAGACGAAAGCGAAAAATCTGATAAACAGGAAAAGCTGAGGACAATCTTATCTCAAAAGGCTGCAAAGAACTCTAAGGCTTTACGGGACCACCTGGAGAAAGTATCGGAAAAACTCAAGCCAGCACTGGAACAGGCGATTGAGGTTGCCGATAGAGGTTACGAGCAAGCCCTGGAGAATCTGGACTAGGTTAACGGAGCTTCCTGCAACAAATTTGTCAGTCTGTATCCGCCCGATTGTGATATTAATTACATTCATTCTGTCAGTTATAGGCTATTTTGAATAGTGGGGTGTATGTTATTCCCTGGCATTAAAAACGAGCGGACTATCGTAATAAACATTTAAAAAGAAAATTGGCCGCTAACCCGGCGGTGACTTTTTCGTTATATATATGTGGAAAGGAAAAAAGGGAGGTTGTACAATGAAGAAAATCTGGTTGGTAGTAATCGGTGTGGTATTGATGCTGGGGGCAATAATGGCTCTGGCTGGTTGCAGCTCAGAAGGTACGTCTTTAACCGGGGGGAGTTTCAAGATAGATTTGAATAGCCAGCAGCAAGGGATATGGGTTAACGGCGAAGGTAAGGTAAACGCTGTTCCCGATGTAGCTATCCTGAGTTTAGGCATCCAGGCTCAGGAGGTCAGCGTGGCTCAGGCTCAGTCCGAGGCTGCCGCCGCGATGGACAAGGTAATGGCTGCCCTGAAAGGTGGGGGAGTTGCTGCGAAAGACATTCAGACCCAGTCTTTCAACATCCAGCGTGTGACCAGGTGGGACGATAACAAGCAGCAGGAAATTACTATTGGCTACCGGGTTTCCAACATGGTCACCGCCAAGATAAGGAATGTGGACAAGGCTGGTAGCGTTATCGATGCCGTTACCGCTGCCGGCGGCGACTTTACCCGCATCAACAGCATCGGTTTTACGGTTGATGACCCCAAGCCTTTCTACGAGCAGGCCAGGCAGCTGGCGGTAACCGATGCTGCCGCCAAGGCGAAGAAGCTGGCCGATACGGCTGGTGTCAAACTGGGCAAACCGACCTATATCTCCGAGAGTTCTTATATGCCCGGCCCGATTTATCGCCAGGATATGGTAGCCAAGGCCGAGGGAGCCCCGGCTCCGGTGGCAACTCCCGTCAGCCCCGGCGAGATGGAAATAACTACGAATGTCCAGTTAGCTTATGACATAGCTGACTGATGAATTGACATAGACTTTAAGCGGATTAAGAAATATAGAAATCTGGGGAGCCCCGATTTATCGGGGCTCCCTTTTGTTTTACATCATTCTGTTTTGATGTTAGCGTAGCGTTCCCACTCGCTGTAGATGCAGCCGCAGTACTGCTGGCGGTAGAGATTCATCGGCTTGGTGATGTGGCGACTGTCCGAGTAGCGTTTCCGGAGGTCGGCATAAAGGAATTCCACGCCCTGTTCCCCGGCAACTCTATTGCCTGTTTCTTGAATCAATTCGTGCTTCTGGTGTGGGCTGATGAGCAGGGTAGTGGTAAAAGCGTTGAAGCTTTTATCGCGGGCGGTTTCCGCCGTCTTTGTCAAACGGAGGTCGAAGCAATACCGGCAGCGCTCTGTTTCGTGGCCGACTACCCGGCGGAAGTATTCCACCATGTCGTATCCCTCGGCGATTATTAAAGGCAATTCTATCTCTTGCGCCAGTGCTTTCATGCTTTCCAGTCGCTGTTGGTGCTCCGTGTACGGGTGGATGTTAGGGTTGTACCAGAAGCCACCGATTTCATAACCCTGTTGCCGCCAGTATTCGGCGGTGAAGGCGGCGCAATGAGCGCAACAGACATGAATGAGGACTTTATTCATCCTTCGTTACTAAGTCTCCTATAGTAAGTATATCCATGATAGTATTTTATTGCCAGTCTTACTCTTCATACTGAAAAACTTCTTCCACCGTCACCCCGAAAGCCCGGGCAATTTTAAAAGCCAGCTCGATGGACGGCACGTATTTTCCCTGCTCCAGGGCGATGATGGTCTGCCGGGTGCAGCCGGCTCGGCTCGCCAGCTCTTCCTGTGTCATTTCATTGTGGTCGAATCGCAGCCTTCTGATGCGATTGTTTATACTAGCTTTCGGCATGGTTCACCTTTCGACCGTACATTATTAACGCCGTGATGGCTTGGGTAAGTGTTAAAGTCACTCCGCCAACGATGACGATAAAGAGCGGGAAATTAACGGGCACTGTCTCACTGCCACCGTTCATGTAAGTGATGGCGAGTACCAGCAGCAGGGCAACAACGACTGTGTATGAAGTTCCCGTCGCCCAGAGAGAGGCCTTTCGGAAGATAGCTTTATCCCGCTCGTCGGTGACAGCTTTGGTGCGGTTCTTCAGGATACTGGCAACAATATTCATGATGACCAGCGCGGCGAAGGCGGCGGCGCAGAGCCAGTAGAAGGTCATTTTCATGGTGTTGTCCTGCCAGTAGAAAATCGTTCCATTGGCCAGGAAGAGCGCCAGCCAACCGATGACCAATGCCCCGAATATTACCAGTTGCGTCCAGGCGGTTTTTTGACTTACAGACATTTTATTTACCTCCTTTTATTAGTAATCTGTACAGAACATATTGTAACACAAAATATTCAAAATGTCAAGTATATATTACATTAAATTGTAAAAATATTTCAGGATAAATTCGAAAGTCGTCAGAAGATTTAAATTGAACCCTGTATCTTATCCAGATTTTAAAGCAAACTCGGCTGTGGCGGCTTCTCTTTGTTATACGGCAGGCCGAGGTGCTCGTAGGCCAGGCGGGTAGCCATGCGACCTCGCGGCGTCCTCTCTAAAAAGCCCAACTGCATGAGGAAGGGTTCGTACACATCGGTTATGGTGTCTGCATCCTCGCTGATGGAAGCCGCTATGGTGTCCAATCCCACCGGTCCGCCATTAAACTTCTCGATGATGGTATGCAGCACCTTGTGGTCGATTTCGTCCAGCCCGATAAGGTCTATCCCCAGCTTGGCAAGGGCTTCTTTGGTGACTTTTTGTGTTATGGTGCCGTCGGCCATGACCTGGGCATAGTCCCTGACCCTCTTGAGCAGTCGATTGGCCACGCGCGGCGTGCCCCGGGCGCGGCGGGCTATTTCCTTCAGTCCTTCTTCCTCCGCCTCTAGCTGGAGTATCCGGGCGGAGCGTTCGATGATTTTCTCCAGTGATGTTGCGTCGTAAAAATCGAGGCGGTAAACCGCGCCGAATCTATCCCTCAGGGGTGGACTGAGCAGGGCGTAGCGGGTGGTGGCGCCAATCAGGGTGAAGGCGGGCAGGCTCAGCCGCAGGCTTTTAGCGCCGGGGCCTTTGCCGATGATGATGTCCAGGGCGAAGTCTTCCAGGGCGGGGTATAGTATCTCTTCCACCGTTCGGTTAAGGCGGTGTATTTCATCGATAAAGAGGATATCGTGGCTGCGCAGGTTGGTCAAAATGGCGGCTAAATCTCCGGTGCGCTCGATGGCCGGGCCGGATGTCGTCTTAATGTTGACGCCTACTTCGGCGGCAATGATATTCGCCAGGCAGGTCTTGCCCAGGCCGGGTGGCCCGTAAAACAGAACGTGGTCCAGGGACTCGCCTCGACCTTTAGCCGCGGTAATGGCTATCTTGAGGTTTTCCTTCATCTTATCTTGTCCGATGAAGTCGGCCAGGCTCCGGGGTCTAAGACTGGTATCGAGCGGTGCGTCCTCGGCGCTGGGTTTACCCGATATGATGCGAGCTATTTCGTCTCACCCCCTCGATAGATTGGGGTTATTCCTCTTTTTTTTCCCCGGCTATGTCGATGACTGGTGCTTCGATAGTTTCCGCTATATTTACCGGTTGCTTAGGCGCTTCCATACCTGCTTCACCGCCGCTTGATAGGCCGGCTTCACCACCGCTTGAAAGGCCGGCTTCACCGCCGCTTGACGGGCCGGCTTCTACCGGCGCAGCCAGGCTTGCCAGTAATCGCATCGCTTCGGTTTCCTCGCCGGCCTTCAACTGCGCTATCTCTTCTTCCTTGAGGTAACGGGCCGGAATCAGCTTGCCGATGATAACGTTTTCTTTGAGTCCGACCAGCCTATCTATCCTTCCGTTGGCGGCGGCTTCGGTAAGGATTCTGGTGGTTTCCTGGAACGATGCCGCCGCCAGCCAGCTATCGGTGCTCAGCGAAGCTCTGGTTATGCCCAGCATGACGGTATGAGCCGTAGCCGGTTCACCGCCCTCGGCCAGCACTTTAGCATTGGTGTCTTCATAGACAAACTTGTCAACGAGTTCATCAGGTACGAGGTCGGTATCTCCGGCGGAATCGATGCGGACCTTGGTTAGCATCTGGTGCGTGATAACCTCGATGTGTTTATCGTTGATGTTTACGCCCTGGGAGCGGTAAACCTTCTGTACCTCGTCGACCAGGTATTGCTGGACGGCGTCTTTGCCCAGTATCCGCAGTATGTCATGTGGGTTGATGGAGCCGTCGGTCAGTTGCTGACCGGCTTTTACCTGTGCCCCATTCTGGACCCAGATACTGGTGGTAGATGCTAGGATGTATTCACGTTCCTCTTTCTCGGCATAGCTTATGACCAGCTGCTTCTTTTTCACATTGGCTTCGCCGGCGAAACGGGCCACTATGGGCTGTGTCTCCGGAGTCGGGGTAGTCTCCGCCTTGGCTTTTTTGGCGGGGGGAGACGCCAGCACCGTGCCGATATCGACCGACTGTCCGTTTTTCACCATTACTTTCCAGCCGGCCGGCAGCGGGTATTCATCATGGTAGATTTCTGTGCTGACGACTTTGATTTTTCTGCCCTCCTCATTCTGAATTACCTCGGCAACCCCGTCTATCTCCGAGATAATTGCCTGTCCCCGGGGATTCCTGGCCTCGAAAAGCTCTTCTACCCTGGGAAGACCGCTGGTGATATCGAGTCCGACCACGCCGCCGGTGTGGAAGGTACGCAGTGTCAGCTGCGTGCCGGGTTCCCCGATACTCTCGGCGGCGATGATGCCTACGGCTACATCAGATTCGACAAGCTTGCCACGGGCAAGGTCCCTGCCGTAGCAAAGCCGACAGGTGCCTCGCCGGGACTTACAGGTAAGGGGGGACCTGACGTGTACCGATGCTAGACCGGCAGCGATGATTTTTTCTATCTTCTGTTCGTCGATTTCTTCATTCCGGGCGACTATGGTTTCGCCGGTTTCGGGGTGGACTATATCGCTGGCTGCCATCCTGCCTAGGATACGCTCGGCCAGTGGAGGTAGCAATCCTTTCTCTTTCGGTTCGGTTATCCAGACGCCATCGGTAGTGCCACAATCGTTCTGGGAAGTGATGACGTCCTGGGCGACATCGATAAGGCGCCGGGTGAGGTAACCGCTGTCGGATGTCCTCAGAGCCGTATCTGCCAGACCCTTGCGGGCGCCGTGGGTAGAGATAAAGTATTCCAGGACGCTGTGCCCTTCGCGGAGGCTGGACTTGATAGGAAATTCGATAATCTTACCGGCGGGGTCGGTCATCAAGCCGCGCATGCCGGCCATCTGCCGTATCTGCGAAATATTACCCTTGGCCCCTGATGTCGCCATCATGTAGACGCCGCCATAGCGGTCGAGGTTGTTCGAGATAGTATTGGTGATATTATCGGTTGTTTCCATCCAGACGCCGACGACTCCATTGTATCTTTCGTTATCATCGATGAGTCCGCGGTGGTACTGGTTTTCGATGGTAGCAATTTTGGCCTCGGCTTCTGCCAGTATTTGAGGTTTGCTCGCCGGAACCTCGATGTCATTCATGGCGATAGTAATTCCGGACTTGGAAGCGAAGTGGAAACCGATATGTTTGATGTTATCCAGTATCGTGCCGGTCTCTTCATCAGGCAGCACTTTGCTGCATTTGGTGGCTATTTGTTTCAGAGTTGATTTGTCAATAATTTTATTATAGAAGCCCAGTTCCTTGGGCAGGACTTCATTAAAGAGAATACGCCCGACGCTGGTCTTAATCATTTCACCTTTTTCTTTATCCCTTACTTCAATCTCTTCTCTCAGGTCGATGATGCCGAATTCATAGGCCAGCTTGGCTTCCTCGAAACTGCCGAAAAACTTGCCATTTTCTTTGCCTTGGTGTCTGATGGTCGTCAGGTAGTAGCAGCCGAGGACCATGTCCAGCGTAGGAGATACGGTAGGCTCACCGCTGCTTGGCAGCAGTATATTGTGATGGCTCATCATCATCTCCCTGGCTTCTTTAACGGCAGCCTTTGAAAGCGGCACGTGTACCGCCATCTGGTCGCCATCGAAATCGGCATTGAAGGCGGAGCAGACCAGCGGGTGAATCTGGATGGCGCTGCCATCGATAAGCACCGGTTCGAAGGCCTGGATGCTGAGCCGGTGGAGGGTGGGGGCACGGTTAAGTAGTACCGGCCTCTCCTTGACGACCTCCTCGAGGATGTCATACACCTCTGCTTTAGCTCTCTCTACCAGTCTCCTGGCGCTCTTGATATTGGGAGCCAGCCCCTGCGCTACCAGTCGGCGCATGACGAAAGGTTTAAACAGTTCCAGGGCCATCCGCCTCGGTAGGCCGCACTGGTGGAGTTTAAGCTCCGGGCCGCACACGATTACCGAGCGCCCGCTGTAGTCGACGCGTTTGCCGAGCAGGTTCTGGCGGAAGCGTCCCTGTTTGCCACGGAGCATATCCGATAGTGACTTTAGTTTATGGTTGCCGCTGATGGAAATGGCGCGTCCCCTTCGGCCGTTATCGATGAGTGAGTCAACGGCTTCCTGAAGCATGCGTTTCTCGTTGCGGATGATAATTTCAGGGGCGCCGATATCTATCAGGTGGTGTAGCCGGTTATTGCGGTTGATGACTCTCCGGTAGAGGTCATTGAGGTCGCTGGTGGCGAACCTGCCGCCGTCCAGCTGCACCATGGGTCTCAGGTCCGGCGGCAGCACCGGCAGCACGGTTAAAATCATCCACTCCGGCTTGTTACCGCTATTGCGGAAGGCCTCCACCACCCGGAGTTGTTTGCTGGCCTTCTTACGCCGCTGCCCCGAGGAAGACTGGGTTTCCAGCAGCAGTTTGTTTCGTATTTCATCAAGGTTGATGCCCTTCATAATCTGGAGGATAGCCTCGGCGCCCATGCCGGCATCGAAGACAGTTCCATATTTCTGTTTTAAGTCATGATATTGGTTCTCGGTAAGCAATTCCCGGGCATAGAGCCCCTTTAACTTTTCGATATTGAGGGCAAGCTCCTCCTCAATCTTGGTCTTTTCCTCGGTGAACTGGCGGCGGAGTTCGTTTATTTCCTCGATAGTGCCTTTTTCCTGCTCCATCTGGGCGATTTTAGCGTCCAGAGCTTTCTGGCGCTCTTCGATGTTACGGGCGGTCTCTTCTTCGAGCTGCTTGATAGCTGCTTGACGGGCTTCTTCATTAACTGAGGTGATAATGTACTGGGAGAAATAGAGGACATGCTCCAGACTGCGCGGTGACAGGTCGAGCAGGAGGCCGAGTCGACTCGGTATGCCCTTGGCAAACCAAATGTGGCTCACCGGGCAGGCCAGTTCGATGTGCCCCATGCGTTCCCGGCGGACCTTGGCGCGGGCTACCTCGACGCCGCATTTATCACAGATGACTCCCTTATAGCGGATTCTCTTGTACTTTCCGCAGTAGCATTCGAAGTCCTTGGTCGGACCGAAAATTCTTTCGCAAAAGAGGCCGTCCCGTTCCGGTTTCAGTGTGCGGTAGTTAATAGTCTCCGGCTTGGTTACTTCGCCGTAGGACCAGCTCCTGATTTGTTCCGGTGAAGCCAGTGAAATACGGACGGCATCAAAATCATTGATCTCGAACATTGGTTTCTACCTCTCTCCAGCGTGGTTCTTCACTTTGTTTAAGCTCTGTCTCTAGTTTGTAGGCTTCCTCCATCGTTTCTTCTGCAGAGGCTATCTTGGTCTCTTCTTCGTTAATCACCTCAAGCGCCAGGCCCAGGCTCTGCAGTTCTTTAACGAGGACTTTGAATGATTCCGGCACGCCGGGCTGAAGGATATCATCGCCTTTAATAATGGACTCGTAGGCTTTAGCTCTTCCGGTAACGTCGTCCGATTTTATCGTCAGCATTTCCTGAAGGTTGTGGGCGGCGCCATAGGCTTCCAGTGCCCAGACCTCCATTTCGCCGAAACGCTGGCCGCCGAACTGCGCCTTGCCGCCCAGCGGTTGCTGGGTAATCAGGGAGTACGGGCCGGTGGAGCGGGCATGGACTTTATCTTCAACCAGGTGGATGAGTTTCATCATATAGATATTGCCGACGGTTACTGGCTGGTCGAACGGTTCACCGGTGCGCCCGTCGTGAAGCATGGTCTTGCCGTAGGTGGGTGGAGAGAATCTTCCCTCCCGGTTGACCTTTTCGACCACCTGTTTCAGTTCCGCTGCATCGAGTTCGCGACTGGGAATACTCAGTTCTTCAAGCCAGAGGCGCAGGCCGATGTCCTTGGCCTTTCCCCGGAGAGTTTCGTCGAAAACGGAATCTCCGTCATAGCCGTGGCTTTTAACCCAGGCTTTGGCAACATCTGCATTAAAAGGTGCTTTATCTTTATCCGGGTTGGGGTCGGTGGCTCCGGATTGCTGGGCAATCCAGGAACGGCACAGTGCATCTTCTATGGCCATATCGTCGGCGCCGTCAAAGACCGGGGTAAGCGCCCGGAAGCCCAGTATCTGGGCCGCCCAGCCCAGGTGGGTTTCCAGGACCTGGCCGATATTCATACGGGAAGGTACGCCGATGGGGTCAAGGATGATATCTACCGGCGTGCCATCCGGCAGAAAGGGCATATCTTCTTTGGGGGCGATGATGGAAATAACGCCCTTGTTGCCGTGTCTTCCGGCCAATTTATCACCGACCGAGACCCGGCGCTTCTGGGCAATCCAGACCTGTACCCACTGGTTGACTCCGGCGGGCAGGTCATCGCCGCCGTTTTTGCTATCTTTACGTGTGTAGACTTTGACATTGATTACTTTACCCCACTCCCCGTGAGGGACTCTCAAGGAGGTATCTTTAACCTCTCTTGCCTTCTCGCCGAAGATAGCCCGTAGTAGTTTCTCCTCGGCGGATAGCTCCGTCTCGCCTTTGGGGGTAATTTTACCTACCAGTGTATCGTCCGGCCTTACTTGGGCGCCGATGCGGATGATGCCGTCTTCGTCGAGCTCGCGCAGGCTTTCCTCGCCCACATTAGGTATGTCACGCGTAATTTCTTCAGGTCCAAGCTTGGTATCGCGGGCTTCTACCTCATGCTTGTTGATGTGGATGGAGGTGAACATGTCTTCCTCGACCATGCGGCTGCTGAGGATAATAGCGTCCTCGAAGTTATAGCCTTCCCAGCTCATAAACGCTACGGTTACATTCTGCCCCAGCGCCAGTTCGCCGTTTTCGGTGGCCGAGCTATCGGCCAGGACCTGTCCGGCTTCGATGCGGTCGCCTCTATTTACCAGCGGACGCTGGTTGATGCAGGTTCCCTGATTGGTGCGGACAAACTTCATTAAATCATATTTGTCTGTGACGCCGTCGTCGCGCGTAATTACGATATGGTATTTGGTATTGCCTTTTTCATCGATGCTGCCGGCCATTTCGGTTACCGCTCCGGCATTCTGGGCGAAAACCACCTGCCGACTGTGCTTGGCGGCTTCCATTTCCATGCCGGTGGCTACCAGCGGTGCTTCGGGGCGCAGCAGTGGTACCGCCTGACGCTGCATATTGGCACCCATCAGGGCGCGGTTAGCGTCATTATGTTCCAGGAAGGGTGTCAGGGCCGTGGCGACACTGACCACCTGTTTGGGGGACACATCCATCAGTTCTATTTTATCGGGAGTCTCAAAGAGGTAGCCGTCACTTAACCTGGCCTCAATCCTTTTTTCTTTAAACTGGTTATTCTCGTCAAGAGGCGCGTTAGCCTGGGCGATGACGTATTTGTCCTCCTCGTCGGCTGGCATATAGACAATCTCATTGGAAACGAACGGGACCACTTTTATTTTTTTTGACCTTAGCTTCGATAGTGTTGCCGCAATTTCCGGCGTGATGACGGTATCGGCTTCTACCAGGACCTTGCCTTTCTCGCCGGTGACCGCGTCCGTGACGGTCCGGCCTGCGAGGTGTTTGTCCTTATTGCTTATCTCGTGGATGACCCTGCGGTACGGTGTTTCGATGAACCCGTACTCATTAATAATACTGTATGTTGCCAGAGAACCGATGAGTCCGATGTTCGGTCCCTCCGGCGTCTCGATAGGGCAGATACGTCCGTAGTGCGAAAAATGGACGTCGCGTACTTCGAAGCCGGCGCGCTCACGGGAGAGTCCGCCGGGGCCCATAGCCGAAAGCCGGCGTTTGTGGGTCAGTTCCGCCAGTGGATTGGTCTGGTCCATGAACTGTGACAGTTGAGAGCCGCCGAAGAATTCCCTGACGGCAGCGACGATGGGTCGGATATTGACCAGAGCACTGGGGGTAACCGCTTCGGTGCCGATAATGCTCATGCGCTCCCTGACTACCTGTTCCAGGCGCAGGAAACCGATGCGGAACTGGGTTTGCACCAGTTCGCCGACGGTGCGTACCCGCCGGTTGCCGAGGTGGTCGATATCGTCGCCGTGGTCACGGCCGTTGTTAATCATGATGATATGCCTGATTATCTCGACGATGTCGTCTTTGGTCAGTGTCCTCTCTTTAAGACTGACATCCACTCCCAGCCGCTTGTTCAGCTTGTAGCGGCCGACATTGCCCAGGTCGTAGCGTGCGGAATCGAAGAACAGGTTCTTTATCAGCTTCCTGGCGTTTTCCAGGGAAGGAAGCTCGCCGGGATGGAGTTTTTTGTAAATATCGAGCATGGCTTCTTTCTCATCCGTGATATTCGGTTCACGCTCTATGGTGGTGCTGATATATTTATAGTCGGACTGTTTTTCTTCTTTCTCGAACAGTTTAAGCAATTCTTCATCGCTGCCGAAGCCGATGGCGCGCAGCAGGGTCGTGATGGGTATTTTACGTTTTCCGTCTATTTTAGTTGATATTACATTCCGGTTGCTGGTCTCGAATTCCAGCCAGGCGCCGCGCGTGGGGATTAGCTTCGCCTGGCACAAATCACGGCCGGTAACCGGGTCTTCCTCTCTGGTAAAATAAACACCCGGGGAACGCAGGAGCTGGCTGACGACTACCCTTTCGGAGCCGCTGGTGATGAATGTGCCTTTGGAGGTCATCAGGGGGATATCGCCGAAGAACAGGTCCTGTTCCTTGATTTCCCCGGTCTCTTTAACGAGTAACCGTACCTTGACATAGAGTGGCGCCGAGAATGTCTGGTCTCGCTCGTGGCATTCCTGCTCGGAATGACCCGGGCGCGGCTCACGGAACTCATAGGCCACAAAACTAAGCTCCAGTCTATTGCCGGTCAGGTCTTTGATAGGGGATATTTCTTCCAGCAGCTGTTTTAAACCATATTCCTGGAACCTCTGGAAGGAATCGAGCTGGACCTTGATAAGGTTGGGTACGTCTAGGACATTGGGCAGCTTGGCATAAGATTTTCGGGTAATTGTGGTCCTGGAATTAGATACGGGTGTTCGCGATATAAAAACCATCTCTACTCCTTAGACTAGACAAATGCAGCAATCGTTGTATTTCGACAGCACTTTTATTAAGAACGAAGACACACGTGCATATGCGGCGATATTACGGACATCTACGTTTGGGAAGTTATAATAAAAAACAATTGGGGCATTATTACAGATATAAAGGATATCATTATTATATATTCTTGTCAAGTCCTGTGAGGATAAATTAAGAAAATTTAATAAAATCTTTATCAATTTTTCATCACGAGGCTGGCATGGATTAACATAAAAGCACCGTCTTGATATAATATACTCCAGAAATATGAATAATAAATTAACTTTAACCAGGCTGGTACTGGCTATTATCAGTATGGCTCTGGAACAGGTGGCCATCTGGGTGATATGGCGCTGGCTGCTTCCTGAGTTCGGGATAAAGCTGCATCTTTCCGTGCTTATCGGCGTTATGTTAGCCTGGGCTGTATTCGGTACCTGGCTTTTTATTTTTACCACCCGGGCCTTGCAAAGACAGGCACTGGTCGGGTTGCCGTCCATGGTTGGCGCTACGGGCAAGGCCGTCGGCAGGCTGGCACCAGAGGGTATGGTAAAGATAAGGGGGGAGCTCTGGGGAGCCACCTCGGTCGGGGGCAATATCGATGCCGGTGAGAAAATCGTGGTGATAAGTGAGGATGGCCTGAAATTACTCGTGCGCAAAGTCGGCGATGCCGGCTCTACACATTGAAGAGAAAAGTAACGACATCGCCGTCCTGGATAACGTATTCCTTACCTTCGAGGCGGAGCAGCCCTCTTTTGCGGGCCTCGGCGATACTGCCGCACTTCACCAGGTCGTCAAAGCCGATACCTTCGGCGCGGATAAAGCCTTTTTCCATGTCCGTGTGAATTTTACCGGCGGCTTTCACTGCCGTGGTGCCTTTCTTGATAGACCAGGCCCTGACCTCATTCGAGGCGATGGTGAAGAATGAAATCAGGTCCGAAAGCTCATAGGACATTTTTATGGTGCGCTCCAGCCCCGATTCTTTTAAGCCGAAATCGGCGCGGAATTCCTGGGCGGCGCTATCTTCCAGCTGGGCCAGCTCCATTTCCAGCTTGCCGCAGAGAGTGATAGCGCGACATTTCGTGCCGGAATATTGTGAGTTCAGTTCTGCTTCCAGGGACGCCGCCCGGGGAATCTGCTCTTCGCCGATATTTATCGCGATAAGCAGCGGCTTGGCGGTAAGAAACTGGTAGTTGGTAATAATTCTGGCCTCGGTCGACTCCATAGCCAGCGCCCGGAGGGGTTTATCGTTTTCCAGTTCGACCTTGAACCGCAATAAAATGTCTTTTTCCTGCAAAACCCCCTGGCGCTCGCCGGGTTTGGCTCCCTTCAGGGAAGTTTCCAGTTTCTCCAGCCTTCTCTCCATGATAGCCAGGTCGGAAAAGACTAGCTCCATATTGAGGGTGCCGATATCTCTCTTTACATCCAGGCTGCCCTGGGGATGCGGTATGCTTTCATCGGTAAAGGCGCGGACGACACAGATAAGCGTATCGACGGTGCTTAGCTGGTTCAGCAGTTGGCCGCCTATCCCTTTGTCCTGGGCCAGGGTCTTGACCGAGGCCCCGACGTCGATATATTTGGCTTCAACCGGCACTACCTTTCCGGGGTGGAGTATATCCTCCAGGACCTTTAGGCGCGGCTCCGGGACGCGGGTGATGCCGATGTGGGGGGACAGGCCTTCCGTGGCGTGGGTGACTGTATCCGCTTTGCCTCTGGTCAGGGCGTTGAAAACGGTTGTTTTACCGCTCTGGGGCAGGCCTATGATGCCGATGTTGATACTCATCAGTGTGATGCCTGGCTGCCGATGGGGATAAAGTTATCAGCGGCCTTTCCTGACTATTTCCCGGCCTCTTTTGAGGGCCAGGTCCCTTTCGTCTATATTCAGTTTGTCGTTGGCGGCCAGGTTGAGCAGGACGAGCAGCGATTCGTGGGAAGCCATATCGCCGAGCAGATTGATAGCCTGGACCCTCATTTTACCGGCCAGTTGTAGGTCCGTAGCGATGGCTGCCATTTTCTTAAGTTCATCAGTTTTTTCACTTTCCTGGGGACTTTCCGACATTGTTTTCACCTCTCGATTTCACAGTGCGGTTAACCGTATATTATTGTGCTCTCTGAGCGATTATTCATTAACGGCGGTGTTTTGTCAACTCTAAATGAAGAGAGCGTTAAATAATAATTTGGTATCATTCCAGTCTTCCCACAATTGTCATTCCAGCCTACTCTGTCATTCTGAGCGAAGCGAAGAATCCGTGGGAGGAGTGGTATCCTGGATTCTCGGGTCAAGCCTTCAGGCTGAAGCGTTCAGACTGAAGCCCGAGAATGACATTATTAAACACCCCTTTTTCTATTATGGTACAATGGGTAGACTCTAATGTGGGAGAGTAAAACTTGCTGCACATACTCATCGGCGGGGATGATTTTTCTATCCGTAAGGCGCTGGAAGAGATAAAAAAGAGCATCGGCGACCCGTCGGCCCTGATGACCAATACCACCGAGCTTGACGGAAGGCAGGTAACGCCCGAACGGCTGCGGGCTGCCTGTGAGACGGTCCCGTTTCTCGCTGAGAAGCGACTCGTTATCGTCGAGGGGCTGCTGGAGCGTTTCGAGCCTAAGGTCAAAAACGGCAGGAAAAAATCGTCCCGACCGCCCGACCAGACTGAAGAGTATCGGGCGATAGCCGATGGTATCAAAAGGTTACCGCCATTCACAGAGCTGGTTTTAATTGGCGGCAGGATAAACGACCGTAATCCGCTGCTGCATGAGCTGATGTCTGCAGCCAGGATAAAGTCGTTCCCCTTGTTGAAAGAGTTCCAGTTGCGCCAGTGGGTTGAGCGGCGGGTGGCTGGTACGAGCAGCACCATATCGCCGCAAGCGGTAGCTTTAATGGTCCGGTTCGTCGGCAGCGACCTCTGGATGATGGCTAATGAGGTAGATAAGCTGGTCCTGTTCACCGGGGGGCGCCGCATCGAGGAAGCGGATGTCCGGTCGGTGGTGAGCTATGCTCAGGAGGCCAATGTCTTTGCCATGGTCGATGCCATCCTGGAGTTCAGGGTCAGCGCTGCCCAGGAGCTTTTACAGCAGTTGTTCAGGCAGGGGGCGGCGCCGGCCCAGCTTCTGGTTATGCTATCCCGACAGGTTAGAATCATCTTCCAGGTAAAGGAAATGAGAGGGCGAGGAAAGTCCCGCAGCGATATCCAGAGTAAACTGGGACTGACCCGCGATTTTGTTCTGCGCAAGGCCTGGCAGCAGGCGGATAAATATTCCCCGGCGCGATTACATGAACTGTACCATAAGCTCCTGGAAACCGACATCTCCATCAAGACGGGGAAATTCGACGGCGAGCTTGCCCTTGATATACTGATTGCCGAACTGGGGCAGCGGGGAGCCGTTTCCGCTTGACAAATTGACGTAATGTATCGTAAGTTACCTGAAAGCAGTAAGTTTTGCCCTAAATGTCATTCTGAGGAATCCACCTAAGGCGGATGACGAAGAATCTGTGGGAGGGGCTGGCAGTCCACAGATAGTCCCCACCACCCGCAGACCCTTCACTACGCTCAGGGTGACATGAATAACGTTCTTTTAAGGCAAGACTAAAGCGGTAAAAAAGGGGTCAGAGATGTCGGTACAGTCGCCACAGGACCAGTATATTAAAGTCGGCAACATCAACACGCGCTTCTGGGCGGCAGGTGATAAAGGAACGCCGGTCATTTTTGTCCATGGCCTGGGGGGCTCGATAGAAAACTGGGTACATAATATCGATGTGCTGGCGCAGCATCATCGCGTCTATGCTATGGATTTGGTCGGATTTGGCCGCGCCGAAAAAACCCCCTTAACACATGATTTAAACGTCCTGGTGAGACTTATTAACGACTTTATGAAAACACAGAGCATAGAAAAGGCCAGTCTGGTCGGGAACTCCCTGGGGGGAGGCTTGGTGCTGCGGTTTGCCATTGATTTTCCCGGTAAGGTGGAAAAACTGGTACTTGTGGATAATGCCGGGATGGGAAGGGGAGTAATTCTTGACTTTAAAGTGGCGTCACTCCCCCTCATCGGTGAATTCTTGACCAGGCCCAGCCGGAAAGGAACCGCCCGGCTATGGAAAAAAGTAGTTTATGATTCATCCCTGGTAACAGATGAATTGGTGGAGGAAAGCTACGGACTGATAGTCTTACCCGGTGCGTCCCAAGCCTTGCTGGCAACCCTGCGCGCTGCCATCAACTTTCGCGGGCAGCGTGCTGACTTGACTGGTCTTTTAATAAGCAAACTTGGAACCATTACCGCTCCGACCCTGATTTTCTGGGGACAGCAGGACCGCATCCTGCCTTTAGCCCATGCGCATATCGCTGCGAAAAAAATCCGCAACGCCAGGTTACATATCTTTGACCACTGCGGGCATATGCCGCAGCTTGAGCACCCTGAAGAATTCAATAAGCTCGTGCTGGACTTCCTGGCAAAATAGGATAAAGTGGTAATAGCATGACAGGACAGCATAAAGCACCGGTACTGGCTGTAGACATCGGTGGCACCAAAATATTGACCGCCATTTTTTCTGCCGATGGTCAAATGCTGGCTAAGGACATTGCTCCGACCCTGGCTCATGAAGGTGTCGACCCTGTCATCGGGCGACTCTGCTCGGCTGTTGATAGCCTTCTGGACCGTAACAGGATAAAGCCATCTCAGCTGGGCGCTATCAGTATCGCCTGTGCCGGCGGCATCGACTCGGGACGTGGTGTGGTGGTGACGCCTTCTCCCAACATGACGGGCTGGGCCGATGTCCCGCTTGGAGATATTATTCAAAAGAAATATAAGGTAGATACTTTTCTGGTCAATGATGCCAGCGCGGCGGCCCTGGGAGAGTACCGTTTCGGCGTGGGGAGAGGCGTGAAAAATCTCGTTTTATTCACGCTGGGCACCGGTATTGGCGGCGGCATTATTGCCGATGGTAAACTCTATCTCGGTGCCGTCGGCGGTGCCGCGGAGCTTGGCCACATGGCTATCGATACTAATGGCCCCAGGTGCGGCTGCGGCAATACCGGCTGCCTGGAAATGCTGGCCTCGGGAACGGCCATATCTAGGGATGCTATAGGGCGTATCAGCAAGGGAGAAAAATCTTCTCTTGTTGACATGGTGGGGGGAAAGTTAGAAGATATCACCGCGGAGGTAGTTGGCAGAGCTGCCCGGAATGGCGACAATCTAGCGCGGGATGTTATCGCACGGGCGGCTTTTTATCTGGGTATCGGCATGGTCAATATCGTTAATATCTTCAACCCGGAAATGATAGTCATCGGCGGTGGCATGGCGGAACTCGGAGATATGTTAATTGAGCCGGGCCGGCGGATGGTTGCCGAAAGGGCTTTCTCGATATCCGCGCGTTTAGTGCGTATTGTTACCGCTCAACTCGGTAATGAGGCCGGAGTCTATGGCGCCGCGGCTTTTGCTCTTGATATAAGGAGGACAAAATGAAGGTTCGTAAAGCGGTAATTACGGCGGCCGGCTGGGGCACCCGGTTTCTGCCCATTACCCGGTCTCAACCCAAGGAAATGCTGCCCCTGGTGGATAGACCCCTGATTCAGTATTCCGTGGAGGAGGCTATAAATTCCGGCATCGAGCAGGTAATCATGGTGACGGCCATGGGCAAGCGGGCTATTGAAGACTACTTCGACCGCTCCCTTGAACTGGAATACTATCTGGAACAAAAGGGTGAAATCGAGCAGCTGCGGCGGATGCGGGAGCTATCCAGCCTGGTGGATATTTACTATGTCCGGCAGAAGGAACAGCTGGGACTGGGACATGCTGTTCTGATGGTGAAGGATATCGTTGGCGATGAACCTTTTGCGGTAATGCTCCCCGATGACATTATCGATAGTGACGTGCCCGGTTTGAAGCAGATGATAGGAGTCTATGAGAAATTCGGGGCTGGTGTGGTAGCCGTTGAGCGTGTCAGCGATGAGGATACCGGGAAATACGGCATTATCGAGCCGGAGCGGGTGGCTAAAGGAGTTTATCAGGTGCTGAGCCTCGTAGAAAAGCCGGAACCGTCACAGGCGCCTTCCCGCCTGGGTATTGTGGGCAGGTATATACTGACGCCCCTGATATTTGATATTTTAAAATTCACCCCGCCGGGTAAGGGTAACGAGATTCAGTTGACCGATGCCCTTCAGTTGCTTCTGAAGCGTCAGAAGCTTTATGCCTGTGAGCTTGAGGGGGTGCGCTATGACGCCGGGACGCCGCTGGGCTGGCTGAAAGCTAACATGGCGCTGGCTTTTAAGCGTGAAGATATCGGGCCGGAGCTCAGGGCTTACCTGAAAAAGCTGCTATGATTGAGGTAATCTCTCCTTTAATCCTGCCTGAAATTTACAGCAGTCCTCTCTCCCTTCAGGGAGAACCTTCAGGGTGAACCCATTGAGGGAGAGGTGAATACAAAGAGCAAGGGGTTATTGAGATTAAAATGACCAGACCTGTTGTCGCCATCGTTGGCCGGGCCAATACCGGTAAGTCCACCCTGCTTAACAGGATTGTGGGGAAACCCCTGGCGATTACCGAGGACCTGCCGGGGACTACCCGCGACCGCAACATGGCCACGGTCACCTGGCGGGGAGTCGAATTTACCCTGGTCGATACCGGAGGTCTGGAAATTGAGCCACGTTCCACAATAGCCCGGGGCGTGAAAACACAGGTGGAAACAGCCATCAGCGAGGCAGATGTTATCGTTGACTTGGTAGACACTATCGACGGCGTAACACCAGCAGACTTTGAGATTGCCGATGTACTCCGTCGTGTCAACAAGCCCGTGCTGGTGGCGGCTAATAAGGCCGATAATGACAGGCTGGAAACCGAAGCCCTGGAATTTTACGAACTGGGGCTGGGAGAACCCCTGGCCCTCAGCGCCCATCATGGCCGTGGCGTCGCCGAGCTGCTGGACAGGATAATAGAATTACTGCCATCGCGGCCACCTGTCGAGACCGCACCGGAAGCTATCAAGGTGGCTATTGTCGGCCGACCCAACGTCGGTAAATCAATGCTGTTAAATACGCTGGTGGGCGATGAGCGGGCGATTGTCGATGAAGCCCCGGGGACAACCCGCGATGCTGTAGATACGCCGTTTGACTTTGAGGGGCAAAGTGTGCTACTTATTGATACAGCCGGCGTCAGACGGCGGGGACGGGTGAAATCCGGGGTAGAACAATACAGCGTGCTACGGACTCTCCGGGCAATCGACCGGGCGGATATCGTCCTGCTTATTCTTGACGCTACCGAGATAGCAACCACCCAGGACACACATATTGGCGGATACATTCAACAGGCCGCCAAGGGCATTATAATCATCGTCAATAAATGGGACCTGATTGAAAATAAAGATATAGCCGGGTGGAATAAACTCGTTAAGAGCCAGTTCAAATTTGCCTCTTACGCGCCGATATTGTATACTTCGGCTAAATCGGGACAGGGAGTAGACAGGATTATGCCCCAGGTCAGCCAGGTTTACCAGGAGAGGCTCAAAAGGCTGTCCACCGCCACGGTAAACAGCGTTATCCAGCAGGCGCTTATGGCGCATAACCGACCGCGAAGCAAGAACAAGCAGCTGAAAATCTTTTACGCCACTCAGGCGGAAGTAAACCCGCCGACTTTCGTCATCTTCACCAACGATGCCAGATTAGTCCATTTCTCATACCGGCGTTATCTGGAAAACCAACTACGCCAGGCATTCGGCTTTTCCGGTACACCGCTTCGTTTAACTTTCAAGACAAGGGGTGAACCATGACAGCTTTAATGTACATTGCCGTAGTCCTGATAAGCTACACACTGGGCTCGATACCATTCGGTCTCTTAATCAGCAAGAGATTCGCCAATACAGATATCCGACAGGTCGGCAGCGGCAAAATAGGCATGACTAATGTCCTGCGGACGGCCGGGAAAAAAGCTGCCGCTCTCTCACTCATTCTCGACATAGGCAAGGGGGCGCTATCGGTTCTGATTGCCGCTCTGATTTTCAGCAGCAAGAGTCAGGCAAATACCGGTATCTTTACCTGGATAGAAAGCGCCAAGGTCCTGGCGGCTTTATCGGCGATTGCCGGTCACAGCTGGTCAATATTTCTCAAATTTAAAGGCGGGCGCGGCGTGGCTACATTTATCGGCGGCCTGCTGGCCCTGCACTGGCCTGCCGGTATCATCGGCGGGGCATTCATACTTGGCATCGGTTTCAGGACTAAATACATGTCGCTCGGCTCGATTATCGGAGCCGTCACCGCCTTCATCATGCTGATGTCATTAAATGTTCTGGAAGTTGACTTTTTAAAGCCATATCCCCCATTTGAATATGTGGTCTTTTCCATGATAAGCGCCATATTTATCTACGTGATGCACCGCGACAATATCATCAGGCTGTTCAATGGCACGGAACGCAAAATCGGCGATAAGGTCAAGGCATCACCATCACCTTCTACCAACGACCCCGAATAAGGCATCCCATCCATATCAGCAAGTACGAGTGATAGTATATGCAGAAAATCGCTATTGTCGGCACGACCACCTGGGGAATCACGCTGGGTTTACTGCTGGCTAATAATGGCATGGACGTCAGGTTATGGGCAAGGACAGAGCGAGAAGCCAGCCGACTCAGGAAAAAAGGCCCCGACCCCACCCGATTCCCCGGCATCACGCTGCCAAAGCAGATGGTAATCACCAGCAAGCTCGATGAAGCTATGGATGATATCAACGCCGTCATCATGGCGGTGCCTTCGGCAACGATGCGGCAGAACATCTCCCGGGTTGCGCACCATCTGACCAGGTCTGCCATCGTGGTGAGTGCTGCCAAGGGGCTGGAAGTAGGCAGCAATAAACGCATGTCACAGGTAATCGCCGAGGAGATAAATCCACGTTTTGAGTCCAATATTTGCGTGCTTTCCGGGCCGAATCTCGCGCGTGAGATTATGCAGAACCGTCCCGCCGCCGCCGTAGTAGCCGCCGAAAATAAGGAGACCGCCAAGAAAGCACAGAAGCTGCTGACATGTCCCGGCTTCTGCGTTTTTACCAATACCGATTTAATCGGAGTGGAACTGGGTGGGGCTTTAAAGAATATTATTGCGCTTGGCGCCGGTATCGCTGACGGACTCGGCTACGGGGATAACGCTAAAGCTGCTTTTATGACACGGGGCCTGACCGAAATAACCGCCCTCGGCATGTCGCTGGGGGCAAATCCGCTTACCTTCTCCGGACTCGCCGGACTGGGCGATGCTATTACGACCTGCG
>CAYQZZ010000018.1:0-36013 GCA_964422155.1 uncultured Dehalococcoidaceae bacterium | reverse complement strand
TACTGGTGATGGTGGCCGGAGTTTCGTCAGGATAGAGGAAAAGCAGGATAGGCACAAGAATAAAACCACCAGCCACACCGATAAGTGTGCCGAAGGCCCCTACGAAGAGGCCGATAAAGGCCAGTAATAACCAGATGATAGTACTGACCTCCTTACCTGCCCAGTTTTTCCTTAACCGCCTTTATCTTGCCCTTGAATACATTTTCTCTCTCCCCGACGCGGGAGAGAGTTAGAGTGAGGGGGTCCTTATTCGTCTGCTCACCCTCACCCTTCCCTCTCCCTTCAGGGAGAACCTTCAGGGTGAACCCATCGAGGGAGAGGGATTTAAATTTACTTACTGCCCAGCTTTTCTTTAACCGCCTTTATCTTGCCCTCTATGGTCAGGGGCTTATCGCGGCGCTCGTCAATGCGGATAGTGGTCACCACCCTTTTCGCCCCGGCATCGAAAGCAGACCGGTGCATTTTCTGCGCCAGCGCCAGGAGCTTATCCAGGTCGCCTTCGATAATCGTATTCATGGCCGTCAGTTCGTATTTTATACCCGGCTCATTCTGCAGGATGCGCACGGCGCCGACGACATACTGGCTGACCGAGGGAGACTGTGTCCCCACCGGCACGACACTGATATCAATCATTGCCATCTTCGTTGACCTCCATTATTACTATTTTATTTTATTCCTCAACCGCTTGTAATAGGTCTCAGAAGTATAAAGTGCCGCCAGCGGATTATGCCCCAGGACCCTGTCCTTCACCGCCAGGACCGTCAGCGGGACATTGCAGTACTTGATGAAAAGCGTATCGTGGCCGATACAGAGTCCCAGCATGATGGCCATATCAACCTTCGCTTTATTGATAATCATCGCCTGGGCGATAGGATTGCACATGGTCTCCCATGCCTCCGACCCGGCGATTTTTTCGTCGGCCTTAATGCCAATACGCTCTTTGGGAACAGCACCCGTCTTGCACTGGACGGAAACAACCTCGAACCCGTTGTTCTCCAGAATCTCGGCCACCAGACCGCCCTCCCAGGCAAGTCCCCCGCAGTGGGCCAGGCCGAGCCTTTTATAGCCGCATTTCCGGGCAAACTGAATCAGCTCCTCGATGCGGGGGAGCTTGGTCCTGAGTCCGTCGGGAAGTCGTTCATAGCACTGGAACTCCTGCACCGAAGCCAGGCGGGCGAACTCCTTCACCGGGGGTTTATCATATTCAGCCAGTGCCGCGGCATACTCCTCCGGTATAAGCTTCATGGGACAGAAGGCAGGCGCTTTCTCAAGAGAGGGAGGCCCATCACTCGCTTTACTTCCCCGGTTTTCACAGACTTTAGTTGGACAGCGAGCGCACCGCGGATACCGTTTCTTAGCCATAGACTGCCTCCTTTAGCTGACCTCAATGCTATTCTAGTTACTTACCCATTAAAAGACAACAAATGTGTATTTAATTCATTGACAAAAGCACAAATGCGGGTATAATTAACTTGCCTGGTACGAAACAACACTAAAAAGGAGGAAACGCTATGTCAGCAAAAAAGAACAAAGCAACGATGCGCCGTATTTTTGAAGAGGTATTCAACAAGGGAAACCTGGCAATAGTGGATGAGGTTATAGCCACCAACTATGTAGTCCACTCGCCTATGGGACAGGAGTATAAGGGTCCGGAGGGATTCAAGCAAATGGCTACCATGAGCCTCACCGCTTTCCCCGACCTTCATATGACGATTAATGATATAATTGCTGAAGGCGACAAGGTAGCGCTTCATTTCACCTATACGGGTACACACAAGGGTGATATGATGGGCATCCCTCCAACGGGTAAAAAAATTAATATCTCAGCGTCTCTTTTCATACGCTTCGCCGGCGGCAAGGAAGTGGAAGCATTTGAAATTGCTGATATGCTCTCCTTCTATCAACAATTGGGTATAAAACCTCTTACGGGGCAGGGCGGAAGGTAATTGCCTATAAGTTCTATGCCGTAAGTTACATTTTTTCTTGACTTTTATATTATCATAAGATAAACTATTTGCTTGGGCAGCGATATAAAATAACACCTCAATTCTCAGTGCTTCCCCCGTTCCTTCACTCTGTGAAGGACTGATATATTTATGCCATAGCAAGGTACGCATGAAGATAGCGATAAGCGGAAAAGGCGGCGTAGGCAAGACTCTTCTATCAGCTTTCCTGGCACAAACATTCGCGAAATCCGGCTATTCCGTTATAGCTATCGATGCCGACCCCGATGCTAACCTGGCGGCTACTCTCGGTTTCCCCAATCCGGAGAAAATCACCCCGATATCCGAACTGAGCGACCTCATCGAAGAGCGCGTGGGGGTACGCCCCGGAACTTCCGGCTCCTTCTTCAAACTAAATCCAAAGGTCGATGACCTGCCGGAGAACTATTCCGTTAAAATAGATGGAATCAGAATAATGTCCATGGGGCGGATAAAGAGGGGAGGCACCGGATGCTACTGTCCGGAGGGCGCGCTGCTCCAGGCTCTTGTCAGCCACCTACTTTTACAGAGAGATGAGGTAGTTATCCTGGATATGGAGGCAGGCATCGAGCACCTGTCGCGCGGCACCACCAAAGCCGTGGACAAACTGATTATCGTGGTGGAGCCGGGCAGGCGGAGCATCGAGACCGCCCAGACGATAAAAACACTGGCACAGGACATCGGCCTGCACAGTATCGCCGCGGTCGGTAACAAAATACGGAATGAAACGGATAAAGAGTTCATAAAGTCAAATCTGCCCGATATTGAAATCCTTGGCTTTATTTATTATGACCCTGCCATTAACGAAGCTGACCTTGCCAACCGCTCCCTTTTTACGGCCAGCCCGCAGACGGCGAAAGAGGTCAAGAGCATCTATGATAAACTCATGTCCGCGAGCCGACAGCCGGGCGTAAAAGTAGGCGGTGGCACTAGAAAGGCAGATTAATTAGGATAAGAGAACTGGCAAAACAACCACCACGGAAGTGGTTTCTGGACAATTTGGCTAGCGTATGGTTTCCTTTTTTCATAAATCCAATAAAGAATTCCAACGGAAAATGATGGCACGCCTAAAATAAAAAATAATATATCAAGGAGGTTTTCAAGTGGCTTACGACGTGTCAAAAATGGCAGACTGGCAGATAGCCGAAGCAGCTGAAGAGAAAATGCCCACCCCGGATGAGTGGCGAACCAAACTCGGACTGAAACAGGACGAGATACTCGCCTACGGGAAAGTAGCCAAGCTCGATTTCCTGAAGATAATGGAGCGGCTCAAGAACAAACCCGATGGCAAGTATATCGAGGTAACCGCGGTTACCCCCACCCCACTGGGCGAAGGCAAGACAACTACCACGATGGGCCTGATGGAGGGCCTGGGGCACCAGGGTGAAAGCGTGGGCGGCTGTATCCGCCAGCCCTCGGGCGGCCCCACGATGAATGTCAAAGGCACGGCCGCCGGCGGCGGCAACGCCATATTAATCCCGCATACCGAGTTCTCCATGGGCCTCACCGGAGATATCAATGACATTATGAACGCTCACAACCTGGCCATGGTGGCCGTTACCTCCCGCATGCAGCACGAGCGCAACTACGATGATGAACAACTCGCCAGGCTCAGCCATATGCGCCGCCTGGACATCGACCCCAACCGGATAGAGATGGGCTGGATTATGGACTTCTGCGCCCAGAGCCTGCGCAACATTATCATCGGCATAGGCGGACGCATGGAAGGCTTTTTAATGCAGTCCAAGTTCGGCATCGCCGTAAGCTCCGAGCTGATGGCGATACTCTCGATTGTCAGAGACCTAGCCGACCTGCGAAAGAGACTGGGTGAAATTACCGTCGCCTTCGATAAAAAAGGGAATCCGATTACCACAACCGACCTCGAAGTAGCCGGCGCCATGACCGCCTGGATGCGCAACACCATTAACCCCACCCTCTGCTGCACGGCGGAATATCAGCCCTGCTTTGTGCATGCGGGTCCGTTCGCCAATATCGCCGTCGGCCAGTCATCGATTATCGCTGACCGTATCGGCCTGAAAATGTTCGACTACCATATAACCGAGAGTGGCTTCGCTTCTGATATCGGGTTCGAGAAGTTCTGGAACGTCAAGTGTCGTTACAGCGGTCTCAAGCCGAACGTGTCCGTCCTAGTCGCCACGGTACGGTCGCTGAAGATGCACGGCGGCGGCCCCAAGGTAGTCGCCGGCGTGGCCCTGCCCGATGCCTATAAGAAAGCCGCCCCGGAGTTAGTCGAGAAGGGTTGTTCAAACCTGGTGCACCACATCAATATCATCAGGGCGGCCGGCATCAACCCGGTGGTATGCGTTAACAGCTTCCCGACCGACACCAAGGAAGAGGTAAATATCGTTCGAAAAGCCGCCGAAGCCGCCGGTGCCCGCTGCGCCGTGTCCACTCACTACTCCAACGGCGGCGCCGGTGCCCTGGAGCTGGCTGATACCGTCAAGGAAGCCTGCAAGCAGAAGAACGAGTTCAAATTCCTCTATCCTAACGAGATGAAGCTGAGAGAGCGAGTCGATAAAATCGCCAAAGTAGTCTACGGGGCGGCTGGCGTGTCCTGGTCTCCGGAAGCCGAAGCCAAGGCTAAGACTTTCGAGGCTGATAAGAAATATGATGAATTCGCCACCATGATGGTCAAGACACACCTCAGCCTTACCCATGACCCGACCATAAAGGGCACCCCCAAGGGGTGGACGCTGCCCATCAGGGATATCCTGATATATTCCGGCGCCAAGTTCCTCTGCCCGATGGCCGGTACTATCAGCCTTATGCCCGGCACCGGCTCCGACCCGGCTTTCCGGAAGGTTGATGTCGATGTGAAGACCGGGAAGGTCAAGGGCCTGCATGAGGTGGACTAAAAAGGAATAATTTCAGGAATAAAACGATTGTCATTGCGAGGGCTTTAGCCCGTGCCTGCACGCCGAAGTATGTTACGGCACGTAGGCGTGGCAATCTCTATTTTCGATAAATTGAGATTGCTTCGTCGTCCCGACTCGTCGGGACTCCTCGCAATGACAATAAAGAACAGGAAAGAATATTGACTACAAATATCGCTGTAGCTGGCAAGGGAGGCACCGGCAAGACCTCGGTAACCAGCCTGGTCATTCGCTATCTCCTCAAGAATGACCTGGGGACGGTACTGGCCGTCGATGCCGACCCCAACTCCAATCTGGCCGAGAACCTTGGCCTTGAAGTAAGACAGACGGTCGGCCGGATACTGAACGAATTTCAGGGGGAAAAACTTAAAATACCAGCCGGAACGACCAAGGAAGCCTACCTGGAGTACCAGCTAAACGTAGCCATAACGGAGAGCAAGGGCCTGGACCTTATTACCATGGGGCGGGGCGAAGGCCCGGAATGCTACTGCTATCCTAACGTCGTTATCCGGAAACTTATCGACGAGTGGGCGAAGAACTATAGCTTCGTCGTCATGGACAATGAGGCCGGCATGGAGCACCTGAGCCGCCGCACCACACAGAACATCGACGAGATGCTCCTGGTATCCGACCACTCAGTCAAGGGTTTAAGAGCAGTAGCGCGCATCCGGGAACTGATAAAAGAACTTAAGCTTATCGTAAAAAGAGAGTCTGTAATTTTGAACCTCGTCCCCGGCGAGATAGACCCGCTGCTTAAACAAGAGATGGACAGGCTGGGAATGGTGCCCGCCGCCATCATACCGGTGGATGAGGAACTGAAAAGATACGACCTGGAACAAAAACCGCTGTTCAACCTGCCGGATGCGTCCAAGGCGGTAATAGCGGTAAACGATTTAATGAAAAGGCTATTGAAAGCCGATAATGTTTTGATGAAAAGGGGGTAAAGATGACAGCGCAGCTTATCAAAGGCGCGGAGGTAGCCGCGCAGATTCGGGAAGAACTGAAGAAGGAGATTGCCGACCTCAAAGCCAAGCACAACGTCGTGCCCGGCCTGGTAACGGTACTCGTCGGGGCCGACCCGGCCTCGCAGGTCTACGTCGGCCAGAAAGAAAAGACATCGAAAGAGCTGGGCATCTACTCGGAAAGATACGACCTGCCGGAGAAGACCACCCAGAAAGAACTTATCGACCTGGTAAACAAGCTCAACAAAGACCCCAAGATTCACGGTATCCTGGTGCAGCTGCCCCTGCCCAAGCACCTGAATGAGGAGGAAGTCCTCTTCGCCATCGACCCCAAGAAGGACGTGGACGGCTTCCACCCGGTGAACGTGGGCAAACTGATGATAGGCGAGCCGGACTACCTGCCCTGCACACCCGCCGGCATCCAGCAACTGCTCATTCGTTCTGGCACCAAGATTGAAGGCGCCGAAGTGGTCGTCGTCGGAAGGAGCAATATCGTCGGCAAACCCATCGCCAATATGCTTCTACAAAAGGCGCCGGGGGCCAATGCCACGGTCACCGTCTGCCACACCAGAACCCGCGATATCGCCTTCCATACCAGAAGGGCTGACATCCTTATAGTGGCGGCGGGGAAGCCCAAAGCCGTCACCGGCGATATGGTAAAGGAAGGCGTGGTGGTTATCGACGTCGGCGTGAATGAGATAGGCAAGACCGCCGATGGCAAGAGAATACTGGCCGGGGACGTTGATTTTGATTCGGTTAGCAAGAAAGCCAAAGCCATCACCCCGGTCCCCGGAGGCGTCGGCCCGATGACGATAACCATGCTTATGATGAATACGCTAAGAGCCGCCAAGGTGGCGGCCGGCCTTAAATAAAATGCCCCCAATGTAAAAAGGAGGAGGGAATATGACCTATAAGACAGTAAAAAAGGAGGCGCCAGGGCGGGGGAAGGTGGACATACTGGCGGAAACCTATGAGGCAGGCGAGCCAAAGGGGGAGGATACCGGCAGATGGCGCCAGAAACTGGAAAGTCGGGATGAGAAACTGAAATACCTGAAAAACGGCGAGCGCTACTGGTACAGCGATGACTGGTTCGGCAGTGAAAAAAGAAAGAATCCAGCCTGAGCAAAGGAGGCGAAATGGCATTCGAGATTCCAAAGACAGCGTACAGCGGAAAGATAAAAGACATAAAGCTGGGTAAGGGTGACAAAGCGATAACCGTCGGCGGGGAAACGGCCTATCCGTTCTACCTTTTCGAAGGCCAGATGCCGAACCTGCCCAGGATAGCCATGGAAACCTATGATATGCCGCCCGAGGAATGGCCGGCAGCGGCGCTGGAACCTTTCGCCGGCGTCACCAACGACCCGGTGGCCTGGGCACAGAAGTGCATTAAAGATTACGGGGCGGAGATGATATGCCTGCAACTCCTGAGCACCGACCCCAACGGTCAGAACCGCCCGGCTGACGAAGCCGCTAAGGTGGCGAAGAAGGTGGCGGACGCTATTAACGTGCCGCTGATTGTCTGGGGCACGGCCAACCATGACAAAGATACCGAAGTCCTGAGAGCCGTCGCCGAAATCTGTCAGGACAAGAACCTGATTCTGGGGCCGGTGGAAGAGGCCAACCACAAGAAAATCGGCGCTGCTGCCATCGGCTACAAGCACATCGTCGTCGCCTCAACTCCCATCGATATCAACCTGGCCAAGCAGCTCAATATCCTGCTGGGCAATCTCGGCGTCCCCGATAACCTGCTGGTCATGGACCCCACCGTCAGCAGCATCGGCTACGGCATCGAGTACTGCTACTCGGTGATGGAGAGAATGAGGATGGCGGCTTTAACCCAGCAGGACGCCAAGCTCCAGTTCCCCATTATCTGTAATGTCGGCAAAGAGGTTTGGAAGACCAAAGAAGCCAAGATATCCGAGAAAGACGACCCCAAGATGGGTGACGCCAGGAAGCGGGGCATCCTGCTGGAGGCAATGTCCGCCACAATCCTGCTCCTGGCTGGGGGTGACGTGATGATAATGCGACACCCCGAAGCGATAAAACTGGTCAGGGAAATGATTACCGACCTGACCGCTAAATAAGGGAGGAGAGTTAAATGCCCGAAGAAAAACAAGCAAAAAGCATCGACCAGGCTACTCTTGACATGATAGCCAAGGCTAAAGAGGAAAAAATCTCCACGGTCTTTGACCGTGCGGAGAAGATGAAACCCTGCCCTATCGGGGCCGACGGCAGCTGCTGCAAGAACTGCGCTATGGGGCCCTGCCGTGTGCCGCAACCCAAGGGCAAAGAGGAAACGCCCGAAGAGAAAAAGGCAAGGGTCGGCGTCTGCGGGGCGACCGCGGAGACTATCTCCGCCCGCAATTTCTCCCGCATGATTGCCGCCGGCTCGGCTTCCCACAGCGACCACGGCCGTCGCGTCACCGAGGCCTTTAAGCTCATGGCAGAGGGCAAGAGCAAAGACTTCGAGATTAAAGACGAGCAAAAATTGCTAAAACTGGCCCTCGACATGGGCGTGGAAATCGGCCAGCGGAGCAACCAGGAAATTGCCCTGGACATCGCCAAAAAATGCGAAGCCGAGTTCGGTAAGCAGGAAGGCGAGCTTATTTTCATCAAGAACGCACCCATAAAACGTCAGGAAATCTGGCGGAACCTGGGCGTCGTGCCGAGAGGAATCGACCGCGAGGTCGTCGAGCTCATGCACCGCACCCACATGGGCGTTGACCAGGACTATAAAAACCTCATGCTCCAGGGCACGCGGGCGGCGCTCGCCGATGGGTGGGGCGGCAGCATGATTGCCACCGAACTGCAGGACTGCATGTTCGGCACGCCCTCGCCGGTATTGAGCGAGATAAACCTGGGCGTCCTTAAAGAGGACATGGTCAACGTGGTCATTCACGGCCACGAGCCAGCCCTCGCCGAAATGCTCGCCGTGTTGAGTCAGGAAAAAGAAATTATAGAATACGCCAAGTCCAAGGGAGCCAAAGGCATCAACCTGGCGGGCATGTGCTGCACCGCCAACGAGATTCTCATGCGTCATGGCGTACCCATAGCCGGCAACTTCCTGCAGCAGGAACTGGCTATCATTACCGGCGCCCTCGATGCCATGGTGGTTGACGTACAGTGTATCATGCAGGGCATCAAGGAAGTGGCCAGCTGCTTCCATACCAAGATTATTACCACCGATGAACGCGCCAAGATAACCGGTGCCGAATACATGCACTTCGACGAGCGTAATGCCAAAGCATCGGCCCGGGCAATAATTAAGGCGGCCATCGATAACTTCCCCAACCGCAAAGGCAACGTGAGAATCCCCCAGATAAAACAGCCGCTCATCGCCGGGTTCTCCCACGAGACCATCAACTACCTGCTCGGCGGCCTTTTCCGCGCATCCTACCGGCCGCTGAACGATAACATTATCAACGGCCGCATCCGGGGCCTGGCCGGCGTCGTCGGCTGCAACAATGCCCGCACCACCCATGACGGCGCCCACATTGCCATGATGAAAGAACTGCTCAAGAACGATGTACTGGTGCTCTCTACAGGCTGCGGCGCCATGGCGGCGGCCAAGGCCGGGCTCATGGTACCGGAAGCCGCCAAGAAGTACTGCGGCGCGGGCCTGGCCGAGGTCTGCGAGACCGTGGGTATCCCGCCGGTGCTGCACATGGGCGCCTGCGTCGATAACAGCCGCATCCTGATTGCCGCCACGGCGGTCGTCAAGGACGGCGGCCTGGGTGATGACATCAGTGACCTGCCCGCGGCCGGCGCTGCTCCCGAATGGATGAGCGAAAAAGCTATCGCCATCGGCCAGTACTTTGTCGCCTCCGGCGTCTATACCGTCTTCGGCACCACCTTCCCGACAATGGGCAACAAGGAATTCACCAATCACCTGTTCAAGGATATGGAGGAGATGTACGGAGGTAAGTGGGACTTCCAGCCCGACCCGGTCAAAGCGGCTCAACTGATGATTGCCCATATTGATAAGAAGCGCAAAGCCCTGGGCATCGATAAAGCCAGGGAGAGAGTGCTCTACGACATGGCCATGAGGCGCGAACTGGAAGGTTAGGCCTACGACTTTACTGTAATAAGGAGGGAATGAGGATATGTCCAAGATAATAGCATCAGCAGCTATCAGTGGTGCCCATAAAATTGTTGAACGTGCCGAGAAAAAGTGGCAGGAGGCGATGGATAAGTGGGGGGCCAACGAACCGGTCGGCTTTCCCAACACCGCCTATTACCTGCCCATAATTTACGGCATCTCCGGCATGAAGGTTGAAAAACTGGGCGACATGGAAACCGTCCTGAAGAAATGCAAAGCCCTGCTGCCGCCGCTGGTGAAGGCAGAACACCACCTCCCCTACCTGGGGCCTGCCCTCGATGCCGGCATGATTACCTTCTGGGCCGAGGAAATTCTCGAAGCTATAAGATATCTGGAAAACCCCAATTTCTATGTAAGGGGCGAGGAAGTCACCGATAGTAATATCTGGCTCGGCGCCGCCGACGATATCATCATGAGGAAGAGAGGCGTGGAGTTCGTCGATGGCACCGCCCCCGGCTTTGCCGCCATACTGGGCGCGGCACCGACCCCGGAGATTGCCAAAAATATCGCCGAGGAACTCCAGAAGAAGAACCTCTATGTGTTCATGGCCGACCAGCACAAGGGCGAGAGGTTCTCGGAGCAACTGGTCAAGGCCGGCGTCCAGATTGGCTGGGGAACACGCCTGGTCTCCTTCGGGCCGGACGTCAGCGCTACGGTCTTCGCCATGGGCTTTGCTACCAGAGCCGCGATGTCCTTCGGCGGCATTGAAGCGGGAGATTACCGCAAGATTTTAATTTATAACAAAGACCGCGTGTTCGCCTTCGCCATGACCATGGGCGATGTCACCGATGAATGGTACGCCAACGGCGCCGGCGCCATTAACTGGGGCTTCCCCGTCATCGCCGATACCCCGATACCGGAAATCCTGCCTACCGGCGTCTGCACCTACGAGCACGTTGTCTCCAACATCCCGCACAATGAAATAGTCTCTAAAGCTATCGAGGTGAGGGGCCTGAAAGTAACCATTACCGAGGTGCCTATACCGGTCGCCTTCGGGCCAGCCTTCGAGGGGGAAAGAGTCCGCGGCGACGATATTTACCTGGAGGCCGGCGGTGGTAGAACCCACATGGTTGAGTGGGTCACCAGCAAACGCATGGACGAGGTTGAAGACGGCAAGGTCGAGGTATTCGGTCCTGAATTGAAAGATATTAAGGCAGGCTCCCGACTGCCCCTGGCGATTAACGTTGAGGTTGCCGGCCGGCAGATGCAGGACGACTACGAGCCAATCCTGGAACGGCAGATTCACCACCTCATTAACTACGCCCAGGGAGTCATGCACATCGGACAGAGAGACATCGCCTGGCTGCGCGTGGCCAAACAAGCGGTAGAAAAAGGATTTAAGCTGGAGCACATCGGCGTCATCATTCACGCCAAGCTGCACCAGGACTTCGGCCGTATCTTCGATAAGCTCCAGGTGAAACTTTATACCAAGGAAGAGGACGTCAACAAGATTCTGGAGAAGGCGAGAGCCGTCTATAAGATAAGGGATGCCCGCATCGAAGGCATGACCGACGAGTCTGTCGAAACCTACTACTCCTGCACGCTCTGCCAGTCCTTCGCACCCAGCCATGTCTGCGTCATCAGTCCGGAGAGGACGGGACTCTGCGGCTCCTACAACTGGATGGACTGCAAGGCTGCCTTTGAAATTAACCCGACCGGCCCGAACCAGCCGGTAGCTAAGGGCGAGGTTATCGATACCAAGCTCGGGCAGTGGAAGGGCGTCAACGAGTTTGTCCAGAAGGCTTCCCGCGGGAAGATTGACCATTATAACTTCTACAGCATCGTCCATGACCCGATGACCACCTGCGGCTGCTGCGAAGCCATTGCTGCCGTCTTGCCCATGTGCAACGGTGTGATGACGGTCAACCGCGACTATACCGGCGAGACCCCCTGCGGCATGAAGTTCACCACCCTGGCCGGGACTATCGGCGGGGGCTTGAGTACCCCCGGGTTCGTAGGGCATGGTAAATACAATACCACCCAGAGGAAGTTCCTCGCCGCCGAGGGCGGAATTTTAAGAATGGTCTGGATGCCCAAGATATTAAAAGAGGAAATTGGCGAGCGGATAAAGGCGAGAGCTAAAGAACTGGGCGTGCCCGATTTGCTTGACAAGATTGCCGATGAAACGGTGGGAGTCACCGAGGATGCGATTCTCGCCTTCCT
Source organism: uncultured Dehalococcoidaceae bacterium (assembly GCA_964422155.1). Classification (GTDB taxonomy): domain Bacteria; phylum Chloroflexota; class Dehalococcoidia; order Dehalococcoidales; family RBG-16-60-22; genus JBGPRB01. Next base: position 23,913 of record CAYQZZ010000018.1, on the reverse strand, counting down.
GCAGGAAAAAGGACATCCCGCGCTGACCATGGACCCGATACTGGGCTAGGAAAGAAGAAGTATTGTCATTCTGAAGGAGCGAAACGACTGAAGAATCCGTCTTTCTATAAGGGATAACGGATTCTTCGCTTTGCTCAGAATGACATCTACTGGTTACTTGATGACATTATAATGAACTTAGACCTGATACTCGTCCAGGAAAGGAGACAATAGAATGGCACTTACGGGAATAGAAATCTTTAAATTGCTGCCCAAGACGAACTGCGGAGAATGCGGCGTACCTACCTGCCTCGCCTTTGCCATGAGTCTGGCGGCAGGCAAAGCCGAACTGAGCAAATGCCCCCATGTCTCCGAGGATGCCAAAAGCAAACTATCGGAGGCATCGGCACCACCCATTTTACCGGTTACCATCGGCGTCGGTGATAAAGCCCTCAAGGTTGGCGGCGAGACAGTCATGTTCCGCCATGAAAAAAGGTTTGAAAATCCACCCGGCTTGGCCATCCTCATCAGCGATAAGATGGCCGACGCTGAGGTCGATGCCAGGTTGAAAAAGTTCAAGGACCTGACCTACGAAAGGGTTGGCCTTACCCTTCGTGCTAACCTGGTTGCCCTTAAAGCTGAGAGCGGAGATGCCGCCAAGTTCGCCGCCCTGGCCGGGAAGGTCAAGGCCAGCAGCGATGCCAACATCATATTGATGAGCGATAAAACCGATGTCCTGGCCGCCGGACTGAAAGCCTGCGCCGACCGGAAACCGCTGCTTTATGCCGCCACCAAAGACAATGCCGATGCCGTGGCCGCGCTGGCCAAGGAGAGCGGCTGCGCGGTAGCCGCTAAAGCGGCAGGACCGGAAGAGCTGGCCTCACTGACCGAGAAACTGACCGCGGCCGGACTCAAGAATATCGTCATCGACTCGGGGTCGAGAGCCGTCCGCAAGGCGCTCGAAGACCAGATAATCATCAGGAGCGCCGCCCTGAATAAAAAATTCCGCCCCCTGGGTTATCCCACCATCGTCTTCCCCTGCGAGATGACCAATAACCCCATGAAAGAGGCCCTGATTGCCGCCATGTTCGTCGCCAAGTACGCGGGTATCATCGTCCTGTCCGACTTCCAGGGGGAAAGCCTCTTCCCGCTGCTCGTAGCGCGGCTGAATATCTATACCGACCCGCAGCGGCCGCTGGCCACCAAACAGGGCATCTACGAAATCAATAATCCCAATGAAAACTCGCCGCTGATGGTGACCTCCAATTTCTCCCTCACCTACTTTATCGTCTCCGGCGAAATAGAGAACAGCAAGGTGCCCAGCTATCTTTATGTCAAGGACACCGAGGGGCTTTCCGTGATGACATCCTGGGCCGCCGGTAAATTCTCCGCCGATATCATCGGCCCGGCCATACTGAAAAGCGGCATCACCGATAAAATCAAACACCGCAAGCTGATAATTCCAGGGTATGTCGCCTCCGAAAGCGGCGGCCTCGAGGAAGAAATGCCCGGCTGGGAGATTCTGATCGGCCCCAGGGATGCGGCCAACCTCACACCCTATCTCAAAGCCTGGAAAGCATAAGGAGGTAAGATGCTTCTCATCGGGGAAAATTTAAATGTGATATCACAGACCCTCGGGCCGGCCCTCAGGGAAAGGAATGCGGCACCGATTCAGGAAATGGCCAGGGCGGAGACAGAGGCAAATATAGACCTGATTGACCTCAATATCGGTCCTGCCCGCAAGGGAGGCGACGAGCTGATGGCCTGGGTAGTGAATACGGTGCAGGCCGTCACCGATAAGATGCTTTCTCTGGATACTACCAACCTTGACGCTATGGAAGCCGGCCTGAAAAACCGCAAGGGCAAGGTACTCATGAACTCCGTTTCACTGCAAACCAGTCGGGTTGACCGGGGACTGGCACTGGCGCAGAAATATAACGCGGACCTCATCGGCCTGCTGTGGAGCAATGACGGCATGCCGCGCGATGTCAACGAGAGGGCAATGCATACCGTCGACTTTGTTTACAAAGCCAATGCGGCCGGCATCCCCAACGAAAGGATATGGATTGACCCCATTGCCAGCCCGGTATCGGTGGAAATCAACCAGGTCAAAGCCTGCGTGGAGTTCATGACCATGCTGGGAGAAATCGCCCCCGGCTGCAAGTCCACGGTAGGACTTTCCAACGTCTCTAACGGCACGCCTACCGAGCTCAGGTGCTGGCTGAACCGGACCTACATGATAATGCTGATGCGCTACGGATTATATTCAGCCATCGTCGATGCCTTTGATAACGACCTGAAGGCAATAGCCCGTGGGCAGAGACCAGATATCGTGGCGCTCGTACACAAGATGATGGACGGGGAAAAGCCGGATATTTCCTCCCTGCCGAAAGAGATGGCCTATTACGCCAGGACAGTCAGGGTATTGATGGGAGAGTCGCTTTATTCGCACTCCTGGCTCGAGGTATAAGAAAAAATGTCATTGCGAGTCCTTCAGTGGAAGGACGAAGGATCCGTAACTTTCCTATAAAAAAACGGATTCTTCGGTCGTCCCGACAAGTCGGGACTCCTTCAGAATGACATATTAACCAGAAGTATAGTAAAGTAAAGCTAGTATGACAAGGGAACGCTTGACTATACCAGAGCGTAATGTGTGGAAAGGTGCTTATGAGCTGGCTTACAAGCTTGCCTGCGAACAACTGGCCGGTATTGTCGACATAGAACAGCAGTGCCGTAAAAGCGGCGCCCGATATCTAAACGCCGAAAAATCCATAATAATCGACCATCTATACCGTTCTTATAAAATCAGCTTCCCCCATGGCGAGGTATCTCTCGTCAATAGCGAAGAAACCGTGCCCATGCGGGATAAAATTTTAATACTTCATTATTTTACGCGGGCTAAAGGCACTCCGCTATCCAACCGGATGATAACTTATAAAGAGCTGCACGAAGGCATTAACTACTATCCCACGTTCTTTAAAAGGGCGATAGACCCTATCATCAATCACTTCAATGACGAACCGCAAAAACTCCTGGAAATAGCGGTAATACTGGGCGGACGTAAAGCCGATTTCGGTGATATCTCTATAACTATCGATGCTTTTCCTTATATACCCTTAACCATCGTCCTGTGGCGGGGCGATAAAGAGTTCCCTCCCGAAGGGAATATCATGTTTGACAGCACGATACCGGACTATCTACCCACCGAAGACATTACCATACTCTGCGAAATTGTAACATGGAAACTCGTCAGGCTTTTAAAGACTGGAGGTGGTAACCCTGGCAAAAGATAACTTGACCAAAGCGGACGTCCAGGATAAATTGAAGGAGATTTTCTCGCACTACACGGGGGACAGGCAGGAGCTTATCCCTATCCTGCAGGAGACCCAGGAGAAGTTCCGCTATCTGCCGGCCGCAGCCATGCGGGAAATTGCCAGGTTTTTACATATACCGGAAAGCACCGTGTACGGAGTCAGTACGTTCTACGCTCAGTTCAAGCTAACGCCGCTGGGTAAAAGGATTATCCGGATGTGCCGCGGCACGGCCTGCCACGTGCGCGGTTCCGGGAAAGTTCTCGCTGAGATGGAGAAGCAACTCGGCATCAAGGCTGGAGAGACCACGGGCGACATGGAATATACGCTGGAGACCGTAGCCTGCATCGGCGCCTGCGCCCTGGCACCCACGATGACGATAGATAACGAGACCCATGGTAAGATGACAGCCAAGAAAGTTGCGGAGGTTTTAGGTGACAGAAGCAAAGCCAGTTAAAGATAATCATCATACGATATATATTTGCCAGGGAACCGGCTGCGTATCGGGTAAGTCGCTGGAAATTACCGAGGCTTTATCCAGAGCCGTATCGGAACTGGGCTTAAGCGGAGTCAAAATAGATTTCACCGGCTGTCACGGTTTCTGCGAACAGGGGCCGCTGGCCATCGTCGAGCCGGAAGGTATCTTCTATACCCATGTCACTATCGCCGATGTCCCGGAAATCGTCGCATCGCACCTCCGCGACGGCAAACCGGTCGAGCGTCTCTTCTATAAAGACCCGGTTACCGGCCAGGCCATAATGTACCATAATGATATTAAGTTTTACAGTATGCAGCAGCGCATCATCCTGCGTAACTGCGGCCATATCAACCCGGAGAGAATCGAAGACTATATAGCCGTCGGCGGCTACGAGTCGCTGAAAAAAGTCCTGAAAGGAATGACGCCGGAACAGGTCATCGATGAGCTTAAGCGCTCCGGCCTGCGGGGACGCGGCGGCGCCGGTTTTTCCACCGGCACCAAGTGGGAGTTCTGCCGTAACGCCAAAGGCGACCAGAAGTACATGATATGCAACGCCGACGAAGGCGACCCCGGTGCCTTCATGGACCGCAGCACCATGGAGGGCGACCCCTGTACCGTCCTCGAAGGGATGACGATTGCCGCCTATGCTATCGGCGCATCCGAAGGCTATATCTATATCAGGGCGGAATACCCGCTGGCCGTAAAACGCGTGCGACTGGCTATCAAACAGGCCGAGGGAAAAGGCTTCCTCGGTAAGAATATATTGGGCTCCAATTTCAGTCTAAATATGCACGTCAAAGAAGGGGCCGGCGCCTTCGTCTGCGGCGAGGAAACAGCACTGATGGCATCTATCGAGGGTAAGCGTGGTATGCCCCGCTCCCGTCCGCCCTTCCCGGCGACCTCGGGGCTGTGGGGCAAACCGACCACCATCAATAACGTCAAGTCGCTGGCAACAGTACCGGTCATTATCGCCCGGGGTGCCGACTGGTATGCCGGCATCGGCACGGAAAAAAGCAAGGGGACCTGCGTCTTCGCCCTCACCGGTAAAATCGCCAACAGCGGTCTTATCGAAGTGCCCATGGGTATTATACTCCGCAAAATCATCTATGAAATCGGGGGCGGAATTCCCGGCGGTAAGAAATTCAAGGCCGTCCAGACCGGCGGCCCTTCCGGCGGCTGCCTGCCGGAAAACTATCTCGACCAATCCGTCGACTATGAGAGCTTGACGGCGGCCGGCTCCATGATGGGGTCGGGAGGCATGGTCGTCATGGACGAAGAGACCTGCATGGTCGATGTCGCCAGGTACTTCCTCTCCTTCACCCAGGCCGAGTCCTGTGGCAAATGTGTCCCCTGTCGCGTGGGCACGAAACAGATGCTCGACATCCTGGAAAGGATTTGCCGCGGCGAAGGCCGACCCGAAGACACCGAGCTTCTCCAGAAACTCGGCGAGCAGATTAAAGCCGGCTCCCTCTGCGCGCTGGGACAAACAGCCCCGAATCCCGTCCTGACAACCCTGCGCTACTTCCGCGATGAATATGAAGCCCACATCGACGAGAAAAGGTGCCCCGCTTTATCCTGTGCCAGGCTAATTTCCTTTTATGTCCTGCCGGACAAGTGCCAGGGATGCGGCATCTGTGCCCGGGAATGCCCCTCCCAAGCCATCGTCGGCGGCAAGAGAATGGTGCACGTCATCAACCAGGATAAATGCGTCAAATGCGGCACCTGCCTCGAAGTCTGCCCGGCACGGTTCAGCGCCATTGTCAAGGTCTCCGGGGAAAAGGTAGATGTCCCCAGTGAGCCTATACCGGTAAAGGCTGAAAAAACAAAGGCATCAGCCACTGCTTAAGATGAGAGATAATTTCCTCTCCCCTCGTGCCTGCCTGCGCGGAGCCGCTTCGGCGAAGGCAGGGGAGAGGATTGAGGTGAGGGGGCTCTCCAAGCCTGTTAAAAACCTCACCCTCACCCTTCCCTCTCCCATAAAGGGAGAGGAGAAAGCTGGGGTTATTTAGCAACGAGATACATTTTCAATCCTTCGCTCACCCTGAGCTTGTCGAAGGGCAAGGTAAGAACACCGTTATGGTTCGACAGGCTCACCATGAGCGGTTTCTGAATGACCTCGTAAACTGACAACTGATAACTGTAAACTGTTTACTGTAAACTGATAACTACCATGGACAATATTACTCTAACCATTAACGGGCAGGAAGTCAGGGCTACCACAGGGATGACGGTGCTCGAGGCGGCGCGGTCGGCGGAAATTTACGTACCCACCCTCTGCCACTATCCCGACCTCGAACCGTACGGGGGCTGTCGTCTCTGCGTGGTAGAAATCGAAAAGACGCGCGGACTGCCTACCGCCTGCACCACACCCGCCACCGACGGTATGAAAGTGACCACGGAATCTCCCGCGATTAATGAAGTGAGGCGCACCGCGCTGGAACTGATACTCAGCACCCATCCCTGCGACTGCCTCGATTGCCACCGCCGGGAGCGCTGCGGTCCTTACGACGTGTGCCTGCGGCATGTCGCCGTTACCGACCGCTGTGTTGTCTGCCCGGCCAACGAAAACTGTGAACTCCAGCAGGTCGTCGATTACCTGGGCGTCCATAAGCTCAGCATACCCCGGGACACGACACCCCGTACCGTCGACAACAGCAACCCCTTCTTCGACCTCGACCGCAACAGGTGCATTCTCTGCGCCCGCTGCGTGCGCGCCTGCCAGGAGATAACCGGCGTCGGCGCCATTGATATGGCCTACCGAGGCTATAACATGAAGGTAGCCACCTTCGGCGATACAACCCTGATGGACTCGATTTGCCGCTCCTGCGGCGAGTGCATGGTACGCTGCCCGGTGGGCGCCATGATGCCCAAGGAAACCATCCGACCGGAAAGAGAAGTCAAGACCGTCTGTCCGTACTGCGGCGTCGGCTGCTCGATGTACCTGGGCGTCAGAGACGAGAAAATCGTCGGCGTCCGCGGGGATGAGCAGGGACCGGTGAACCAGGGGCGTCTCTGCGTTAAAGGCCGCTTCGGCATCGCCGAGTTCGTCAACCATAAAGACCGGCTGACCACGCCGCTTATCAGGAAGAACAACCGACTGGTAGAAGCCTCCTGGGACGAAGCCCTCTCCTTGGTCGCCAGCAAACTGGGGCACTATCAGGGAGATGAAGTAGCGATAATTTCCTCGGCCAAGAGCACCAACGAGGACAACTACGTCATGCAGAAGTTCGCCCGGGCGGTGCTGGGAACCAACAACGTGGACCACTGTGCCCGCCTCTGACATGCCCCGACGGTGGCCGGTCTGGTCACAACCTTCGGCAGCGGAGCCATGACGAACTCCATCGATGATATCGGCGATGCCCGCTGCATCCTGGCTATCGGCACCAATACCACCGAGGCACATCCTATAATCGGCATGAATGTCCGCAAAGCCGTCCGCCAGGGCACCAAACTCATCGTCGCCAATCCACTGGAAATCGGCCTGGTGCGCGATGCCGCCCTCTGGCTGCAGCACCGCGCCGGCACTGACGTCGTCCTGCTGATGGGGATGATGAAAATCATCGTCGACGAAAGGCTGATGGACGCGGCATTCATCGAAGAGCGGTGTGAAAACTACGATTTCTTCAAGGACTCGCTCAAGAACTACCCGCTGAGCCTGGTGGAGAGCATTACCGGCGTAAACGGAGCAAAAGTAGCCGAGGCCGCCCGCATGTATGCCACCAATAAGCCTTCAACAATCCTCTACACCATGGGCATCACGCAACACACTCATGGCACGGATAACGTCATGGCGGTCGCCAACCTGGCCATGCTCACCGGCAATATCGGCAAACCCGGCTCCGGGGTCAATCCTCTAAGAGGACAGAACAACGTGCAGGGCGCCTGCGACATGGGGGCCCTGCCCAACGTGTACTCCGGCTACCAGTCCGTAGCCGACCAGATAATGAAAGAAAAATTCGAGACTGCCTGGGGTTGCAGCCTGAATCCCAAGCCCGGCAAGACACTCACCGAGATTATCCCGGCCGCCTACGAAGGAAAAATTAAATCTATTTACCTCATGGGCGAGAACCCTTCTTTAAGCGACCCTGATGCCAGCCATGTCCGCGAGGCGCTGCGGAGACTGGAATTCTTCGTAGTGCAGGATATCTTCCTCTCGGAGACCGCGCAACTGGCCGACGTCGTCCTGCCGGCCACCAGCTTTGCCGAAAAAGACGGCACCTTCACCAACACCGAACGCCGGGTGCAGAGGGTCAGAAAGGCTATCGAACCGGTGGGCAACAGTAAACCCGACTGGTGGATAATCTGCCAGATTGCCCGGCGTATGGCGGCAGAAGGCTTCGACTTCGAACATCCCTCACAGATTATGGACGAGATTGCCATGGTCACACCCAGCTACGGAGGCATCAGCTTTAACCGCCTAGAGACAGAAAGCTTGCAGTGGCCCTGCCCTACCGAAGAACACCCGGGGACAACCATCCTCCACACCACGCTCTTTTCGCGGGGCAAGGGGCACTTCGTGCCTCTGGCTTACCGACCGCCGGCGGAACTGCCTGACAATGAATATCCGCTGGTACTCACGACTGACCGCTCCCTGTTCCACTATCATACCGGCACGATGACACGTAAGGTAAAGGGACTTAATATCTTCCATGGTGAAGAGCTGGTGGCGATAAATCCCGGTGACGCCGCAGCCCTGGGCATAGATGACGGCGAGATGGTCCGGGTAATTTCCCGGCGCGGCCGGGTGATAGCCAAAGCCAGGATTACCGATTCATCTCCGGCGGGCACAATTGCCATGACCTTCCACTTTGCCGAAAGCCCCACCAACGAGCTGACCAATCCCGCCCTCGACCCCGTGGCGAAAATACCGGAGCTTAAAGTGGCTGCGGTGAGGGTGGAGAAAATGGGGCGGGTAGCAGTAAAGACAGCATAGGGCGACTATAGCAATATTTTCGCAACATCTCACCGCAGGACTTTTTAATTATCCGAGCATATCGTCGGGAATCGGGTCCCAGGCAAGTCGCCGTTCTTCATAAGGAGCGTCTTCCACACGGCTTTCTTTCCCCAATATCATCGTTTTCCGGCTATTTCCGTATACCGGCCAGTCCCCCAGGCTTTCACAACCCGGATTGCCGGTGCGGGCGAAGGCTATCCAGGCATCCTGCATGTTCATCGCCAATCTTTCTGCCGCCGGCCCCGAGCCGTGGAATTCTTTGACATAATTGCCGAACACGAAACCGACATCAAGACCATGGCAGGCGCCCAGACCGGGCACCGGCGACTCCCAGGTAAACAGGTAATTATAGGCAGGGACTCCGTGACGGTACTGTGCCTCGACAAGCCGGACCGCCGGCATCCTGAACTGAAGGTCAGTCTCGATATCCCAGAGGATATCAGCAGGGCTGACCGCGGCACCCCTCTTAACTCGCGCGTCATGGTATACCCTGATAAAATCCTGAATGTTTTCCCGGGGTAAAAATTCCCGCAAGCGATTTACCATTCCGTCTTCATCCAGTGCTATCGCGTTCGGTATCATCATCTCGAAAAGCCTGGCTTCATCCAGCGTGGACCCGGCCATTACAATTACATTTCCGATGGCGCCGCGTCGGGCGGCTTCGAGGGGGAGTGCCGGCAGAATATCTCCGTCATCTACCGGTTCCATGCACCCTCCTTTATTCAGAGACCAGATAGAACCGGAGGTCATTTTAAAAAACCCGGAAATCAACTGTTCGGGGGAGCAGGCACGCAGGGCATTGACGTCACTGGGTTTGATACCGAGGGTCTCCAGAAACCTCCCGGCAGTCTTTATGGCATAGTCTACCGGTCTCGTAGTGCTGGCGCCGCTCTGGAGAATGGCTTTCCGGAACAGCCTCCGGGCTTTCGGCATCGCCAGCAATGTCCCGACGCTCATGCCCCCGGCTGATTCGCCGAAGACGGTAACGTTGGCGGGGTCGCCGCCGAAGGAGGCGATATTGTCCTGCACCCACCGGAGAGCGGCAACCTGGTCGAGGATTCCTTCGTTGCCAGTCGAGGGGATTTTACCGCCCGTCACCTCCGTCAAGCGCAGGAAACCGAGCGGACCAAGCCGATAATTGATGGTAACAAACACCAAATCACCGTGTTTTGGCAGGATTTTTCCATCAGACATGGGGCTCGAACTCGACCCCATGATAAAGCCACCCCCGTGAATCCATACCATTACCGGCCGGCGGGTATCATCAAGTCCGGGAGTCCAGACATTCAAAAAAAGGCAGTCTTCACCCTTAGGTTCTTCTACAACCTTCCCCCCGGTCATCATACCTCCCGGCATCGGGGGCTGCATAGAAATCTGGCCGAAGGCAAGGGCCGGGCGCACTCCTTTCCAGGGTTTCACTGGTGCGGGAGGCAGCCAGCGTTGGTCTCCTAAAGGGGGAACCGCATACGGGATTCCCCTGAATACATACAGGTCATCCTCGAAGCTACCCTGGAGCCTGCCTGATTCCGTTTTAACAATAGTCTTCTCGTTTTGACTCATGTATCACTCCTCTTCCTGTAACAATCTCTGCGCCGTAATCGCCGCGATGGCGCCGTCCCCTACCGCCGTGACCACCTGCCGGGGAGAGCCACTCCTGATATCGCCGGCGGCAAAGATATAAGGTACTTCAGTTTCCATTTTCTCGTTAACGATTACCTGCCCCTGCTTGTCCAGCGGCACGATGCCCTCCAGGTAGCCGGTATTGGGCTCAAGGCCGACATGCACCAGGACACCATCCACTTTCAGTGTCTCTTTCTTATCACCCGCCGCCAGCTTTATAGCCTCAACCTTATCCGTCCCGGTGATGGCCTCTACCATCATGCCGCAGCGGACTTCTATCTTCGGGTTGGCGGTAACTCTATCTTGAAGGACAGCGGTGGCGGTGAGCCCGGGCATAGCTTCGATGAGAATCACCTTCGACGCGATTTTCGCCATGTAGAGAGCTTCGACAACGCCGGCATCCCCGCCGCCGCACACCGCCACCACCTTGCCGGCATAGTGGCCGCCATCGCAGAAAGCACATTCGAAGACACCTTTGCCCGCCAGTTCCTCCTCGCCGGGGACGCCCAGCTTTTTATTCTTGGACCCGCCGGAAATGATGATGATATTGGTGGTAAAACCCTGTCCGCGGGAGCAGGCTACATACCGCGTGCTGGAAAAAAGCTCGATGCCGGTTACCTCGGCGGTTTCTATCTGAAGCCCATACTTCGTGGCCTGGCTTACCATTTGAGAAGCCAGCTGTGCGCCGGAGACGCCATCGGTAAAGCCGGGATAGTTCTCTATCAATGCTACATTCCTGATATAGCCGCCGGCGGTATCTTTATCGAGGAGAAGCGTCCGCCGGTTAGCCCGGCATAAATAAAGTCCGGCTGTCAGTCCCGCCGGCCCGCCGCCGATGATGACGACATCCCAGTCAAACATATAATTAATCCCCCTAATTCATGGTTTATTATCCTGGCGATTTGCGTGTATGTTCTCCGCTTCGAAGAAATCAGGGAAGACCCGCGCCCGGGACTTCTACCCTTACCGTCTCAATACGGCCGCTGGCTTTAGCCCTGGCCTCATCAGGGTCGAATGTTTCGGCGGTAAGGATAAAGAGCGTGCGTCGGTCCGGTCCGCCGAGCATGCAGGCGAAAGCCTGGGTCGAAACTTTTACACGGTGGGTAACCTCGCCAACTTCCCGGACGCGAATAACCTCATTCCTACCTGGATTCGCAAGCCAGACGGCGCCCTCAGCGTCGAGACAGATACCATCGGGATGAACGTCACTCCCGAGATTAGCCCAGACCCGCCGTCCTGATAGAGAGCCATCAGGCCCGATACTAAAGACAGTAAGACGTGAGCCTCGAGATTCGGCGACTATCAGTATATGTCCGTCCGGTGTTATGACAGAGCCGTTCGGAAAAAGCATTTCATCAGCCACGACACGACTATCTCCGTCAGGTGTGACCATTATTATCTCCGCCGGTGTAAATGGCTGTTTCGCGTAAAAATCAAACCCAGTATGCCCGACATAGGCCCGCCCGTGCTTATCCACCACCATGTCGTTGCAAATACCGGATGCCAGTCCGCTTAAATCAGCGACTTCGGTGAGACCACCGGGGTCAAGTCGTAAAAGCCGCCTGTCAGTCATGGAAACCACCAGCAATCGCCCGTCGGGAAGCCACCCCAGTCCAGCAGGGGTGCCCGGCACTTCCACAATTTTCTCAGTCTTGCCACCAAGTCTTACAGTCATCACCTGATGGGCATACATGTCGGAGAACCAGAGTTTACCATCGTGCCAGCGCGGGCATTCCCCAAACGCCAGACCTTCCAGCAAAACCTTTGTTTCAAGCGTCATGACATTCTCCTCCTTTTCAAGCGATATCCATATTCTTCCGCAGTAAACTCCGTTAGCCAGGGATAAGATTAAGTTATCGAACGAATACTAACAGGACTTATGCTCTCATAAAGGTATTCCGGCGCTATAAAGCACCGACAAGGTCGTCCATACCCAGAGTGGTCAGTGTTTTCTTCCTGGGAAGTCCTGTCTTCTCATCCCAGCCGCGCAGCTGATAGTATTCCTTCAACATCCCTTTAAATTTATCGCGGTCGAGCATATTTCCGGTCATATCCACAGGTCTGGCGCCGGGGCCCGGCACAACCATTTTACCGCCGTGAATGCCGAATACAAACGGTTCGGTAAAGTTGAACTCCGGCGGGAAATCATCCTGAGGCACACGGTGTCCCTCGCGTACCCTGATGAATCTCTGCATGTTGAAGATACGCTCCGCAAAAGGTCCGAGTTCCCCGGCAGGGATTCCGGTCACTGCGTTAAAGATTTTTCCTTCCAGGTCGGGGTCGCCGACACCATCGGGAGTGCTGAAAGAATAGGTAATCGGCCAGACGTAGTCGCACAGTCCCAGGCTGTCCCTGAGATAGGCCCGGTTCTGGATATTCCTGGCAGCCATAGCTTTTCCTTCGTAGGTAGTCTGGTCGGCGGCAGCCTCGCTGCCCCAGAAAGCCCGGGCTATCTTCAAATATGATTCCGGAGTAACAGGAGACGATTTCGGGTCGGCTTGGTTCATAGTCCACGGCATGCGGGCGTAGCCCATTTCATGGACGGTGATAGGATGCATCCTGTTTTCGAAAGGATAGAGCAGCGCGTGGGCCAGGTAAGCCCGGGGCGGGATGCCGTCATGCGAGCCGATGGGAGCTATATTATGGGTGAACTTGGCGCGCGCCTTTTCCGATACCTTATCGCGGACCCTCACCATACCCTCGGCCAGAATATCCCCGAACCCCTCCCGATGAGCTATAGAATACAGCAGCTTTTCCAGGAACTCCCGGGTGCCTATTTTAGATAGCGGCAGGCCGGTTTCAGCCTCGGTAAGGGCGCCGGATTTATTACAGGCGTAAAGCCAATCAACCATACTCTGGAGTTCGAAGGTATCAATAGAATAGTCGTTAGCCAGGGTAGGAGCATCGAACACGGTTTTAATAGGTTCATCTTCATGGCCAAAAATCCACGGCAGGTAATACTCCATAGCCTGACAGCCGCGGAGGTCTTGAAGTTTGGAGTCGTTGCCGAAACGGTAGATGTACTTGGAGCAATACAGTCCGCATTGATAGCAGTGTCTTTGCCCCAATGGCTCCAGGACATGGCCATGATTGGTCATGCCTAACCTGGGGGTGACAGCCAGGCTGACGGTCTTTTTAATCTGAAGGGTGTAGCGGTTGAGCTCCTTGAGTCGGGGCGGGTCGGCTACGGTAGGACTTCCCGTACCTCTGACGGCGATAGCCTTGAGCTTCTTGGAGGCCATAACGGCGCCGAAACCAGCGGTAACCGCGGCCAGCTGGGAGCCGAAAAGAACCGCCGTCCTGACCAGGTTTTCGCCGGCGATGCCGGTGGTGGCAAAGCGTATCTTATCGCCGTGGGCCTGCTGGAGCATTTCTTCTACCTCGTAAGCGCCTTTCCCCCACAGTGTCGAAGCGTCCCGAAGCTCAGCCTCGCCGTTGTTTATCAACAGATATACAGGCCTGGAAGCGCATCCATCGATGACGATGCCGTCCCATCCCGCTTTCTTCAATTCGGCGGGGAAAAATCCTCCCATGCTGCCGTAGCAGTATCCTTCCGGGTAAGCCATGGGTGACTTGCCGGAAACGGACATTCTGGCGGCTCCCTGAGCGCCGGTAGCCAGAAGCGGCCCGGTCATAAAAATGAGCCGATTCGCCGGGTCGAAGGCTTTAACATCAGGCGTTACCTTTTCCCAGTAGAGCCGGGAAGCGAGACCGCGCCCTCCCAGGTATTTCTCAGCGTATGGCTGTGTCGGAATTTCACTTATTTTAAAACAGCTCAGGTCGACATGTAAAATTTTACCCATCCAACCGTTCATAAAAATACCTCCTTAACAAATAACTATAGTTTATCAGGGGAAGCCCTGTGTTGCCAAATGCGGGGGGTGAGATTGTTTGGCAATAATTTGGTGTCATTCCCGCCCCGATAAATCGGGGTAAACTGCAGCGGGAATCCAGTATACTCAATTGTCATTCCAGCGAAAGCTGGAATCCAGAAGGCGGGGAAAGGGGGATGGATTCTGGCCTGCGCCAGAATGACATTTTTAATTACTCTCTACTTTTTTATTGATTTCCTACCAGAGGATTTCTTGGGGTAAGCCTTTCCGTCACGTAACTCAATATAGCCCACCTCGGCAAGCTCGTCCAGCATCAGCTGCACAATGACGTTGTAAAGCGGGGGATGAATTTCATCTCTCTCGAAATCGGTAAATTTTTTCAAGATTTCATCCACAGTCATGCCAGGATTTTTCTTGACCTTTTCCAGTATGCTCATCTCCCTTTTGTAATAAGGGAGGGTATAGCCGCCGCTGGCGATGTCCACCGCCTCGACGGAGAAATAGGCGGAAGTCCGGCAGTCGGCGCAGCCGAAGCCTGAGCCTGCTACAAGGCCAGCCGGACGTCGTGTAGTAACGACGACCGCCGATTTGCCACCCGAGCCTGCCGGCGCCTCTTTCAATGGCCTGAAGCCGATACCGTCATATACCTTCATCGAAGGGTCTTTGGCATCCAGGCCGGCGTATTTAAATAGAATACGTTCGTAGGGGTGTCCGGCGGCAAAGAAGGTATGCCAGACAACGGGAACCATGGTGAGGAGAACGCCCGGGCAGATTCTCCCTTCGATTCTCTCGCCGTCATAGGTGAACTCCTCGCCGATATGGTAATCAAAGTGGCAGGGGAATTTTTCAACATCGTTCATGAATCCAATCAGTTTACCTTTGACTTTAAACATATAAGATACCTCTCTTTGTTTCATTCTGTCATTCTGGCCCCGTATCGGTGTACGGGGTAGACTCCGGCCAGAATCCATCCCACTTTTACCACCCCGCTGGATTCCAGCTTTCGCTGGAATGACAATAAAAAATGATTTCTTTTTGTTTACTGTTTAGGAATAGCGCCAAGCTGCTGCATCACGCGCAAGTTATCCATGGTTGGCCAGCATTCTGCCAATTTACCGCCGGCGATTCTGAATATGGCGGTATTGGTCATTTCAATCTTATTTCCAGTCGGGGCGATGCCCATAAAATCGCCTTTATGGGTTCCTCTGTGCGTCACACGAAAGGCTACTTTGTCTCCCTCAGCGACCATGTCCTCAATAGTAGAAGTAACATCAGGGAAGGCGCCGCAAAACATGGTGACCGACTCTAATACCTGCTTCAGAGACATATCCCCGTCAGGGTAGTGCTCAACGTATCCAGGGGTAAAAATCTCCAAATATTTATCCAGTTCTCTCCGGTTAAAGAGCTCATAGGCATGGCGGATAATTGCTTTGTTCTCTTTGATAGACATTTGAGTTCCTCCTTTTTTCACTCAAACATGAATTGTTGTGATTATACCTGTTATCGTTATTCATTTTCAACGATATGTTCGTTCAGTCCGTTGCCGGCATGCCCGGCATTTTGCCGTCCACCAGCGGCACGACGCATATCAGGCGGAACATATCTTTGCCGATGCCGAGGAAGCTGTGCTGCTCGTTGGGGAGAACCATAGCAGCGTCGCCTTCCTGAAGTGGGGTTTCTTTACCGGAGCTTCTCAACACACCCTTGCCGGAAATCACGAAAATTTCATGCTCCCAGGTGTGGGTATGCAAAGGCGTCGCCGAGCCCGACTGTATCTCGAAGACGCGCATGACGAAGGTCGGCGCTTTTTCCGCCGGTCCGGCCACGACGCGCATGTTTACCCCCGGCGCCGCCATTATGCCCTTTACCTGACGGTAGTTCTGTATTTTCATCGTATCTCCTTAAATATGTAAATAACCTCAGGTCGGATAAATTATACCTTTAACCCCAATAGCATCTTCATCCTGATATTAAGCATCTTCCACCCGCCGACTTTGCGAGCCAACTGCTTCATATTGACGGTATCTTTGTCTCTTAGAGGCACTTTTTCCGGTTCCTTTTTCCGCAGCTTATTGGCGCCGGTCGGACAGAGTACGACACAGTTGCCGCAGCCGATACAGCGGTCGAGATTTACCTCGGCGATGCCATCGACCATGACACGGGCATTGAGCTGACACTTCTCGACACACTCCTCACACCCCGTACACAGTCCACGGTCGACCTCTACATAGTAGTTGGTGGCATACAGCTCCACCGGGCGTGGGTGCTTTGTCAACATTGTGAGCAGCACACAGCAATCGCCACAGCAACAGCAGATGGCGTCCGGGCGCTGCGAGTTTTCCGGCTGGAGCACCAGTCCGGCCTGTTGCGCTTTCTCCAGAATACCGAAGGCTTCCTCTTTAGTAATGTAGCGGCCGATACCCATATCCACATGTCTTTTGGCATGGTCTGGCCCGATAATTAAGCACGCCTCAACAAGGTCGGTCTTATGGCAGCCGCCGCCAAGAATTCCGGCGGTCTGGCGGCAGATACAGTTAGCCACGGCTATCTGTCCCCGGGCATTTTCGATAAGCTTTCTCACGCTGTCGTAGTCACTGACCCGATATTTCTCAGGCAGGGGAATGCTTTCTGCGACGGGAATGGTACGCAGCGGGAGACCTCCCCCGGAGCCGGGCCTGGCTTTAGAGCGCCTTTCGGCCTGATATTGATGATAGTCGGTAAGCAATTCTTTAGAGAGCCGGTTAATCTGGAAATTGAAGATGCCTCCCATGGCGAACTCGGCGTTGCAGTAATGCGTTTCATCGTAGCCTTCTTCGACGGTCAGAATGGTTCCCTTGCGCATCATCCGGTCTAAAAGCCGGCGCAGCTCTTCGATGGATATACCGCTTTTCCTGACGCGATTGAAAATGCGTTCGAGAGGTTCCGGCTTCATGGAAAGTTGCATAGCCAATCTGGCCTCTTCCGGAGTAAAGAAGCGCTTCAACAAACTGACGTCCAGTCCGGACTCAACTTCAGGGAAGCCACCCGGCAATCTATCCAGATATCTCTGCAGTTCACGGTAAACCTGGCTTTCTGTATTCATTTCATCCTCCTCCTGTAGTTTCAAATTTTCACCCGAAGAAGATTTTACCCAGCAGTGTCTCTTTTATGGAGATAGCGCCTTCGGGGCATACCTCCTGACAGCAAAAACAGCGAATACAACGATTATAGTTATGAGCGGGCGGATGGGACTCGTCACCTCCAACCCAGTCTACTGCTTTGGGAGTTACGGGGCAATGCCGGACACAGGTGCCGCAACTGGTGCACAATGCTTTATCAATGGCCGGCCTGGGGCTGGTGCGGTTCTTAATAAATGTCCGTACACGCCCGCTCGTTGCGGGCACGGGAGGCTTACGGACTACTTCAAAGTCCTTGCAGACAAAAGCTTCTACATTCGCTCCAACGACCTCAATATTCTCGTAGTGGTAGGTGCCGAGCCCGGCCCTCTCACCCGGCGCGGAGGTCGGTACAAATGCAGGATTCAGGTCGATGATTTTACAGGCGATGGCATCTAAAGCGATGGGGTCGCTGGAAAGCAGCAGGACACCAAGCTTCCTGGGTTTACCGCCCCTCGGCCCGTTACCCTCCATAGCCATAACAGCATCCATGATATAAAGTCGCGGTCTTATCAGCGTATTCAAATCGACGAGCATGGTGGCAAAATCGTAAGGGTCAGGCGTTTTGGCATGCTGCTGGTTTTTTAAAAACCCGGGAATACATCCGAATTGATTTTTAACAGCTCCGGTCAGCCTGGTCAGGCCATGTGTTTTCAGCTTCGGCAGGCTGACCAGACCGTCCGCAGCCAGGACGCCATTGGCGATGACAAACCGTTTGATTAACAGCGCTTCTTTATGAATGACCGCCCTGCCCCTGGTAAAATCGGCCATCTTTATCCGCAGCTCATCGGCTACCTGTTTCAAACCGGCTATTCTCATATTCAAATTAGAGCCGCCGAAAGCCGGAGAATCACCGCAGGTCACGCTGGCATCGGCTTCTAACAGTATCTTCCCTACCGCCCGAAACACCGAAGGGTGGGTGCACACGCAATTATTGGGACTGGCGCCGATAAGCACATTGGGTTTGATGACGATTTTCTCGCCGGGTTTCACGAAATGAGAAATCCCGCCGATGAGGTCAAGGCCCGCCCTGACCGCCCGGTATACTTCTCCATCATCGTAGGTATCACAGGCTATCAGGGCTACCTTTGCTTTCTCTACCATTTTCTATCGAGGTCGTTTAGCGACCGCTCATGGTGAGCTTGTCGAACCATAGTGACGTAATTAACTCTGCCCTTCGACAGGCTCAGGGTGAGCGGAAAATTAACATTTTTAGAATTGCTAAACGACCTCATCTTTCATCACTTGCCGGTAACGGGGTGTTTGAAACTATAGGGTAAATGAAAACCGGATGGATACGGATGGAACGCCGTGGGCGGAGCATCGGCCTTTATGGTGAGGTGCTCATCCATGTTACCCAGCAGGGGTGCCTTCAGCCAGCCGTCTTCATAGGGTGTCCAGAACGTATCGTTCCAGTGGAGTTTCTTGAAATACCATTTCCCGTTCTCTTTAATGTACTCGTTTTCATAGTAGCCGTGCAGCCAGTAGTTCCGCATCAGCCCGTTCCAGGGCCTGGCTTCAAGGTCAAAGCAGTTCCACCGGGCCTTGGCGGTCTTACCATCCGGGGCTACCTCGACTACTCCCTGAAGCTGCATGATACAGACGATACCGCCGCCCATCGACCCGCCGGATTGAGGCCGCGGCCGGCTGGCGCCCCCGCCCATCCACTCCAGAAACATCGTTTTCACACCCTTCTTGCCCTTGAACAGGCCGTGGTCGGTTATCTCGAGAGATTCGGTATTATCTTCCGAAAAAAGGTCGACAATGTCATTGAGTCTCTGCTGCTCAAAGTAGTAACCGTATTTTCTCTGGAGATTCTCTATCTCCTGGATATCCTCCATGAGGGTTACGCGCTTATCCAGTTCTTGCAGTTCATTCATTATCAGCCTCCATTTTTTCCTTTAATCAGATGGCAGGTTATTTACCGGTGATAGGATGCGTGTAATGATACGGGGGCCGCCACCGTGAAGGATAAGGATGGTAGTTAGTTGACGGTGCATCCGGCGGCACTTCTTGACTCGGTCCGTTCTGACCGATAACCGGCGTCTTCAACCAGCCGTCTTCATAAGGAGTGCGGAATATCAGGCTGTAATATAACTTCTTGAACAACCATTTTCCATTTTCCTTGACATACTCGTTCTCATATATGCCGTGAGTCCAGGTCTGTCTGAGTTCTCCGTAGTGGATTGAAACTGCGGGCAAAGCCTCCATCGCCCAGCCATACCACCGGCCGGAAGCCGTCCTGCCATCCGGGTTGACCGTCACGACACCCTGTACGTTCATCTGGAGTGACAGCATACCGGGCCTGGGCGGCTCGGCGCCCATTAACTCCAGATAAAACTTTTTCACTCCTTTTTTACCCTTGTAGACGCCTAAATCGGCCACCTCCACCGATTCGGCACTATCGGAAAACAGGTCGACAATCTTTTGCCAGTCGGCATAGTCACGGTAATAACCGTATATTCTCTGGAGTTTCTCAATCGCCTTGATATCCTCCAGTTTCTGAATTCTGGATTGCAGTTCCTTTAATGTTGCCATTTAAGCCTCCTTCCCTTTTTTTATTTTTCTAAGGCCAGAGCGCCTTATTCATATAACCACGCACCATGAGTTCCCTTACTGTGTCTTGTGATATGCTGTATAGTTTTATATTGTGTGAGTTCAGAATTGTGAGTATAACCTTTTTAGAATATTACACTTACTTATCATTGTCAAAGCTAGTGATAAAAGGGTATTTAGTAATGGTTTACTGTCATTCTGAGTCCTTCATTGGAAGGACGAAGAATCCGTAACCATTCTCATCAAGCACGGATTCTTCAGTCGTCCCGACAGGTCGGGACGACTTCAGAATAACAATAATAAACATTATCATGGTAACACCATCATGGTGCTGAGGAGACGGCCTTCCTACTCCAGGATTGGACAATCTGGTCGATAGTCGCCTATAATATTAGACGGCAATGTTCTCCGCACTGGGCAGGATTACACATAAATATAAGTTTGCTATCTTAGCAGGCTGGATAATCCTGGCTGCCGTACTAGCGATTACAGCCCCAAAACTCTCCCAGGTGGGCGTAACCGACCAGAGTCAGTTCCTGCCTCAAAATACTGAATCTGCCTTTGCCCGCGACCTGCTGAATACCAAGTTCGGTACGGCTTCCCAATCATCATCAAGCAGCGCGCTAATCGTTGTCTATAACGAAAAAGGGCTTAGCCAGCAGGACATGGACCAGGCAAAGAGTCTGCGTAACTGGCTTATCTCTGACAGTGCGCCAAAGGTGGTCAGCCGCGTTACCTCAGTATTCGATAGCGAGGCACTCCGCTCTTCCCTGGTTAGCAAAGACAACTCGGCTATGATGATTAAGGTAGACATGTCAGTAACGGCTCTCAATGATGCCGCCAAGCAAGCGATTAAGGAAATTCGGGCGCAGTTTAAGCAATACCCGGGGAGCGCTTTTTATCTCACCGGTAACGCCGGCCTGCTTTATGACCTGTTTGACTCAGTCCAGCGGTCTATTGACCAGACCACTATGATAACAGTTGTTCTGGTCATTATCCTGCTGCTTATTGTCTATCGCTCGCCAATCGCGTCCCTCGTGCCCCTGGTAACCATAGGATTCAGTTTTCTGGTAGCGCGGGGAATCATCGGCTTTCTAGCTCAAGCTGGAGTCAGCGTTTCAACAATCACTGATGCCTACATGGTGGTTACTATTTTCGGCGTCGGCACCGATTACTGTCTCTTTATCGTCTCTCGTTTTCGGGAAGAGCTATCCCGGGGCGACCGGGCGAATACAATAGAATTCACCATGAGACGTATCGGACCTATCATTGTCGCCAGTGCCACTACCGTTATTATCGCTTTTCTTTGTCTCGGCATTTCACGCTTCGGTATGACCAGGAGTGTCGGCTGGGCGCTCGCTATTGGCATTGCGGTCACACTGGTTTCCGGGTTGACCCTGGTACCAGCACTAATGTCGATATTCGGGCGCTACCTTTTCTGGCCGGCTATGACGGAACCGGCACACAAACAGAGAAGATTCGGCTGGTTCAAAATCGGACAATGGGTAGCCGGGCATCCCGTGGTAGCCGCCGTGCCGATTATCGTTGTTCTAGCTCTCCCTTACTTATCCCTGCGTACCATTAACCTGTCAGCCAATGTATTATCCCAGATATCACAGAATGTAGAGTCAGCTCACGGCTTATATGTTATTAAAGACCATTTCCCCATGGGCGAGCTGTCACCGCTCTATCTATTAATACAATCTCAAAATGGCTTGCTGACGCCGGACTCAACTAAAAGTGTTGAAGATGTGGCCAAGCTGTTGAATAACGTTGATGGTATTTCAAGAGTCGACTATTTTTCCGCGCCGAGCGGTCAGCTTGTCGAGCTTGGAGCCAAAGTGCATAGTCTCGGCGATACGCTGAGCGGCACCGGCATCCCCGACATCACTAAATTTGCTCTGGTGCAATCAATATCCGATGATTTACAGAACCTGGCCTTGCGTTATCCCGGAATCACTCAAAGTACAAGTTTTACCCGTTCGATAACTGACCTGACACAGCTTTCTACGATGCTGAATCAACTACGTACCGGACAATTGACCAACTTACCTAAAATTCTTTCCGAAGCCCAGAAGGCACTCTATGACCTCGGTGACGCTCTAACATTGCTGGGCAGCGAGTTCGAACTTAATGGGAATAGTCCTTTTGTAAAATGGCTGCAGGCCACCTATTTCTCTGTCGATGGAAAGACTGCCAGAATCAACCTAATAATCAAGACCGACCCGTACTCAGACGCCGCCTCACAAACCGTAATACAGGTCAGGGAAGCCGCGACTGCTACGATAGATGCCTCTAACTTGAAGGGGACAGCTCATTTTGTCGGCGGCGAAGCGGCCATCCACACCGATATGCTGGATACCAGTAACTCTGATTTTATCCGCGTCCTGATTATTACCTCAATCGGTATTCTGGCGGTGATTGTCATACTGCTGCGCAGCCTGCTGGCGCCACTCTATATGGTGGCGACGGTACTGTTTAACTTTGGCGCCACACTGGGCATTACGTCCTGGCTTTTCCTGGGCGTATTGAAAGGGGAGAACCTTACCTATATGTTGCCTGTATTCGTCTTCGTGATGCTGGCAGCGGTCGGCGCAGACTATAACATCTTTCTGGTATCACGGATTAGAGAAGAAGCCGAGCAGAAATCAATCAAAGAAGCGGTACAACGTGCCGTAGCCAACACCGGCGGCGTTATCACTTCCTGTGGCATTATTCTGGCAGGTACCTTCGCCACCCTGGCGAGTTCACCTTTACCCATGGTGCTCCAGATTGGTGCGCCGATTGCCATCGGCGTGCTGATTGATACCTTTCTAGTACGGGCGCTGCTGGTACCATCGCTGGCGGCAATAGCAGGACGCTGGAGCTGGTGGCCGTCACAGCTTTTCCGCAGGCTAAAACAGGGCTAGCCAGCCGTCTTTCAATCAGGGCGTGGCGAGTTCCAGACCGACACGGCCTGCCTTAATTTTATTATTTATCATCGCCAGAAAGGCTTCGACTATCCACGGGTCAAGCTGGATGCGTGACTGTCGTTTTATTTCATCAAGTGCTACCCGGGGGTTGACAGCCTTACGATACGGACGGTCAGACGTCATGGCATCGTACATATCAGCTACAGCCAGAATCCTGGCTCCAACAGGTATTTGCCGGCCAACCATGCCATCAGGGTATCCCTTCCCATCATACCGCTCGTGATGATGCCTGACCATCGTTAGAATTTCTTCGTCATCAATCACGGACCTCAATATACTCTCGCCAATGATGCTATGTGATGCCATGTGCGAATATTCATCATCGGAAAGCTCACCCTGTTTTTTCAATACCGATTCTCTAATGCCTATCTTACCTATATCATGGAGCAGGCCGGCCAACCTTATTTTTTCGACCTGATGTCGGGGTATATCGAGCTCCAGGGCCAGCGATACCGCCATCCCCGCTACTCGTCCCGAATGACCGCTAATGTACTCATCCCTGGCTTCAAGAGCGGTCACCAATGATGTTATGGAATCCAGAACGGGTTTAAGGAGCTTTCTCATTTATCTCTTAACTCTGTCCTCAGCCGATATAAAGTCATGTCCTTCATCAGTCAGGAATATATTTTTAAGCTTTATCAACACCAGTATATAACCCGGTGCTATACGTGTAATGGTTGCTCGCTACCAAATTTACGTGGTGTTTATCCTAAATTTCACACTTTGTTCAATACTGATACTTCGGGTTTTGTTTAGTTTTGGTTGACTCTCTCTGTAAAACTGTCATTGCGAGGAGTCCTTCCGCAGAAGGACGACGTGGCAATCTCAATCAATAAATTAAACCTGAGATAGAGATTGCTTCGCCTTCCGCTTTTAGCGGAATGGACTCGCAATGACAATGGGATGTTTGTTTTTAAGTATTATTAATAACCATGATACTATTCGTTTTGACATGAAAAACAAATCATGCGTAGAATAATAGCAGACCCAAATTAACGTAAGTGAAAGGAGTAAACAATGGCTGGAGGATACATGGGGAAGATTCTGTTTGTGAA